>DAITMV010000073.1:0-13345 GCA_036834985.1 Burkholderiaceae bacterium | reverse complement strand
CGGCAACAAGATTGAAAACGGCATTTCCGGCGACGTGAACAAGTCATGGCCTGGCGATCTGTGGAAAACTGGCGGCGCAGCCACCTGGTTGGGTGGCAGCTATGATGCAAAAACCGGCTTGGCCTACTTCGGTACGGGTAACCCAGCTCCCTGGAACAGCCACCTGCGCAAGGGTGACAACCTGTTCTCCTGCTCAACCGTTGCGGTGGATGTAACTACCGGCAAGATTGCATGGAGCTACCAAGGTACTCCTAACGACGGCTGGGACTATGACGGCGTGAACGAGTTTGTGACCTTTGACGGTCCCAACGGTAAGCGTCTGGGTGGTAAAGCTGACCGTAACGGCTTTTTCTACGTCCTGGATGCTAAAAACGGCAAGCTGGAAAACGCATTCCCCTTCGTCAAGAAGATTACATGGGCAACTGGCATTGACTTGAACACCGGCCGCCCCATGTTTGACCCGGCCAACCGCCCTGGTGACCCAACAGCCACCGACGGCAAGAAGGGTAACACTGTGTTCTCGGCTCCATCGTTCCTCGGTGGCAAGAACCAGATGCCAATGGCCTACAGCCCAAAGACCAATCTGTTCTACGTACCTGCCAATGAATGGGGTATGGAGATCTGGAACGAGCCGATCACCTACAAGAAAGGTGCTGCTTACCTGGGCGCAGGCTTTACCATCAAGACCATTCCTGGCAATGACTACATCGGTGCCCTGCGCGCCATGAACCCAAAGACAGGCAAGATCGAATGGGAAATCACCAACAACGCTCCGCTGTGGGGTGGTGTGCTGACGACCGGTGGCGATCTGGTGTTCTGGGGTACGCCTGAAGGCTTCTTGAAGGCCGCTGATGCCAAGACCGGTAAAGTGGTTTGGCAGTTCCAGACAGGTTCTGGCGTGGTAGCGCCTCCAATCACCTGGCAAGAAGGCGGTGAGCAGTTTGTCGCCGTCGTGTCAGGCTGGGGTGGTGCTGTGCCTCTGTGGGGCGGAGATGTTGCCAAGCGCGTCAATTACCTTGAGCAAGGTGGCTCGGTCTGGGTATTCAAACTGCCCAAGTCCTGATCTGCTGATGGTCATGTTGTAACGTTTCACCCCGGGGGCTGTTGCACTCTCCGCAAGAGCCCCCACTCTTGACGCTACGTAAGCAGACGCTCCTTGGGGGGTTATCTGGGCTGTGCGACGATACCCAGCTAACCCTGAGTTGCTGCGTGGTCTCCAACGAACGCGTCAACTTCACCGGCTCCTCGGAGCCGGTTTTTTTTATGGGGCGGGCTGTTCAGCGCTCAGGAGCTCATGGGCTTTCATACAGATGCCGTGCGCGATTTGTCTGCCCACACAGGCTTCCATCTTTAGTACACCCCCTGCGCTTGGCGTGGGCTGCAAATAGCCAAAGTGCTGCTTTTGAATACGGTTGATGATTTTAGCCAACTCGCCCTTGATTTGACGTTTTTGGCTTTGAATGCGTTCGTGATGGGTACTGACCATCTCCTGAATCTTTTGCCGGGAATAATAATTCAATTCAAACGGATCACACATGTTTTCCAGAGTGTGCAGTGTCAGTGTCTTCGTCACGAGTAGCCCTGCGCCGCGCCATGTCAGATGATCTGCAAACAGTGACGACAGTTCGGGTCCAATCACAGGAACTTCGCTGAGCCTCGTACAAAGCATATGATAGTTTTGCATGCCGTTATTAAACAGAAAGATGTTGGCATGTTCGGTACGTTGGGTCTGATCTGCCCGTTCAAATCCGTTACTACCCCGCAAAATACAGGCTGCTGCCAAAAACTCAACTCGTGTTACACACAACAGCATTCTTAGAGCCAACTGCTCGGCTTTGACTCCATTCAAAAACGGTGATTTTGAAAAGTCTACGGATAATGCCAATTCCTTAAGTTGTTTGGCTGTTGTGTTGAGGTGCTGGTCAGCCGGCGCAAATGGTGGCCATCCCGCAATGGTATGAACCGCCAAATCCATCAGATTTTTCTCAATCTGTGAACGTGGTTTTAGTAACGTGCGCTCATTGATAACCAAGTCATCGCAAACATTTTGTTGTTGATTATTGTCAGCGATTTGCTTTTTCCCCGGTTTAAGTGGCGATGACTTGTCCTGGGGTGGTTGATGGTAGTGTGTGGTTCCGCAGGTCAGTACCAAGCTGACCAATTCCTTGGGGGTCATTTTAGCCAGGACCGCATTAACCCATACCTGGCGGTTGTCCATGTGCGGTTGTGGCTGTAGGTTTAAGCCTCTTACGCCCTGTCGGGCATCCAGCCTCCCGCCGGTCATATGGCCCATGAATGAGTTCGATTTTTTTCGGGTGTTTTGGCTTGTGCTTTTGAATGGCGTTTTAAAAAAGTCATCCAACACCTTATCAACGGTCTGTGCGTATTCAATGGCAGATTGTTGTTCGAGCGTTAACTGATTATTGGCGATAGTCTGTTCGAGTAACAGGGTGTCGTTGTCCACGGCAACTGCTGTAGGCAACTGACCTTGATTGCCTGGCTTTGTACCGTGTCGTTTTTTACCGGGACGCGGGGCTGATGGCTCGTTGTTTTGTGCCGGTATAGGATCAGCGTCAAGGACAGGCTCAATCTCTGGCGGCAGGGATGCTTGCGGCGTGAGGTCTGGGGGTTGTGGCATGGAGGGTGGTTCAGGCTGCTCTTGCGCGGGCTGACTTCGCCTGATCAACTGCTCAAGCTCGAAAACTGCTGGATGATTTGAGCTGAACGCACTGAGTATGAATGGCTTCAAATGCAGGGGGTCTGAGCCCATGATCTCACACAAGGCTTTGCGCTCATCAGCCGGCATGTGTGACAGGATATGTTCGATGTCAGCTCTGATGGCTTCGAAAAACTTGTACTGGTCGCTCTGATATTGCCTGTATGTGGTGGACAAACAACCCAGTGCCACAAAGGGCTCAAGGGCCTCCTGCAGGCTGATGTATAGATTATTGAGCAACAGCTCGCTTTCCTCGGCTGCTAGATTGATGAGCACTGTTGAGGGATGCCCGTCGATTGGATGTTCGCTTTTCTGCTGGTTTACATAGTCTTTAATGGCTTGATAGGAATCAGCCAGCGGTGACAGGGGGCGTTGAACCACGGTGCGCATCGATTGCGGAACGAATACGGGTGCATTGGGGTTCAGGGTAAATGAGATGGGAGGCATTGAATAACACGGGAGTTAACAGATTAACCCCCCTGTGTTGCCTGACATTAAAAAGAGTTCAACACCCTGTAAGAATTCAACGCCCTTTGCCGGCAACAATCACCAGGGCACCGCCATGGCGGGTGAATTGATAGATGGCCAGGGTCGCGATGATGGCGCAGGCTGCAAACAGATAGCCGGCGCTGATCCATTGCCCATACTCGGTGGGCAAGCCAACCGCGGCGCGGAGCATATCCACGACATAGGTAAACGGGTTGATTTGTGACACCCACCTTGCCAGCACCGGCATGGTGTGTGTGGGATACATCGCGCCACTGAAAAAAAACACCGGGAAGATCACAAAATTCATCATCACGGCAAAGCTGTCGATACTTTTGGCGATCACTGCACACCACACCCCGAGGCAAGCGCAGACCAAACCGCCCATCCCTGTGGCCAGCGCAAACCAGGGCCACGATTCGACCCGCAGGGTACCCGCCCAAGGCAGCCACGCCTGAAGGCTTTCGAGAGGCAGGCCAAAATGCGTCCACACATAGGCGCCGGCCTCCAGCGTGGCAAGCACAGCCATCAGCAACAGGGTTTGTAGTAAAGCGACCAGCGTAGCCGAAATGATTTTTGCCCCGATGACATGGGACGTGCCGACCGGGGCAGTTACCAGCAACCGCATGGTGCCTGCGTCTTTATCAAATGCAATGGACAGCCCTCCGACCATTGCTCCGAACAGCAGGGACATGCCGATAATGCCAGGAACAAGCCGCTCAATATAATGAGGGCCCGCCATAGCCGCCATTCCACCGCCAATAACCCATAGCCACAAGAGTGGACGAACCAGCGAGGCGGCCAAGCGGTCGCGTTGACGCAGTGTTTTGCGCACATCCCGTTGCACGCTGGCGAGGTAAAAATACAGTAGTTTCATGGTCGAGGCATTTGCCATCGAAACCAGTCAGACAAGCCTGCCATCTGGGTTTTAGTTCGTTGTTCGGGGGGGAGTTGTTCCAGCGCCTGACCCGGTGTGCCAACCCACAGCAAGCGACCTTTGTTCAGAAAGCTGACTCGGTCGCTGCTGCTGGCCTCGTCCATCATGTGGGTGGCCATCAGGATGCCCAGTTGCTGGGTCTTGATGACTTGCCTCAGGTGCTGCCATAACAAGTCTTTGGCGATGGGGTCCAGCCCGGTGGTGGGTTCGTCCAGTATCAACAGGCCGGGTTGGTGGATCAGCGCACGGGCAATATCCACCGTGCGTTGCTGTCCACCTGACAGGCTCATGACCGTTTTATGGCGCAGCGGGGCTATATGCAGTGTTGCCAGCAGCCGGTCCATGTGTGCTTCGGTCTGCTGGCGGTCAAGCCCTTGCAGGCCGCCTGCAAAGCGCAGATTTTCTTCAACGGTCATCATCCGATCGAGGCTGAGGGATTGAAACACCAAGCCGATCTGGCTGCGAATGCAAGGACGATGCGGGCTGACAGGCTCTGCGTTGATGCAAATCGTACCGCCGGCTGGGGCCAGCAAACCTGCAATTAGGTGGATCAGTGTGGTTTTACCTGCACCGTTGGGCCCGAGCAGGCTAAACAACTCGCCTGGCTGTATCTGCAGACTGACCGTTTGTAGTACCTCTGGGCCGTCCCCGTAAGCAAAGCTGACGTTGGACAGTTCAAGCCGTGGCGGTGTCATGAATCAGTGGCAGGCGAGGTGCTCAATTGCCTGGAGTTGCTGTCGGTGCGATACCAAATAACAGGGCGCTCAGGAGACGTTTTTGATGATCCGCGATGCAACGTGGCTGAGTCGATGGCTTGAGCACGCTCAACCCACTGAATGATGGTGTCATGATCGGGCGATTTGGGGCACACCGGGTCAGCGTTGGTGGCGTCTCCGGTGACCAGATAGGCCTGGCAGCGGCAGCCTCCAAAGTCCTTTTCTTTCTCCGGGCAGGTGCGGCAAGGCGCTTTCATCCAGTCATCACCGCGGTATTTGTTAAACGCGTCGCTGTCGCGCCAAATGGAGGCCAGGCTGTGGTCTTTGACATTCGGAAAATCAAACCCTGGCAGCATGCGGGCAGCCTGACAGGGCAGGGCCGTACCATCCGGACTGATGGAATAAAACACATTGCCCCAACCAGCCATGCAGGGTTTGGGTTTGCCTTCAAAATAATCAGGCACCACAAACAGGATTTGCATGCGTTTGCCCAGCTGCTGGCGGTAGTGCTCCACCCGGGCTTCAGCGTGCGCCAATTGCTCGCGGGTGGGAATGAGCTGATCCTTGTTTTTGAACGCCCAGCCGTAGTACTGCGTGTTGGCCAGCTCCAGGTACTCGACGCCCAGTGCGATGGCCAGTTCGATAATCGAGTCGATGTGGTCAAGGTTTAAGCGGTGAAGGACCACATTGAGCACCATCGGCCAGCCCATGGCTTTAACGGCTTGGGCGATCTTGAGCTTTTTCTCAAAGGATTTGGTGTCCGACAGGGCATCATTGGCCGCCTGGGTGGCGTCCTGAAACGACACCTGGATGTGGTCCAGCCCGGCATCCTTGAGGGCTTTGAGGCGTTCCTCTTTTAAGCCAATACCCGAGGTGATCAGGTTGGTGTAATAGCCCAGCCCGCGGGCGTACGCCACCAGTTCTTCCAGATCATCACGCAACAAGGGTTCGCCACCAGAAAACCCGAGCTGAGCTGCACCGAGTTCCCGAGCTTCACGGAACACACGCTTCCAGGTGTCGGTGTCCAGTTCATCGGGGTGTTGGGTGTAGTTGATGGGGTTATAGCAAAACACGCAATGCAGCGGGCAGCGGTAAGTCAGTTCTGCCAGTAGCCACAGAGGGGGCTTTGTGGTGGGCGGTACCAGAGTGCTCATGCGTCAGGTCAGCCAGTTGCGGCGATGCGCCTCTTCAAGCAAAGATTTTACTTCGCTGGTTAAGCCATTGGTATTAAATGATTTTTCAATATCTTCAACTAAAGTCTGAAGTGTGTGTGTACCGTCACAGCGTTTGAGAATTTCGCCTGCGCTGGTATTCAGTTTAACCATGCCCTCGGGGTATAACAGCACAAAAGCCTGTTGAGCCTCCTCCCATTGCAGGCGGAACAGGCGATTTAAGGTTAGAGGTTCGGGCAAGGATGTGCTGCTGGTACTCATGGTGATTCGGTGGTGTCTGTTGGTGCTACATGATCGGTAACGCCCTGTTCACCGGGAACGATGGCAGGCTCGGGATTCGTCGCCTTGCGTGCGCGAGCGGGCGTTTTATTGGCAGAGCTTTTACCCGCGTTGGCTTTAGGCGCCTTGGCTTTTGCTGCACCGGTCGAGCGGCGAGGCTTGGCGGTTTTTGGTATGTCCTGTGCTGGTGTTTCTGATGTGACACCGCGTGCAACTGTTTTGGCTCGAGCTTTACGGCGGGCTGGGGCCGGCTTTTTGTGGGCGTATATGTCTACTTCGGGTGTAAGGCTGTCGTCGGCATCTTCGTCCGGGTAGGCGGCTTGTACCGCGTCCAGAATACTCCAGAGGATATCGAGCTTAAATTGAAGAATCTCCAGTGCCCGCTCTTGTTGCTCGCGTGTCTTAAAGTAGTTCAGCGTCACTTCAAGACCATGCTCTACGTCGCGTTTGGCTAGGCTGATGCGGCTGCGGAAATACTCAAGGCCGCGCGGCTCAATCCACTTGTAATGCTGGGGCCAGTTGGCCAGACGCTCTTTGTGGATTTCCGGGGCGAACATTTCTGTGAGCGACGAACACACGGCTTCTTGCCAGGGAGCTTGTTTGGCAAAGTTGACATAGGCATCAACGGCAAACCGGACGGGCGGCAACACATGCTGGAGGCTGGCCAGTTCGTCACGCGGAATGCCGACGGCTTCGCCAAGCCGGGTCCACGCTTCGATGCCGCCCTGGTTATCGCCAATACCATCGTGATCCAGGATACGTTGTACCCAGCGACGGCGGGTTTCACGGTCATCGCAGTTGGCCATGATGGCCGCATCTTTTTGCGGAATGCGAATCTGGTAATAAAAGCGGTTGGCTACCCAGCCACGGATTTGCTCGGCTGTCAGGTTGCCGGTACGCATCTTGATATTAAACGGATGGTGAATGTGATAGCGATCACCTTTGGCTCGCAGACGTTTTTCAAACTCGCGGCGTGACCAAGGCGCATCGCTCTCGACACCAGGAACCACGGTGCTGATGGTTTTTTGCAGCGCGTCACCCACGACGGTGCCGATTTTGGTGTGTAAGGCTGCGTCCAGCGTGGAGGCCACGCGGTCGCCAATTTGCTGTGTGACTGCTTCGGCAGATTCCTGAACCCGTTGCCCCAGTTTTGACATCACGTCTTTTACCACGCTCAAAGTGCGATCTCCATGCCGTCGAACGACACCTCGATTCCATGTTGTTTCAGGAGGGCCCGCTCAGGCCCCATCTCATTGAGAATCGGGTTCGTATTATTGATATGTATGAGGATTTTTCGCTTGTTTGGCAAAGAATCCAGCACAGATATCATGCCCGAATCCGGACCGTCGGTGGGGCCAATTTGCGGTAAATGGCCCATGTCGGCCGCCTTCTTCTTGGAAAATCCGAGGTCAATCATTTCGTCCTCGGTCCAGAAGGTGCCATCGACCATCAGCACATCGGCTTTTTCCATGATGGCCATCAACTCCGGGGTCACTTCACCCAACCCTGGCGCGTAAAACACGGTTTTGTCAGTCCGTATGTCCTCGATGAGCAGCCCGATATTATCGCCGACACTGGCGGCAAACCGGTGTGGAGAGTAAGGCGGTGCTTTGCTGATCAATGGTACCGGCGTAATGCGGATCGCCTCTAGAGGCGGAATCACGATTTGGGTTTGACTGTCGGTGGGTAAGGGGTGCCAGTTGACACCGCAATAAAATGAGAGCGTGGGCACCAGTGGCAAACCGGTGGTCAAGTCTTCCCATACCGCCGGGCTGGTGTACAACTGGATGGCTGGCCCTTCGCGCAGCATCAGCAGACCGGTGACGTGGTCAATTTGTGCGTCCATCAACAGGACAGCACAAATCCCGGTGTCGCGGGGGCCACGCGCAGGCTGTAGTTCAGGGGTGTTTTTTAGTTGCGCCAATATATCGGGCGAGGCGTTGACCAATATCCATTGGTTACTACCATCCGAAATAGCGATGGATGATTGTGTTCTGGCTGCAAAGCCCGGCGACTTGGCACGGACTGCGGAGCAATTGTGACAATTGCAATTCCACTGTGGAAAACCGCCGCCAGCGGCTGAACCCAGTACTTTTATTTTCATTGGGTTTTTATAGTAGTTGTTAGATGCGTCAATAAAAAACGCCCCACACAAAGGCTATTGCCATTTGGCGGGGCGTTGTCTGTCTCATGCTCAGCGGTTGGCGATGTACATGGTGATTTCAAAGCCAAAACGCATATCTACAAACGATGGGGTACTCCACTGCATTTTAATTCCTCCAAAAAGTCTTCTGACGGTGGTCAAGTCTGCTTGCCTGACCTGAGCGGTTGTTGACGTGTTCATAACCCACTAGGATGATGTCCCTCGTCAACACTTTCATATACCGCAAGTTTCATGCCGCATTCTTTCGAAAACCTCTCCTCTCCACCCACAGTTCAAGAGCAATTGACGATGTGGCGGGCGCCTAATTTGCAGCCTGATTTGGGGGGAGGGAAGCTTGCTCTGTGGTGCGAACAGGGCAGGCCACGGGCCAAAAATGACGCAACGCCATGGCTGGTCTTGCATGGTGGCCCAGGCGGGAGACTGCACGCCGGCACCGTAGAGCCGTTGCGCCGGGTGGGGGTTCCCTGGTGGGGATTCGATCAACGTAACAGCGGGTTGTCCGATGATCTGCCTTTGCAGGATTTGGATACCCAGCGGCTGATTGATGACATTTTCCTGTTGGCCGATCTGCTGGATGTCCGTCGATTCAACATCCTTGCAGGCTCTTGGGGCGCCACGCTGGCGATCGCTGCGGCGGCGTTTCGTCCGGACCGGATTGCCTCGATGGTCTTGCGAGGTCCGTTTATTCCTTTGCGTATCCGGGTGGACAGTTTTTTTAATACCCTGGCGGCGTGTGATCCTGAAGGGTTTACGGACGTGTTTGGTTCCAAGCGGGATACCCGTTCTGTGACACATGTGTTTCAGAAAGGAACACCGATTGAGCAACTACAAGCCAGCCTGCTATGGTCCCGGCTTGAACATCAACTGCTGGGCATGTCGGCCCCAACCGTGGGAACACTGAACGACACAGACCGCGCGGCTGTGTTGCGCAAGTATCGGCTTCAGGCCCATTTTCTGGCCCATGATTGCTTTATTTCTCCTGACCAGTGGGCGTGTGATGTCAGCGTCATCGCGCAGCATCAAATCCCGATCACGGTGGTCCAAGGCATGGTCGACAAAGTCTGCCCACCGGGTGGCGCGCGGTTTTTGTCCGAGGTGTGGCCGTTCGCCGAATTAATCGAATTACCCACCACGGGCCATCTGGGCGATAACCCGGCCATGGTCGCCGCCCTGGCCGACGCGATCGTGAACTACACGTTGCCGCGTGCCAAGGTGCTGTCGATTGACGGCAAGCGCAAGCGGTCATGAGTAACCGCCCCTGGATTGGAAGACTGCTGAGGTGGCTGGTATGGTTCGTCTCCGGCGGCATGGCCGTCATCGCCACGCCTGGCTGGGCGCAGTCCCGTGAGTGTTTTGAGCAGATTGCTCCGCCTGCGGTGCCACCCAAGTTAGAGTCCATGACGGGGCTGGTGGCTGCCCCAACGTCTACGTATTGGCTATGGACCTGTGCTGATAACGTGTTGCCGCCAAGTTCGCGTTATGCACTGCAACCGTTGATTATTGTTACTGATACCCAACTGTGGTTGATTGACCCGGGCGCCACCGCTCGGGTGGGTACGCAACTGGCCCGCGATGTATACCGGCGTTGGCGTGGATACCGCGTGGCGATTATCAATTCCCGCGCGCAGCCCGAGGGCGTCCTGGCCACCGACGGTTTTATCAGGCAGTGGACCTTGCGGGTGCGCGGAGACCATCCCGGGCGTGGTGTCGCGTTAGATGTCCCGGTCTATGCGGGCCCCATGACAGCCGCCCTGATGAAACAACGATGTCCCACCTGCTTAAAGCGTTTGACCCTTGAGCTGGGTAAAGCAAGCCTGCTCGGCACGCGTATCTTTGTGCCCAACCATACCGTGCAGGACGGCCAAGGCTTGCCTTTGAATCCCGGGTTTATAGTGACCTTGACCCACGAGGCTGCCATTGAGGAAGACCTGATGTTGACGAATCCTCAACAGGGGCTCATGTGGGTGGGGGCTCTGGTACATCCGGCCCGCGTGCCCGATTTGCAGCAAGGCCAGTTGGAGCGTCGCTTGGCGGTGTTAGAACAGATGCGCGGATTTAACGGGATGGTTGTCTCCCAGTTTGGTGTGGTGAGCCCGGAACAGATTGAGCGTTCGTATCGCTATCTGCACACATTAAAGACCATGGCACAAGAGCAAGTGGAGGCGGGTGCCGATGCCGTAGGGGCCTTCAAAGCCATCACACAAGCGCCCGTCTGGCCCAATCCAATATCCGGCGATCAGGTTCAGATCCATGAACTGAACGTGCAACGCGTCATTCGGGCGATCGAAGAGCAGGCGTTTAATTAAACGTGTCACTCACCCTGTAACTTCAACGGTTAATGGGTGTGCTAGCCGCAGCTCGGGAATTTTTCCTATACGGTATGGCACAGCCTTGGCTAGCACTCCTGCTGTTTAATCCATAAAAACAGCAGGAGACATTCATGAAACGCCGTTGTGTAGTCCTTACCGCCTCCTTGATGGCGGCAGGCTGGACTCACCTAACATATGCCGCCGATGACAAATCCATCGGTGAGGTGCAAGTCATCTCCACCACACCCTTGCCGGGCGTTGGCGCACCGTTGTCTGAGGTGGCTGCACCGGTTCAGGTGCTTAACCAACAGCGCATCGAGCAACTGCAGGCTGTGGATTTATCTGATCTACTTAACAAGAGTGTAGGCGGCGTCTATATCAACGACCTGCAGGGCAATCCATTTCAGCCGGACGTCAACTATCGCGGGTACACGGCCTCACCGCTGCTGGGAACACCTCAGGGCTTGTCGCTGTACATGGATGGGGTACGTCTTAACCAGCCGTTTGGTGATGTGGTCAGTTGGGATCTGATTCCCAAGGTGGCTATCTCCAGTATTGCACTGATGCCCGGTTCAAACCCCTTATTCGGCTTAAATACCCTGGGGGGCGCCTTGTCAGTACAAACCAAGGATGGCCGCTCCAACCCGGGGACGCGTGTTCAGTCTTATTTAGGCAGCTATGGTCGCAGGTCGCTTGAGCTGGAACACGGCGGTAGCAATGAGCAGGGTCTAAACTGGTATGTCGCCGGTAACCTGTTCAAAGAGAGGGGCTGGCGTGATAGCTCACCGTCAGATGTGGGCCAACTCTTTGGCAAACTGGGTTGGAAAAACTCATCCACTGAGCTCAAATTGTCGGTGGCGTACGCAGACAATCAGCTCAACGGGAACGGCCTGCAAGAAAAGCAGCTGCTGGCCAACGACCATTCAAGTGTCTATACCAAACCCGATATCACCAATAACCGCTCCACGCTGCTCAATCTGGGATTGGCCCATACGGTCAACGATACCTTGTCGTTCGCGGGCAATGCCTATTACCGAACCATCGACACCGGTACGTATAACGGCGACATTAACTCAGGCTCATTGGACCAAGCGGTGTATTTGGCGTCGACCGCCGCCGCTGACCGTGCAGCACTGACTTCAGCCGGCTACACCAATTTGCCGGCCAATGAGACGGCAGCCAACACGCCATTTCCGTTTTTGCGATGTATTGCACAGGCTTTGCAAAACGATGAGCCCGGGGAAAAATGCAATGGCTTGATCAATCGCACCCAAACCCACCAACGCAACTACGGAGCAACCGGCCAGGTTACGTCCCTTAAGGAGTTTGGCGCTAATTTGAACACGCTGGTAGTGGGGGCGGGCTATGATGCGAGCCGTTCGTCCTTTTTGCAGTCAACGCAGTTGGGTTATTTGGCACCTGATCACAGTGTGATCGGCATCAACGCCTTTGCCGATGGGGTGACTGGCGGCAATGTAAATGGGGTTCCTTACGATAATCGGGTGGACCTGAATGGTAAGGTATCCACCCGCAGTGTTTTTGCGATGAACACCTTCTCCGTAGGGCGGCAATGGCATCTGCTGGCCTCTGGCCGGTGGAATCAGACCGAAGTCGTTAATACCGACAACATCACGCCGAGCGGTATTAATTCATTGAGCGGAACCCATCGCTTTAACCGCTTAAACCCGGCCGTGGGCGTCAGCTACGTACCAAACCCGCAGTGGAATAGTTACGCGGGCTACAACGAAGGCAGCCGCGCACCCACTGCGATTGAACTGGGTTGCGCAAACCCGGCCAACCCCTGTCGTTTACCCAATGCATTGGCGGGTGACCCTCCGTTGAACCAGGTGGTTACCAAAACGGTTGAAGCGGGTACCCGGGTTAAAGTCAATGAGTTTGTTGGAGTCAGTGCGGGTGTCTTTAAGGCGGTCAACGACGATGATATTTTGTTTGTAGCCTCTACCGCCAGTGGTAGTGGGTACTTTAAAAATTTCGGTAAAACCCGCCGCCAGGGCCTGGAGTTGGGGTCGGATGTCAAAGTAGGGCTATTTTCCGCCAATGCCAACTACACGTATCTGGATGCAAGCTATCAAAGCAGCGAAGTCGTCAATGGTGCAGGCAATAGTAGCAACAGTTCTGCAGTGTCAGGCTCCCCGGGCGTGGACGGCACTATCACGATCAAACCAGGCGACAAAATCCCGCTCATTCCTAAACACGTGTTTAAGCTCAATGCCAATTTCCAGGTCAACAAGTCATGGTCGCTCAGTGGCGGGATGATGGCGGTGGCTGGGGTGTTTGCCCGCGGCAACGAAAACAATCAGCACAGCGCCAGCGCGCCGTTTTACCTGGGCGATGGAAAAACTGCCGGGTTTGCCGTGTTTAATGCAGGTACTCGCTACAAGGTGGATTCGTCGCTGGAAGTATTTGCCCAGGTGAACAATCTCTTTAATCGCCAGTATGCAACCGGTGCACAGCTAGGGGTCGATGGCTTTACCGCGGATGGCCGATTTGTTGCGCGTCCATTTCCGGCGAATGCAGCCGGCGACCGTCCGTTGGCGTATTCAAC
>DAITMV010000072.1:0-13763 GCA_036834985.1 Burkholderiaceae bacterium | reverse complement strand
ATGCACAGCTGTTCTTTTTGGGCTGGAATGCCGACTACCCCGATCCCGAGAATTTCCTGTTTTTGCTGTACGGCCCGAATAGCCGTGCCAAAGCCGATGGCGAAAACGCCGCCAATTATGCCAATCCGGCCTATGACCGCCTGTTTGAGCAAGTCAAAGCCATGCCCAATAACCAAGAGCGCAAAGCGCTGATCGCCACAATGATCAGCATGGTGCAGGACGATGCCCCGTGGCTGTTTGCGTTTTATCCCCGTCAGTTTGCGCTTAACCATGCCTGGCTTAAAAACTCCAAACCGAATGATCTGGCGCGTAACGACATGAAGTACAAACGCATCGATGTGCCCTTGCGTGAGCGTCAACGCCTGGCGTGGAATCAACCCGTCACCTGGCCGATGATCCTGTTGGCGATTGCAGGGGCCCTGTTTATATGGCCTGCCTGGCGGGCCTGGCGTAAACGCGATGAGCAAACCGGATTGAGGGCGGATCTGCAGGACTTACTTCGTGATGAGTCAGGCCCCACCGTAAAAGCCGACCGGTCCGGGAGCGCATCATGATGCGTTATTTGGTGCGGCTGCTGGTGTATTCCCTGTTGATTCTGGTGGGGGTGAACCTCATTACTTTTGTGCTGTTTTTCAAGGTCAACTCCCCCGATGACATGGCCCGTACGGCGTTGGGGGGCAAACGTGTCACGCAGGCGGCCGTTGAGCAGTGGAAACGCGAAAAAGGCTACGACAAACCCCTGCTGTATAACGCACAGGCGGTAGGCGCCGAGCGCATCACCAACACCATCTTTGTCAGCAAATCACTGCCCATGTTTGCCGGCGATTTTGGTGCAGCCGATGACGGGCGGGACATCGCCCGAGAAATCGCAGCCCGCGTGGGTCCCAGTCTGGCCATGGCGGTCCCAGTGTTTGTGTTGGGCCTGTTGGTCAATATTGTGTTTGCGATGGCCATGGCGTTTTTCAGGGGTACGTATCTGGACACCTGGGGGGTCATTCTTTGTGTGGCGGCGATGTCGATCTCGGGGCTGTTTTACATCATTGGCGGGCAGTACCTGTTCTCCAAAATGCTTAATCTGGTGCCGATTTCCGGGTATGCCGGCGGGCTGGACTCCCTGCGGTTTTTGGTGCTGCCTGTGGTGATTGGTGTGGTCGGTGGCATTGGTGGGGGTGCGCGCTGGTACCGAACCCTGTTCCTCGAGGAAATCTCCAAAGATTATGTACGTACCGCACGTTCAAAGGGCTTGTCTGAAACCCGGGTGCTGTTCCGCCATGTACTGCGCAACGCGCTGATTCCCATACTCACCGGCTCGGTCGCGGTGATTCCCCTGTTGTTTATGGGCAGCCTGATTTCCGAGTCGTTTTTTGGTATTCCCGGCTTGGGCAGTTACACGATTGAGGCCATTCAGGCGCAAGACTTCGGTGTTGTGCGGGCCATGGTCTTTATCGGGGCGGTGCTGTACATCATCGGGCTGGCCTTGACCGACGTGGCCTACACCCTGGCCGACCCTCGGATTCGTCTGGAATAAGTGCATGAAACTCGTATTGTTATGGACAGATATCATGCTGTGGGGCCTGTTGCTGGCCCTGGCGGTCTACGCGGCCCGCGTGCGCGCCAACCCGTTGTCGCGCGCTACGTGGTCCCACGTATTTACCAGCGGCCCCGCGGTAGCCAGCGCAGTCATTTTGGCGGGTGGCTTGTTGATCACCCTGCTCGACAGCATTCACTACCGACCCTTGCTACCCGCCCCTGCGGGGGTTCAATCCAGCACGGGCAAAGACGCCTATTCGCCGCAGGTCGTCTCTGTACTTGATGATGTGCTGTCTCCTTTGGTCAACGGACAGGAAAAATCCTATTCTGCCCCCTTGGCAGTGATGGGTTTGAGCAAAGAAAGCATTCAAAAAAATGGCCAGACCGTGCGTGACTATCCCCGACTGAAATTTGCAGGCAAGCAGCTTGCGCGTGTTGAGGATGCCCCTGGTGATCAACTGTGGCGAGGCATTCGCGGCGGTATTCTGGGCGGTTTGCTCTGGATGGTGTTGAGTTTGCTGTGGACAAGCGCACAGCCACTACCCTCCCATACAGACGCTGCACGCGCACGGCAGTGGGGCTTGATGACGTTGGCCTTGCTGTGTACCGGGGGCGGTATCGCCTGGCAATTGTCCCAAGCCTACCATGTGCTGGGCACCGATAAAGTTGGGTTGGACGTCCTTTACATCTCGCTCAAAAGCATCCGCACCGCGATGGTCCTAGGGTTGCTGACCACGCTGGTGACGTTGCCGATTGGTATTTTGGCCGGGCTGGCGGCAGGGTATTTTCGTGGGTGGGTGGATACCGTGATCCAATACATCTACACCACGCTCAACTCCATTCCGTCGGTGCTCCTGATTGCGGCGGCCGTCCTGATGTTGCAAGTCGGCATCGATGCCAATCCGCAGGCATTTCCCACCGCTTTGGAGCGGGCCGATGTGCGATTGTTCTTCCTGTGTTTTATTTTGGGAGTGACCAGTTGGACTGGGTTGGCCCGGCTGTTACGGGGCGAAGTGTTCAAGTTGCGCGAGTTGGACTATGTGCAGGCCGCTAAAGCATTTGGTGCAACACACTGGAGCATACTGATTCGTCACTTGTTGCCCAATGTGATGCATCTGGTATTAATTTCCCTGGTGATGGATTTTTCAGGTCTGGTGCTTGCCGAGGCGGTGTTGTCTTATGTGGGCGTTGGGGTCGACCCCGGGACGTTGTCGTTTGGGACGATGATCAACGCGGCGCGTCTGGAGTTATCGCGTGAGCCCGTGGGGGGGGGGACGCTGGCCGCCGCGTTTGCGTTTATGTTGGTGTTGGTGCTGGCTGCCAATTTGTTTGCGGATGCCGTGCGCGACGCATTTGATCCGCGTGCCCGTCAGCTCAAAAAATCATTGGTGCAGGTGTGAGTATGTCCTTGGCAACCATTAGTAAACAGCCTGCGCTTGAAGTGACGGGTCTGACAACCCGTCTAAGATCCGATGACGGATGGGTACATGCCCTGGATGATTTATCCTTGTGTGTCGAGCAGGGTAAAACCTTTGCATTGGTCGGTGAGTCGGGCTGTGGCAAATCCATGACAGCTTTGTCCATCGCACGGCTCCTGCCCGAAAGCGGGGCGGTGATCGCTGGCTCCGTTCGTCTTGATCACGACGGACAGTTGACCGATACGCTGTTGTTACCCGAGCGTTTGATGCGAACGATCCGCGGGCGGCGGGTCAGTCTGATCTTTCAAGAACCAGGTACGAGTTTGAATCCGGTGATGACAGTCGGAGAACAAATCACCGAAGTGATCCTGACCCACCAGTCCATGTCGGTTCAGCAGGCGATGACGCAGGCCGCTGAATGGTTGTCGCAGGTGGGGCTTGATGACCCGACCGGCCGTTTGGCCCAATACCCGTTCCAATTGTCGGGCGGGCAAAAGCAACGTGTCATGATTGCGATTGCGCTGGCCGCGCGGCCCGATATCCTGATTGCCGACGAGCCGACCACGGCCCTGGATGTGTCAGTGCAGGCGCAGGTGCTGGATCTGCTCAAAAGCCTGCAGCACAAGCTGGGTATGGCGATGGTGCTGATCACCCATGATCTGGGCATTGTGTCCCGAATGGCGGATCACGTAGCCCTCATGTATGCCGGGCAAATCGTGGAGTCATCGCCCACCCGCCAGTTTTTTGTCCATCCTCAGCATCCGTATGCCAAAGCCTTGTTGGCAGCGTTACCTGACCAACATCGCAAGGGTGAGTTGCTGATGGCCATCGGTGGGCAGGTACCCTCGCTGTCGGCTCTACCCCCAGGTTGCCGCTTTGCATCCCGCTGCCCCAAGGCTGTGGACGACTGTCAATTGCATATGCCCGAGCTCAGCGCCATGGGTGATGACCGGTGGGTGCGGTGTTTTTACCCCGAGGCTCCGCCCGTCTTGTTGCAACCGGCGCAGGGGTTGGCCCATTCTTTGGTTTCGAATGGCGTCCAAACGCAGGCAACCATCGCACAGGGTGAACGGCAGGCCGCTCAATCACCGCTGTTGGTGGTTCAAGACTTGTCGGTGTCTTATCGCCAATCGCAGGGTTTATTGGGCCGTTCGCTCAAGCCGGTACTTAAGGGCCTATCGATGACGATTCGTCCGGGTCAAACCGTTGCGTTGGTCGGGGAATCAGGATCCGGTAAAACCACCGCAGCCAAAGCCATCCTGCAACTACTCGGCGAATCGGCCGTGGTCAGCGGGCGCGTGATGTTGGCTCAGCAGGACATGCAAGCGGCCTCAGGCGAACGGCTTCGTCAGTTGCGCCGAACCGTACAGGTGGTGTTTCAGGATCCGTTTGCCTCGCTGAACCCTCGCCATCGCGTACGTGAAATTATCCGTGAGGGGCTTGACGCCTTATGTCCGTACTTAAGCGAGGCGGACAAGGATCAGCGCATTGCGCAGGTTCTGGAGAGCGTCTCGCTGCCAGCCAAGGCGGCCTTGCGTTTTCCACACGAGTTCTCCGGAGGTCAGCGCCAGCGCATTGCGATTGCCCGCGCGCTCGCGGTAGAGCCTCAATTGCTGGTGTGTGATGAGCCTACCTCGGCGCTAGATGTCTCAGTACAAGCGCAAGTGTTGAATCTGCTGTTGCAGTTGCAGCGCGAACGCGGTTTGTCTTATTTGTTCATCACGCACAACCTGGCGGTGGTGGAGTACATGGCTGACGATATTGTGGTGTTGCGGCAAGGGGAGGTGGTTGAACAAGGACCCGCGGCGACGGTGTTACAGGCCCCCCGATCCGCTTACACCCGGTCGCTCCTAGCGGCTGTTCCAAGAATCTAAGGCCAGCGGCCCGTCCGTTGCGGGCTCCTCGTGGTCGCTCAGCGGCCAGGGCGTGCCCGTATCACGCCCTTGGTCGACGGACTGTTTTTTCCCGCGGTGGCGCTGGCTTTGGTAGCACCTGTTTTAACCGTTGGCTTGGTGCTCGTTTTGCTGCTGGCGGCCGATTTTCCGTGGGATGTCCCTTTGCTGCTGACCGAAACGTGCCCACGTCCGTGCTGATGTTTGCTGGGCCGAACGCCGTAGCCACGAGCCGGGGCACGACGCATGGGTTCCTCAAACTGGTAGCGTTTGATTTCTGCCAAGGGGTTGGCCTGGCTCAGTTGCGTGGCCTGCTTTTCGTACTGGTACGGGTCACGGAATATCGCCAAACCGGTTTGTCCTTCTTCAATCGTTGGCAAGGTGGAGCCGTCACCGCCTTGCTGATTCAAAATGCCGGTATTGCCCGAAATCCTACCCTTTAAGCCGACCCCTCGACCCGACAACACGTTTTCGTCCAGACGGAAGGCATCGGAGTCACCTGCTTTGGCGTTTTTATCCAGATTGGATAAAAACAAATCCACTTTGCTGGTGGGCACCAGGACGGTGACAGGCTCTCCCTGACGCACCTGTGGTTTGTTAAAGCTGGGGTTCAGGGCCTTAAACTCATCAATGCTCATGTCAGCCATTTTGGCGGCGTTTTTTATATCCAGCCCGGTGGGTTTGACCACGGTGGTGAAGTAAGGCTCGTTACTCAGTTGCGGCAGGCTGATGTTGAACGCAGCGGGCGAGTTGATGATGTTTTTTATTGCTTGTAGTTTAGGAACATAGTTTCGCGTTTCGTCGGGCATCGACAGGCTCAGATAATCTGTCGGCAGACCCTGTGAGCGGTTGCGGTCTATGGCCCGCGCTACGGATCCTTCCCCCCAGTTGTAAGACGCCAGCGCCAGATACCAGTCACCATACATTTCGTAGAGCGTGGTCAGATAGTCGAGCGCTGCACCGGTGGAGGCCAGAATGTCACGCCGTTCATCGCGGACGCTGTCTTGTTTGAGGCCATATGAGCGGCCAGTGGACGGGATGAACTGCCACAGCCCGGATGCGCGGGCAGGCGACATGGCATGCGGATTAAAGGCGCTTTCAATAAAAGGCAGCAGGGCCAGTTCCGTGGGCAAGCCTCGTCGTTCACATTGCTCGGTGATGTAGTACAGGTAGAGGCTGGCCCGCTCAAACATGATCTTTAATTGCTGGGGGCGGGCAACGTACAAGCCCTGTTTTTCAGCCACCAGGGGCGAATCCAGATTGGGCACCGCAAAGCCGTTTCGAATGCGTTGCCATACATCGCTGGCTGGTGCCGTCAAATCAATGGGGCGGGGCATTTGAATGTCCGTCAGCGCCTGCATGGGAGGTGTACTTGGCGAGAGGGCCGACGTATCGACTGTGCCTGGCTGGCCTGACTGCATCATGGCCGATGGCCGCTTGGCGCCCTCTTTGTAGCGCACGGGCGGGGTGCCCATCGGGGCTTCTTCAATGGCGGCCGGGGCCTTTTTGTCAGACCCTCTGAACACTTCAGTAATGGTGTCAACGAAAGGGAATCCCGACGCTGCAGGTGCAGCAACCGGAGGCTCATCGGCCCACGCGGATAAACCGGGGTTAGCCAAACTGATCAACAGGCTAACGGTGATTCCCATTCGCCCAAAAAAATCCCGGCGATTTGGCATGCAATATCAGTATCTTGGGCCGCCGGGTGCGGGTTGATGAACACGAGGCGGCGTTGGATGAGCGACGAGCGCGGCCCGCTAGTCGGGCATATGTGAGGCAGATGCTAAGTGTTCATCGCGGCCACGTCAAATGGTTATCACTCCTAAAAGCGATCCTTCCAGGCCCGCAAGCGCCCGAAGTCTGCAGCATCCTTGGCTCGCAAAAACGGGTTGGTGGCCCGCTCCAGCCCGATGCTGCTGGGCACCGTGGGTAAATCCTTGGCGCGTTTGTCCTGTTCGACGGTTTGGCGTTGCACGATGAGCAGATTATCCGGCTCTGCAGCCACCGCAAAACGCAGGTTAGACAGGGTGTACTCGTGTGTGCAGTAGACCACCGTGTCCTGGGGAAGCGCCCCCAGCCGTTGCAAGGACCCATGCATTTGCTCTGCCGTGCCTTCAAACATGCGTCCGCAGCCAGCGGCGAACAGCGTGTCGCCACACCACAGCAGGGGCGTTTGTGCGCTCGCTGATTGCCCTGCCGCGTAATAGGCAATGTGGCCGAGTGTGTGGCCCGGCACTTCCATCACGGTCAGCGTCAGTCCCAGTGCAGACACGTCCAGCGTATCCCCTTCTTGGAGTTCGTCACTGACATGCGCAATGTGTTCCTGAGCGGGCGCGTAGACGCGTGGTGGTTCAAATCCTTGCTCGGCGTGCCAGTGCAGCAGGTCTTCAATCCCGCCGATATGGTCTGGATGGTAATGGGTGATGAGAATTGCCTCGAGCGAGGTGTGATGTACGCTCAGCCAATTTATCACCGGCTTTGCGTCACCCGGGTCTACAACCGCTGCTTTGCGGGATCCCCCTGAATGCAAAAGCCATATATAGTTATCGTTGAATGCAGGCACGGCATCTACGAGAATTTCGCCATGCGTCTGTCTACTGCAATAGGATAGAGATGATTCCATCGGAGCCTTTAGAGCCGGGTCTGGCCAGTAACCCCAGCATCTTAGCACTGGATCAGTGGCTGCCAACCGCTGCGGGTCAATACATGCTGAACTGGGAGCAGGCATGGATTGATCGTACCGTGCCCAATGTCTTTGGCTATCACGCGGTCCAAATTGGAACGCCGGCCATGCACGGGTTGCGCGAATCGCGTATTCCGTACAAGTTTTTGCTGCTTAACCAGGAATACCCCCACGATATCGTCTCTCACCATGTGGTTGCCAGCTATGAGGATTTGCCGTTTGAGAGCCAATCACTGGACCTGGTTGTCTTGCCCCATGTGCTCGAATTTGCCACCGATCCGCACCAGGTACTGCGCGAAGTCGACCGGGTGCTCATTCCCGAGGGGCGCGTGATCATCACAGGTATGAATCCACTGTCTTTATTTGGTCTTACTCAATCGTTGCTGGGCCGGTGGTGGCCCGTCTGGCCCGCCAATTGCTCGCCGATTGCGTTGCCGCGTCTGAAAGACTGGCTCAAGTTGTTGAGTTTTGAAATGGAGTTGGGACGATTCGGCTGTTACCGTTTTCCGACCCAAAACCCCCGCGGCTTAGAGCGCTACGGTTTTATGGAAAAAGCCGGTGATCGCTGGTGGCCCATCTGTGGTGCAGTTTATATGGTCAGCGCCGTCAAGCGGGTGCGAGGCATGCGCCTGATCGGACCTGCCTGGAAGCAAAAATCCGCTCGCAACCGGGCTTTGGCTCCAGCGACACAAAAGAGCGGTCATTCCAAGCTGTCGATGGAGCAGGTGGCGGTGCAAAAAGCCAACGGCCCCGGTTCGGATTAGACTACGCGTCTTTTCGACGATAAGCAGTACATATGGCAGATGTAATCATTTATGCAGACGGTGCCTGCAAAGGCAACCCAGGCAAGGGTGGATGGGGAGCGGTGCTCGAGTGTGGTGAGCACACCAAAGAGATTTTTGGCGGGCAGGCACAAACCACCAATAACCGCATGGAGCTGACTGCCGCCATCGAAGCCCTGAACGCGCTCAAAAAACCTTGCAATATCGATCTGTACACCGACTCGCAGTACGTCATGAAAGGCATCATGGAATGGATGCCCAACTGGAAAAAAAACGGCTGGAAAACCAGCGATAAAAAGCCGGTTAAAAATGCAGATTTATGGCAACTTCTCGATGTCGCCCGCCAAAATCACATGGTACGCTGGCATTGGGTCAAGGGGCATGCGGGGCATCCTGGCAACGAACGGGCCGATGCCTTGGCCAACAAGGGCGTTGAAAGCCTTTGAGCAGGTTGGCAGGTCCCTGTTGTTAACTCCTTATACACACAATTGCTGAGATATCCCCATGCGTTATGTCGTACTTGATACCGAAACCACTGGTCTGGAGGCCCGCCAAGGTCACCGGATCATCGAAATTGGCTGCGTGGAGATGGTGGGCCGTTCATTGACTGACCGTCATTTTCACACGTATCTGAACCCCGAGCGTGCGGTGGATGAGGGTGCGCTGGCCGTTCACGGATTGTCCGACGAGTTTTTGGCAGACAAACCCAAATTTGCCGAAGTGATGGACGAATTCCTCGATTTTGTGGCGGGTGCCGAAATCATCATCCACAACGCAGCGTTTGACGTCGGGTTTCTCAATGCCGAACTCAAGCTGCTCAATAAACCAGAATTTACCAGTTACGTGCCCAAGGTCACCGATTCGTTGCTGATGGCTCGTGAACTATTCCCAGGAAAGCGCAATTCCCTGGATGCCCTGTGTGACCGCTTGGGTGTCAACAATGCGCACCGGACATTACACGGCGCGTTGCTGGATGCACAGATTCTCGCTGAGGTGTTCCTTGCGCTGACCCGAGGGCAAGACAGCCTGGTGATTGACGCCGGGTCAGCCGAGTCGCTGTCACACGAGGATCGCATTACGCTGTCGACCCTGTTGTTGCCGGCAGCCGTCCATGATGATCAGGACCTGCAAGACCACCAGGCCTATTTGCAGGCCCTGGATAAAGAAGTCAAAGGTGATTGCATCTGGAGGCGCTACGCGGCATGAAACACTGGAAGTTGATGGTCGGCATCCTGATCTTGCTACCGATCCTGTTCGTGGCAAGCGGTGCGCTGCTGGTCGCTTCGATTGATTCAAAGCGCGTGGTCGCCGAGTTGTCCCAGTACATCAAATCAGAAAAAAATCGTACCCTGACGATCAACGGCCCCGTTCGTTTGGAATGGTTCCCCTCGATCGGTGTGGAGTTGTCGGATCTGAGCTTGTCTGAGCCAGGCTCCAAGACCCGATTTGTGTCGCTGGGCAGCCTCAAGGCGTCGGTGCAGGTATGGCCCTTGTTCAAGCGGCGGGTGGTGCTGGACGATATTCGGGTGGCCAACGGCGATATCACCCTTGTCAAACACAGCGACGGCAGTTTTAACTTCAGCGATCTGTTGCTGCCCAGCCAGTCAACGTCCACACCCATTGGGTTTAACGTTCATTCGCTGGATATCAGCCATGCGACGGTGCGATACACCGATCAGCGCAGTGGGCAGCAATATATGCTGGATAAGGCCTCGCTGAACGTGGGGCAGGTTGCTCAAGGAGTCGATATCCCGATCCTGCTCAGCGCCCGCTTTGTGCAAAGCAAACCCTTGCTTGAGAGCACAATTACGTTGGCGAGCCAACTGAATTTTGACATGACACCTGCCCTGCGCATTCATATGAAAGATACCAGCCTTCGGGTGCTCGGGTCATTAGAAAACATGCCGCTGGATGTGTCCTTGAACAGCCAACTGATTCAGATCGATCCTGATCGTCTGCAGTCCGCCCTTGTACATGGAAGTACCCAGTTTAAAAACAAACAGCAAACCTGGTTTGTTGACGTAAGTTCACCCGTATTGGCCTTGTTTGCCAACCGCCAGGTGCAGTTATCCGGGCTTACTACACAGATCACGGGCAAGGGTGATGGCATTCCCGGCGCAGATTACAAGCTGCTGCTCACCGGTGCCCTGGATATGCATTTGGCGGAATCGGCCGCAGATTTGACGCTCAAGTCTAAAGATAGCCCCCTCGGGTTGACGCTGTCCGCAGGCTTTCGGATGGCACATCGGCCTTTGTGCCTCCTGGAGGTCAATGCCGCTCAACTCGATCTGGACCCCTGGGTAGGCTCAACCTCGACGGGTGCAGGCGAATCGATCCAAACCGATGCAGGCAACAACAGTACGGCACCCTTTAAATTTGAGTGGATGTTGCTGTCCTTGGCGGATCTGAAAATCAATGCAACGATCAGGCAAATGATCTATCAAGGGGCTCGCTACAATGATGTGCAGGCAGTGATCAACGATACCGATGGTTTTGTTCAGGTTGCCCCCCTGTCATTAAAGGCGTTTGGTGGCCAGATCAATGGGCAACTGAGTCTGGATTCAAAAACGCGCACATTGTCAGTCAAGCAAGACATCACCCAGCTCGATGTGTCGGCGGCGCTCAAGCAGTTTTTGCATAAAGATCCGGTCTCCGGAAAAGCCAATCTGCAAGTCAATCTAAGCACGCAAGGGTCTACAATCCGGGAGTGGAAAGCCGGTTTACAGGGCACGGGCGCCGTGCGTATCGTGGATGGGTCCATTAACGGCATCAATATTGCGCAGAGCCTTCGGGACATCAAAGCCAAATTGGGTAACGCAAGCAACGAAACCAGCTTACCGCATACCACTCAAAAAACCGACTTTACCGAGCTGGCCGCCTCATTTGTGATCAAGGACGGTATCGCGACCAGCAATGATTTATCCGGAAAAAGCCCGTTGTTGCGAATGGGTGGGCAGGGCAGCGCCGATTTGGCTCACTCCACGCTGGATTATGTACTGAAGGCCACAGTCGTCAATACAGCCACCGGGCAGGGCGGTAAAGAGTTGCAGGACCTCAAAGACTTGACTATCCCGGTACGGTTTACCGGACCGTTTGACCAGCTCAGGTACGACATTCAATGGGCTCAAATGTCCAGCGAAGCGATTAAAAATGCGTTTAAGGACAAAGTGGCCCCTCGGCTGGAAGAGAAAAAGCAGGATCTTAAAGACAGTCTAAAAGAGAAAATTGACGAGTCGTTAAACCGGTTTCTTAAACGGCAGGGCAACTGACCCGTTTGGGCAGCCAGATGCGCAGCCGGCGACCATGCGTTATAATTACTATTGATGGGCGGTTAGCTCAGCGGTAGAGCACTGCCTTCACACGGCAGGGGTCACAAGTTCGAACCTTGTACCGCCCACCATCAATCAATCCGAAGTCCCCAGATGATCCTTCCTCCGCTCTACCCACTCGCGCCGTCTGAACAATCCCGCGTGGTCTCCGTTACCGTACACTGGCTAGAAGGCATGGTGATCGGCCTGAACCTGTGCCCGTTTGCCAAAGCGGTCCATATCAAAGGGCAAATTGGCTACCTGATAACCGCAGCGAATACGACTGAACAGTTAAAACAGGAGTTGCAGGCCGCCTTGGATACCCTGGTACAGACGCCCCAGGAGCAACTGGATACCGTGCTCTTGATGCATCCCAAGGTTCTGACCGATTTTATTGATTACAACGGGTATCTCAAAGAGGTCAATACACTGATCAAGCGCAACAAGCTGCGCGGCGTGGTTCAGGTGGCCAGCTTTCACCCTGATTATGAGTTTGCTGGCGCAGAACCGTCTGATGCAGGCAACTACACCAACCGCTCGCCGTACCCGATCCTGCATCTGCTTCGAGAAGCCAGTATTGACAAGGCCGTCAGCGCCTTTCCCGACCCGGCGCGTATTTTTGAACACAATATCGAGCGATTGCGCCGTCTGGGTGTGGATGCCCTGCAGCAATGGGTTGACGCACCATAAGGCCGTGACCACGAGCACATCACTGGGTGCCAGATGAATCACGACCCGATACGAATCTTGTAAATCAGGTTACATTTAAGGGGTTCGATAACTCTAAAACCTTCTTACGTGTATTCCCAACCACTGGATACAGAATTAGACCGCGCTCGCGTCCTGATTTCCGATGCGCTGGACATGGCCCCCGAACAAACCGACAGCTTCCTCGCATGTGTCGCTTGGGCGCGTCTGAAGCGTGGTGAAGTCCTTTTTGAAGAGGGTGCCGCCAGCGACAGTATTTTTTTTGTAGTCGCCGGTCGTTTGAAAGGGACCCGCGCCGGGATGTCGAGCATCAAGCGGGAAGGGATCGACTTTAACCCGGGTGAGTTGTTTGGGGAGTTAGGCTTTTTTGATGGCTCTGCCCGAACGCTCACGCTGGCGGCGGTCAAGGACTCCCTTGTTATCCAACTGACCAAAGAAGGAGCCGCCCGCTTGGGCGAGTTGACGCAACCCTTGTTGATGCGCTTGATCAAAACGCTGATCAGCCGCTTAAAACGCGAAGCCGGTTACGTACAAAAAACCAAACCCGATTTGCACATTGCCATCCAGGTCTTGGCCCATGAGGGGCATATCAGTCGCCTGCGCGGCCTGTTTGAAACCAGTCTGAGCCCCGCCGCATTTGGCGTCACCCTGTGGTGGGTTGATTCGCTGGAGGCCGACCAGCGCGAAACAATGCTCACGCTGGTCGACAAAGTCCTGATCATCGCTGACATGGGTGATTACACCATTGCCCGTCTGCATCAGCAGCTCGACCAACTGTTCAACAGTTTTCCACCCCATACGGAACGTTGGGTTGGGCTCCTCCATCCCGAGAATAAAGACGCCCGTCAAACTGAAGATATTGAGCGGGGTATCAATCTGGATGGTGTGGGCCACATCCGTACCGAATACATACAGACCGATGCCGTTCGCCTGGCGCGTCGGGTGGCCAACCAGTCAATTTCCCTGGTGCTGGGCGGCGGTGGGGCGCGGGGGTTTGCACATGCCGGGGTCTTTATGGCGTTTGAGGAAGCCGGATTGGTGATTGATCAGGTGGGTGGTACTTCCATGGGAGCATTGGTGGCGGGCTTGATTGCCTTGGGCAAGGGCGCTGCCCACGCGCAAGCAATGATCAGAACGTCTTTTGCCAAGGGTTTGCCCTTTACCATGCGCGATTATGCGATCCCCAAGTACGGGTTTATCAAGGCTGGGTCTGCGGATCGAGTCTACCGGGAGGCATTTGGTGAGCGTCGTATCGAGGATCAACCGATTCCCTTTTTTGCGGTGTGCTGTAACCTGACCACGGGCGGGCAAACAGTGCTTGATCATGGTTTGATGTGGGAGGCGGTCAGAGCAACTACCTCCATCCCGGTGATATTTGAGCCCAGTGTGACCCATCAGGCGGTGCTGGTCGATGGCGCACTGCTTAATAACCTCCCCGCCGA
>DAITMV010000071.1:0-14065 GCA_036834985.1 Burkholderiaceae bacterium | reverse complement strand
CATTAGGACTACGGCAAATAGCAACACCAGCGGCTGGTTCGGGATGCGATGCGCCATCCACAACCCTGCAGGGGAGACCAGCATCCCTGTAGCTGCCATCAGTGCTGCTGCCTTGTATCGAACAATACCGGCGCGCCAACCGATCACCGCGCCCACCCCGGAGGACAATGCCACTGCCAACAAGGCCACCGGAGCGGCCTGCACCACATTCAGGTGCATGACGAACAACAACAGCGGAACCGCCAAAATGGCACCGCCGGCCCCGGTCAGCGCTAGGATCAAGCCAATCAAACCGCCCAGTGCCGCGCTCAGAGTCATCATGATCGACGTTCCAGGCACTCAAACACCACCATGCCCAATAACATCGCAGCCACAAAACCCCAAGCCTTGTCGTAACCGGCGCCAAATGCGACCAGTGCCGGGCCAGGGCAGAAACCCGCAATACCCCAACCAATCCCAAACGCAGCACTCCCCAATACCAGGCGTGGAGTAATGGCTGTACTGGCAGGCAGTTGAATGGGCAAGCCGAGTAAAGAAACCGTGCGCCGCTTTGCAATCAGAAATGCAAACAGCCCAATACCGATGGCCCCCATCATCACAAACATCAAGGAAGGATCCCAGGCGCCGGCCAGATCCAGAAACCCCTGCACCTTGGCCGGATTGGCCATTCCCGAGACCATCAAACCTGCACCAAACAACAAACCTGCCAGCAGAGACGTTACGATCAGCATGTCAGACTCCCAGAATGTGTTTTTGAACATACACGGTGATAAAACCAGCCGCCATAAAGGTCACCGTGGCTACCAACGATCGCGCCGCCCCGCGAGAGATACCGCACACACCATGCCCACTGGTGCACCCCCCCGCGTAGCGGGTTCCCAGCCCCACCACAAACCCGGCTAACAGCACGTGTGCCCAACTGGCACCGATCACGACCGTCGGTACGTATCCGAGCCACGACGCCAGCACCGGTGAACCGATCAATCCGGCCAGAAAGGCCACTCGCCAAGCCACATCATTGCGGGGGATGGTCAACATACCACCCAGAATGCCGCTGATACCTGCAATACGACCGTTAAACAACACCAGCACGGCCGCAGCCATACCAATAACCGCACCACCTGCCAGCGACAGCATCGGCGTAAAGTTTGCTCCATCAATAACCATCACTACTCTCCCGCAACAGCGGCAGATACCAGCGCCGGACAAAACTGCTCATACAACACAGCCATGACCGCCAACGCTTGGCGACTGCCAATTGAATAAAAAATATTCTTGCCCTCACGCCGTGTGAGCACCAGACCACTGTCCCGCAGTACGCCCAGCTGCTGCGACAAACTGGGCTGACGTATATCCAGCACAGCCTCTAACTCACCGACACACCGCTCACCTTGAGATAACTCACACATCAGCATCAAACGATCCCGATGCGCCAATACCTTGAGCAACAGACAGGCCTGATCTGCGGCTTGCTGCATATTGTCCATGTCCAGACGGACCGACCCTTCCATCGCTCGACTCCTTTTGAATGAGTCATCATTATATTTGTTGATATTATATAAATCAATATAGTATTATTTGCTCATACTAAAATATTTCGGAGACTCCGAGATGAATCCACACATCGAACCTTTTTTTGACACCACCACCAGTACGGTGACGTATGTTGTGTACCACCCCGATCAACGCGAATGCGCCATCATTGATTCGGTGCTCGACTACGACCCCAAATCGGGGCGAACCTCATCCATCCAGGCCGATAAAGTAGCCGCCTTTATCAACAGCAAAGGATTGACCGTTCAGTGGATTCTGGAAACCCACGCCCACGCAGACCACCTGTCGGCGGCGCCCTATTTAAAACGGCAATTGGGCGGACAGATTGCCATCGGCGAGCGTATCCGTATTGTGCAGGGCGTTTTTAAAAACCTGTTTAACCTCGAGCCAGGCTTTGCGCTGGATGGATCCCAATTCGACCACCTGCTGGCCGACAACGAAACATTCTCCATCGGCCAGCTCACCGGCAAGGCCCTTTATGTACCGGGGCACACCCCAGCTGACATGGCCTATCAGATTGGCGATGCGGTGTTTGTTGGGGACACCCTGTTCATGCCTGACGTCGGTACCGCCCGATGTGATTTCCCCGGCGGAGATGCGCACACCCTGTATCGTTCCATCCAGAGCCTGTTGTCGCTGCCCGAGCAAACACGCCTGTTTATGTGCCACGACTACCCACCCTCTGAGCGCGGTCCCATCTGGGAAAGTACGGTCGCCGAGCAGCGGCTGCACAACATTCATGTCAAGCATGGCGTCGGGGAGGAAGACTTTGTCCGGATGCGCACTCAGCGAGACGCCACCCTGGCCATGCCAACCCTGCTGCTGCCCGCCGTACAGATCAACATTCGTGCAGGCCATATGCCCCCTGCTGAAAATAATGGCATGCGCTACTTAAAAATCCCGATCAATGCCATTTGACCGGATACAGGCGAGGTGTCAGTGGATGGTTATCGATCCCCTATAAATCAGGTAAAATCCGCATCCTTGAAGGGCTTTTACCCCACTCCATGCGCCAATACCTCGACTTGATGCGACACGTGCTTGAGCACGGCGTCGAAAAATCCGACCGCACAGGTACCGGCACACGTTCCGTGTTTGGTTACCAGATGCGTTTTAATCTGCAAGACGGGTTTCCCTTGGTCACCACCAAGAAGCTGCACCTGCGGTCCATCATTCATGAACTGTTGTGGTTTTTGCAGGGCTCCTCCAACATCCAGTACCTCAAGGACCATGGCGTATCCATTTGGGATGAATGGGCCGACGCAGACGGCAATCTGGGGCCCGTGTACGGGGTGCAATGGCGCTCCTGGCCTACCCGGGATGGCCAAACCATCGACCAGATTGCCCAATTGATGCAGCAAATCAAAACCAATCCCGACTCGCGCCGCCTCATTGTGTCAGCCTGGAATGTGGCCGATGTGGACAAAATGAAGCTGCCGCCCTGCCATGCCCTGTTTCAGTTTTATGTGGCGCAGGGCAAACTGTCCTGCCAGTTGTATCAGCGCAGTGCCGACATCTTTCTAGGGGTGCCGTTCAACATTGCCAGCTATGCACTGCTCACCCACATGATTGCGCAACAATGTGCTCTGGAGGTGGGCGATTTTATCTGGACAGGTGGCGACTGCCATTTGTACTCAAACCACTACGAACAAACGCGTGAGCAGCTCTCGCGCGAGCCACTGCCCTTGCCCACATTGCGTATCGACCGCAAACCAGACTCCATTTTTGACTACCAGTTTGACGACTTTGTGATCGAAGGTTACCAGTCGCATGCCCACATCAAGGCACCCGTGGCTATATGAGCGCAGCCTTGGTTCATGTGATCGCAGCGGTTTCTGACAACGGCGTGATTGGTGTCAACAACACCCTGCCGTGGCATTTACCTGAAGATCTTCAGTTTTTTAAAAAGACGACCCAAGGTTCACCCATAATTATGGGGCGCAATACCTACGAGAGCATTGGCCGACCACTGCCGGGCCGTTTGAATATTGTTGTTTCGCGCACACCCAACTGGCGTCCTTCGACAGACATCCCTGCGACGGCCGCTGTGCTGGGCGCTGTAACGCCAACAGCGGTCACTCAATGGCTCGCCACCAAAACCACCAGCCTGGCCACAGCGACCTCGCTGGAACAGGCGATTGCCGCCTGCCAGCCATGCGAGCACATGTATGTAATCGGAGGGGCGCAGTTGTACGCCTGCGCGCTGACGCAGGCCGACCAGCTCATACTGACAGAAGTACACACCACCCTGGAAGGAGATGCCTTTTTCCCGGCATGGTCCACAAATGACTTCAAAGAAGTGGCACGCGTGCCACACCCAGCAAGCGATACCCGCCCCTGGGCCTTTGATTTCGTCACGTATCAACGACAATAATCGCATTGCGCACAGGAGTACTCACATGACACGAATGGTCAATTGCATCAAATTAGGTACCGAGGCGGAGGGTCTGGATTTCCCGCCCGTTCCGGGCGAACTGGGTAAAAAGCTTTGGGAGAATGTATCCAAGGAAGCATGGCAGGGTTGGATTCGCCACCAAACCATGTTGGTTAACGAGCATCGCCTGAACCTGGCCGATGTTCGCGCCCGCAAATACCTGATGGAGCAAATGGAAAAACACTTCTTTGGCGATGGAGCCGACGCTGCAGCGGGGTTTGTCCCACCCTCGGCCTAATGAAGACCCCTCGGTAAAAACCCGTCCGAGGACATAAAAAAACCCCTTCCAAGGAAGGGGTTTTTTTATCACGGCCCGACCGTTATTGGCCAGCTGCTTCCTTGGCCACTTCGTCCAAACCCTTGTGACGAACATCCCGTCCACGCACCATGTACACCACGTGCTCGGACATATTTTTGGAATGGTCGCCAATACGCTCGATCGCCTTGGAGATGAATAAAATCTCGATGGAACGGGAGATCGTGCGAGGGTCCTCCATCATGAAGGTGATGAGTTGGCGCAAAATGGAACGGAATTCATCGTCCACCGCCAAATCTTCCCGGACCACTTCGGCCGCTGCAATCGGGTCGATGCGGGCGTAGGCATCCAATACTTTGCGCAACATGGCCACGGCTGTGTCAGCCATGTGTTGCAGCTCCACGCGCGGCATAAATGCACGCCCCGCTTCGTGAATCATCTTGGACATGCGGGCAATTTTTTCAGCCTCATCACCCATGCGTTCGAGATCGCGAATAATCTTGATGGCTGCAATCACGGACCGTAAATCAATGGCGGTGGGTTGACGCAGAGCCAGGATATGGTTGCACTGGCTGTCAATTTCAGTTTCCATCCGGTTGACTTCCTGCTCACGCTTGAGAACTTCTTCAAGCGAAGCCATGTCACCCACGGCCAAGGCCTCAATGGCTGTGACAATCTGACGTTCAACAAAACCACCCATTTGCAATACGCGTGAACGCAGTGTTTCAAGCTCAACGTCATACTGTTTGGACGTGTGCTCAGTCATCAGAAAGCCTCATATCAATAAACGGTTTAAGGGGAGATAGTGTTACAGAGGATTATGACACTTTAATGATGTTTCGTTGACGAGTTATAACACCTTCGGGTGACGCAATAAGGGTCAAATCCGCTGGACGCAGCGCAAATAGTCCGTTCGTTACCACACCGGGCCATTGGTTGATGAGCGTTTCGGTCGCCACCGGGTCAGAGATCTGCAAACCTCGAACATCCAGAATCAGATTGCCATTGTCTGTCACAAACCCCTCACGAACCTGAACCTGTCCCCCTAAGGCAGTCAGCTGACGGGCAACCAGGGCCTGGGCCATCGGCAGCACCTCGACCGGTAAAGGAAACCTCCCCAGCACCGGCACTTCTTTGGAGGCATCAGCGATACAGACAAAGCGGTCGGATGCAGCGGCAACGATCTTCTCACGGGTCAATGCTCCGCCGCCGCCCTTGAGCAGATTAAAATTCGGATCAATTTCATCAGCACCGTCGATATACATCGATAACGGTGACTGACCTGCCGGTGCAGAGGCGATGACATCATTCAGATCCAGCACCGCAATGCCAATGGCAGTCAGTTTTTCACTGGATCTAACCGAGCTGGATACAGCCCCCGCCAGACGAATGCCGCTGGCAGCCAGCGCATCGATAAAACAATCCACCGTTGAGCCCGTACCCACCCCCAGAATGCTCCCTGGAGTGACATAAGCCAGCGCGGCCTGCGCGACTTGCTGCTTTAATGACAACCCCTGCTGCGACATCTCAAACGCCCTGTGAATCAAAACCGTTATTGTAGTGCCTTGCGTAATTCCTTGTGCTTGGCTTCCATCTCCTGACGCAGTTGCTTGCGCAGGGCGGCTGCCTGAAAGCGCCGCTGCTCATCACGATTGGAGGGTTCCAATTGTGGAACCTCCTTGGACTTGCCCTCCTTGTCCACGGCCACCATGGTGAAATAACAGCTGTTGGAGTGACGCACCACACCCGCGTGAATATTTTCGGTCACCACCTTGATACCTACCTCCATGGAGGTTCGGCCCGTGAAATTGACCGAGGCCAGAAAGGTCACGAGTTCGCCCACGTGAATGGGCTGCTTGAAATTGACTTGATCGACCGACAGCGTCACCACATACCCACCGGCGTAGCGGGCCGCACAGGCGTAGGCCACTTGATCAAGCAATTTGAGAATGGTGCCGCCGTGTACGTTGCCAGAGAAGTTGGCCATATCGGGGGTCATGAGTACCGACATGCTGAGCTGATGATTGGGCTGGTCCATGAGGCGTCCTCTTGTGGGGCATTCATGCAGTTAAAAGGGTCTGACACCGACTCGATGCCAAACGTCACTGCCATTAACATACCGCAAAAACAGTCAGGGGCCGCGAGTGATTTACACGCACAGCCCCTGCTCTGCTTATGCAGTCCCTGACAACGCTTACTTTTTACGCTGCGCCGGCAAGTCCGTGCACACCCCCTCAAAGACTTCTGCGGCCATACCGACGCTTTCGCCTAAGGTCGGATGCGGATGAATGGTCTTTCCAATATCCACAGGATCAGCACCCATCTCCACCGCCAGGCACACTTCTCCGATTAAATCACCGGCATGGGTGCCGACAATTCCGCCACCAATAACCCGATGAGTGGCCTCATCAAACAGAAGTTTGGTAAAGCCTTCATCGCGGCCATTGGCAATGGCACGACCAGAGGCCGCCCAAGGAAACACCGCCTTGCCGACCTTGATGCCCTGCTTTTTTGCGTCGTCTTCAGTGACGCCCACCCAAGCCACTTCAGGGTCGGTGTAGGCAACGCTGGGGATGGTTCGCGCATCAAAGAAGGCCTTCTGGCCCGCCGCGGCTTCAGCGGCCACATGCGCCTCATGCACTGCCTTGTGGGCCAGCATGGGTTGGCCTACGATGTCGCCAATGGCAAAAATGTGGGGCACATTGGTTCGGAGCTGTTTATCCACGGGAATAAATCCGCGTTCATTGACAGCCACACCCGCCTTGTCTGCACCGATTTTTTTACCATTGGGCGATCGACCGGTCGATACCAGCACCATGTCGTACAACTGAGGCTCGGGCGCGCCCTCCCCTTCAAAGCTGACGCGAATACCCTCGGGTAGGGCTTCAACCGCGACGGTTTTGGTCTTGAGCAGGATGCGGTCAAAGCGTGGCTCATTCAGTTTTTGCCACACCTTGACCATATCCCGGTCAGCGCCCTGCATCAGGCCATCGAGCATTTCGACCACGTCGATGCGTGCTCCCAGCGCCGAGTATACGGTGGCCATTTCCAGCCCAATAATACCGCCACCAATCACCAGCATTTTCTTGGGGATAAAGCGTAATTCCAGTGCGCCGGTTGAATCTACGATCCTTGGATCTTCAGGGATAAACGGCAATTTAACAGCCTGACTGCCGGCGGCAATCACAGCCTTCTGAAAATGAATCACCTTGACCGACCCATCGGCCGCTGTGACCTGCAGATGATGCGGATCAACAAATTGACCTGTGCCGTTAACGACTTCGACCTTACGGCCCTTGGCCATGCCGGCCAGGCCACTGGTCAGCTTACCGACCACCTTGTTTTTGTGCTCACGCAGTTTTTCCAGCTCAATGGTGGGCGCGTTAAAACTGATACCGTGAGCGGCCATGGTTTTAACCTCTTCAATCACCGCGGCCGAATGCAGCAGCGCCTTGGAAGGGATGCAACCTACGTTCAAACATACGCCCCCCAAGGTGGCGTAGCGTTCCACCAGCACGGTTTTCATGCCCAGGTCGGCACTGCGAAACGCCGCCGAATAGCCCCCGGGGCCTGCCCCCAGCACCAGCATGTCGCAGCTGATGTCTGCCGAACCTGCGTAGGAGCCTGCCACAGGGAGAGCCACTGGAACGGCGGCAACCGGTGCAGGTGAAGTACCCGCCGAGGGCACGGCAGCCGGTGCAGCGGTGCTGGCTGCATCACTGCCGGCGACTTCTTGCAATTTAATCAAGGGCGTGCCTTGGTTAACCTTGTCACCGAGTTTGACGATCACCTCAGTGACAACCCCTTCTGCAGAGCAGGGGATTTCCATGCTGGCTTTGTCAGACTCCACCGTGATGAGCGACTGTTCCACTTTCACGGTATCGCCCACCTTGACCAGCACTTCAATCACTTCCACATCTTTAAAGTCGCCAATATCAGGGACTTTGACTTCGATACTCATACCGTCCCCTTACAGCAATACTTTGCGCATATCAGCCAGTACACTGGCCAACTCGGTGGTGAACTTGGCGGCCTGTGCGCCGTCAATGACTCGGTGGTCATAGGACAGCGACAGGGGGAGCATCAAGCGCGGCACAAATTGCTTCCCATCCCAGACTGGTTTGATCTGCGACTTGGACAAGCCAAGGATCGCCAGCTCAGGTGCGTTGATGATCGGCGTAAACGCCGTACCACCGACCCCCCCCAATGAAGAAACAGTGAACGTCGCGCCTTGCATGTCAGCCCCCTTGAGCTTGCCCTCACGCGCCAGCGCCGACAGATCACCCAACTCTTTGGCTATTTGTGCAACGCCCTTTTGGTCCACATTTTTAACCACAGGCACCACCAAGCCGTTGGGCGTATCGGCGGCAAAGCCGATGTTCCAGTAATTCTTGATGATGAGGTTTTCGCCCGACTCATCCAGCGAACCATTAAACGCCGGCAACTTTTTGAGAACGTTCACACAGGCCTTCATCACAAAGGCCAGCATGGTGACTTTCACACCTGATTTACCCAACGCGTCGTTGGTCGATTTACGGAAGGCCTCCAACTCGGTGATGTCAGCGTCGTCAAACTGCGTGACGTGCGGAATCATGACCCAATTGCGATGCAAGTTGGGTCCGGAGATTTTCTTGATCCGAGACAGGGGCTGCGACTCGATGGGACCGAACTTAGCAAAATCAACCTTGGGCCACGGCAACACATTCATGCCACTGCCCGAGCCCGTTGGTCCTGAGGCGGCTGGCGTTGCCTTGGGTCCGTTCACTGCGGTTTGTACAGCCTGTTTGATGTAGGCACGCACATCATCTTGCGTGACTCGCATCTTCGGCCCCGTGCCTCGCACGAGACTCAGTTCAACACCCAGTTCGCGTGCAAACTTGCGCACCGACGGGCTGGCGTGGGGTTTGACGATATGGTCGTTGGTTGTGGTATTGACCACAGGTGCCACGGCTACATCCGTCTCAAACGATACGATGTGCCCGGCAGGCTGCAACGCAGCAGCAGGTACCGCTGCGGTGGGTGTGGCCGTTGCAGGCACAGCCATGGCAGACGCTGCGGCTGGCGTAGCTGCTCCAGCAGCCGATGCAGCCGTAATCACTGCCAACGGTGTTCCCTTGGAAACCTTGTCACCGATTTTGACCAGCAAGGTTTTGAGAACCCCGGCCTGCGAGGACGGGATTTCCATGCTGGCTTTATCGGACTCGACCGTGATCAGCGATTGCTCAAGAGCGATGGTATCGCCCACGGCCGCCAGCAATTCAATGACCTCCACTTCAGCAAAATCGCCGATGTCAGGTACATTGATTGTCACATCACCACCAGACGATGCAGCCGCTTGTACCGGCGCACTGACAGAGGCAACTGGCGCTGCAGATGCCCCCGATGCCGCCGCGGGCACAGCAACCGACGCAGCCGGCGCTGCAGAAGCAGCGGCCGAACCACCTGCCTCGACGATGAAGGCGAGCGAGTCGCCCTGATTGATTTTATCGCCCAGCTTGACTGACAGGGACTGGATGACACCAGCCATGGGAGACGGAATCTCCATGCTGGCCTTGTCCGACTCCACCGTCAGCAGAGACTGCTCGGCATGTACGGTATCGCCCGGTTTAACCAGTAACTCAATGATCTCCACATCTTTGAAGTCACCGATATCGGGCACTTTGATTTCGATTGCCATTACATTACTCTCGATCTTCATGTGTCCGCACCACGTTAAGCGTAGGCCGGGTTGATTTTGTCGGGATTGATGCCGTATTTCTTGATCGCGTCTGCCACTTTGGTCAAGGGCAGTTTGCCTTCATCGGCCAAGGCCTTGAGTGCAGCAATCGTGACGAAATAACGGTTCACCTCAAAATGCTCACGCAACTTGGTGCGGGTGTCTGAACGGCCAAAGCCATCGGTACCCAGTACGTTGTAAGTGCGTCCCTTGGGCATGAACGGACGAATCTGATCGGCAAACAGTTTCATGTAGTCGGTCGAAGCAATCACCGGGCCGTCATGTGATTCGAGCACGGTGGTGACATAAGGCACCTGCGGCTTTTCGGTCGGATGCAGCAGGTTATAACGCTCGCAATCCATGCCCTGACGACGCAATTCGGTGTAACTGGTCACGCTCCACACATCGGCCGATACACCCCAGTCCTGTTCCAGCAACTCTTGTGCAGCCATCACTTCACGCAATATGGTGCCCGAGCCTGTCAGTTGCACACGCAGCGTATTCGATGAGCCTGGCTTGAGCAGGTACATGCCCTTGATGATGCCCTCTTCCTGACCTGCCGTTAAACCGGGATGCGCGTAGTTCTCATTCATCACCGTGAGGTAATAGAACACGTTTTCCTGGTCCTCAACCATGCGCTTTAAACCGTTCTGGATAATGACTGCCAGTTCGTGGGCAAAGGTGGGGTCATAACTGACGCAGTTGGGGATGGTGGCACTCAAAATATGGCTGTGGCCATCTTCGTGCTGCAAACCCTCGCCGTTCAATGTCGTGCGGCCCGCTGTACCACCGAGCAAAAAGCCACGGGCCTGCATGTCACCCGCCGCCCAGGCAAAATCGCCAATGCGCTGGAAGCCAAACATCGAGTAATAAATGTAGAACGGAATCATGACCCGGTTGTTGGTCGAGTACGACGTGGCCGCTGCGATCCAGGAACTGAACGCGCCGGCTTCGTTGATGCCCTCTTCCAGAATCTGACCGGATTTATCCTCACGGTAGTACATCACCTGATCTTTATCGACCGGGGTGTACTTTTGGCCCTCGGGGGCGTAAATACCGAGTTGGCGGAACATGCCTTCCATACCAAAGGTACGGGCTTCATCCGGCACAATCGGCACAATACGCTGACCCAGCTCCTTGTCGCGTGTCAGGGCGGTCAAAATACGTACAAACGCCTGGGTGGTCGAAATTTCACGACCTTCAGCAGTTGCCTCCAGCACCTGATGAAATGCTGATAAATCGGGCACCTTGAGCTTTTCATCGGCATTGCGGCGGCGCTTGGGCAAATAACCGCCCAATGCCTTGCGACGCTCATGCATATACTTCATCTCGGGCATGTCGTCAGAGGGCTTGTAAAAGGGCAAGTCCTCGAGTTTGTCGTCTGGGATGGGAATGCCAAAGCGGTCGCGGAATTCCTTGATCGCCGAGCTATCGAGTTTTTTAGTCTGGTGAACGGTGTTTTTACCTTCACCGATTTTGCCCATGCCAAACCCTTTGACGGTTTTGGCCAAAATCACCGTGGGCTGGCCTTCATGTTTATAGGCCGAGGAGAATGCCGCATAGACCTTGTTGGGATCATGGCCTCCACGGTTCAAGCGCCAGATGTCTTCGTCAGACATGCGCGAGACCATCTCTAGCAACTCTGGGTATTTGCCAAAAAAGTTTTTACGGACAAACGCACCGTCGTTGGCTTTGCAGGCCTGGTATTCGCCGTCAACCATCTCATTCATGACTTTGACGAGCAGCCCCTTTTTGTCGCGGGCCAACAGAGCATCCCAGTAACCGCCCCAAATCAGCTTGATGACGTTCCAGCCTGCCCCCCGGAACTCGCCTTCAAGTTCCTGAATGATTTTGCCGTTGCCACGCACCGGGCCATCCAGACGCTGCAAGTTGCAGTTGACCACAAACACGAGGTTATCGAGCTTTTCGCGGGCTGCCAGGGAAATGGCACCCAGTGACTCAGGCTCGTCCATCTCGCCATCACCACAGAATACCCACACCTTGCGGTTGGCGGTGTTGGCAATGCCACGTGCATGCAGGTATTTGAGGAATCGCGCCTGGTAGATGGCGGTCAGTGGACCCAAACCCATGGACACCGTGGGGAACTGCCAAAAATCGGGCATCAACTTGGGATGCGGATAGGAGCTTAGCCCTTTGCCATCGACTTCCTGACGGAAGTTGAGCAACTGGTCTTCGGTCAGACGACCCTCCAGAAAAGCGCGACCATAAATGCCGGGGGAGGAGTGTCCTTGAAAATACAATAAGTCGCCGCCGTGGTCTTCAGATTCGGCATGCCAGAAGTGGTTCATGCCACAACCGATCATCGTGGCCAGCGACGCAAACGATGAAATATGCCCGCCCAGATCGCCACCGTCAGCAGGGTTCAGGCGGTTGGCCTTGACCACCATGGCCATCGCGTTCCAGCGGATATAGGAGCGGATGCGCTCTTCGTATTCCATGTTGCCGGGGTTGCGGTCTTCCAGATGGGGAGGAATGGTATTGACGTATGCCGTGTTGGCTGAAAACGGAATAAAGGCCCCTGAACGGCGGGCCTTGTCGATCATGGTTTCAAGCAGGTAGTGAGCCCGCTCCGGACCTTCCCTGTCCAGTACGGCATCAAGGGCGTCCAACCATTCCTGGGTTTCCTGAATATCCGGGTCGTTGGACGCGGAAAAATCGGGTAGTGCTGACATCACATTCCTCCTTTTGTTTGCTTGTTTGATCTCGCGCAGGCAGCTTGTGGCCGAGCGCGGTCAGCTGGCGATAAGTATCGCATCGAATTTTTATTTTTTCAAATAATGATTATTGATTTTATAATGTGAAATTTAATAGGACGATCGTTCGAAAATTCCAATCCGTATTTATGCGCCAAATTCGTCGGGAAAAGAAGTACACAACGACGTTCAAACGGCTAGGGTATTCCCGCACACGGCTGTGCCTGTGCACCTGATTGTTGGCGATTTGAATACACTGTGGTTTGTGTCAAGACTTTCGGACCTCTGATTTGTTAAGCCAACACCCCACATCCCCGGAAACACTACGCCAAAAGACCTGGGTATGGGCTACACCGCTGGTTGCGATGGTGCTGTTCATTCTGGCGATGGGTGCCTTTTTGTATGTGCTGCATGATCAGGACGAAACACAGGCCAAAGAGACCGCCGTACGCGATGTTGAGTTGGCCCGGCAAACCATCCGGACCCGACTGCAAACCACCCAGGACCGGGTGTCTCAGGTAGCTCGTGAACTGGCGCTGGACACCATTGACGAAACCAGCTTTACCCTGCGCGGCCGGGAGGTATTGGCTGACAGCCCGGAGCTGTCCATGATCGGCATCATGGACCCCGAACGCTTTGCGCGCTGGGTATTGGCCTCGGCTACCCTGTACAAACCCCTGATTCATCCAGGTGACAGCCGTATTGAAGACGCAGAAAGTTACTGGGCATTTGACTCAGCCCGTGAGTCATTACAGGCCACGTATTCACGCCCGTTTATTGGCAGCGACAACGAGGTGTACATCGAAGTACACGCCCCGATTGTCAACAAGGGCCGCTTTCAGGGCACGGTATTTGTGGTGCTGCCTGTGGCCAAGCTGCTCAGCGTTACCGTCCCCGAAGATTTTCGCCGGCGGTATGTGGTGTCCATCATCGACGGGGGCGGCAATGTGATTGCGTCCAATGTGTCCCGATCCATTGAGCGGGCCAAACTCAGCTACGATGTACCGCTGGACCCGCCAGGTCAGGGTTTGCGATTGCGGGCCGTGTCGTTTCGCAGCAGCTCGCAGCTGGCGCAGAACATGCTCGCCTGGGTCGTGGTGGGTTTGTCGGTTCTGATTGTATGGAGCTTTGGCATGCTGTGGCGGCACTCCAAGTTGCGTACGGCCGCCGAACGCCGCTTGCTGGCAGAGACCAAGTTTCGGCGCGCCATGGAAAACTCAGTTATCACCGGGATGCGCGCGTTGGACATGAGCGGCCGAATCACGTATGTCAACCCCGCTTTTTGCAGGATGACCGGCTTTAGTGAACTTGAACTTGTTGGGCACACCCCGCCCTTCCCCTACTGGCCCAAGGATTCATTCGACGAGCAGCAACAGAACCTGGACATGTTG
>DAITMV010000070.1:0-14100 GCA_036834985.1 Burkholderiaceae bacterium | reverse complement strand
GTGAATCTGGGTTTGAACACTGGCGGTTTAGGGATTACGCTCAAGCTTTTTGTGGTGGAGCCGCCTCAACTCTTGATTGGCAAGCGGCGCGGAGGGGGCGCCTATGTGGCCTATGCCAAAACAGCACCGATCAAGATCGGGGTAAATTCCAAAGGATTAAGCGTGCCGGTGGGTGTGCCTGGTTTGCTCAGTGTCAACGTATCTTCCCTCGATATGTCGCTGTATTTACAAGTGGGTGGTGGCGATGTCACGGTGCGTGATGTGCAATGCAAAATCCCCCGCAGCGATAACGTCACCCAGCTGGAAGCCAGGTCGTCGCTGCTGACCCTCTGTGTGTCCTCGGCCCCCAGCCACTTTGCGGACATCAATACAGTGCCGATCGTGTGTGGTCCGCCGGCCAATATTCTGGTGGTCGATCTGGTGGTCCTGTTTATTCCCATTCATATCGGCGTCAAAGCAGGGGCGTTTGCTTCGGCCGATTCAAACACGGCGTATCGAACACTCGTCGGAGCGGCGCCCCAATCGGTGCACATGGACTGGAGTGCTGCACAAGGCCTTGTAAATCTGGTCACCGGTTTGAATCTTAACCTGCAATTTGATTTGTCCTTGGCCGGGCTTGATCTGAGTCTTTTGAATACCCTTTTGTCCGGGTTGCTGACGCCCATCCTGCAATTTGTAGTGACCCTGCTGGCGCCTGTGCTGGCCGTTGTGGGGGGGCTTTTGGACAGTGTTCTGAACCTGCTGGGGGTTTCGCTGTCGGCGGTGGATATCGATCTGAATTCGATTAACTGCTCAAGTACCTTGCTTGTTAAATAAGTGCTCATTGCTGCGGCCTGCGCGCCAGTCGGGCAATGTTTTGAACTATGATACCTAGATCAAAACAACAACTCGAACACAATCAGGCCATGAGCACTCAATACCATGTTGCAGACGGCATTGCCGTTATTACACTGAACAACCCACCTGTTAACGGCCTGGGTCATGCCACCCGAGCCGGCATTGTGCAGGATCTCCAAAAAGCCGGTGACGATGCCGCCGTGCAAGCGGTGGTTATTATCGGTGGTGGCAAGGTATTTTGCGGTGGTGCCGATATTCGCGAGTTTGGTTCCCCCACCGCATTTGCGGCGCCCGATTTAAACACCGTCATCCAGACGCTGGAGCGTTTTAACAAACCGGTCGTGGCTGCCATCCACGGTGTTGCCATGGGCGGGGGCCTGGAGCTGGCACTGGGTTGCCACTACCGCATCGCCTTGGCTGGTACGCAGCTGGCCTTGCCTGAAGTTAATATCGGGATAGTGCCCGGTGCAGGCGGCACGCAGCGCTTGCCGCGAGTGGTCGGTGTGGAAACCGCGTTGCAGATGATCACCAGCGGCGCGTCAGTCCCCGTTGAAAAATTGCTCCATGTTCAAGGTCAAAAACTTCTGAGTCGTGTGGTTGAAGGGACTGACGCCCAGGCTTTGCTGGCAGCGGCCACGGCATTTGCCACCTCTGTGGCGACCACGCGCCCCTTGCCGACCGTGCGTGATTTAAAAGTGATTCCACCTGCCGATGCTGGTTTGTTTGATAAAACCCGCGCCGAGTTGGCCAAAACCAAACGTCGCCTGATGGCGCCACAAAGCTGTGTTGATTGTGTGGAAGCTGCCACGCAATTGGGGCTTGATGAGGGTTTGGCCTACGAAGGCAAGGTTTTTGAAGGCTTGGTCACCTCCGGGCAGGCGCAAGCCTTGCGCCATGCTTTTTTTGGTGAACGCGCTGCCAGCAAAATCCCCAACATTCCCGAGAACACCCAGCCGCGTGCCATCGGACAAGTGGCCATTATTGGCGCTGGCACCATGGGTGGCGGCATCGCGATGAGTTTTTTAAATGCCAACATCCCCGTCAAAATGCTCGAACTCAAGCAAGAAGCGCTGGATCGCGGCATTGGCGTGATGCGCAACAATTACGAGGCGCAGGTGGCCAAGGGCAAGCTGGCACAAAACAAATACGAAGCCCGCATGGCGTTGCTGACCAGCACCACGGATTACCAGGACATCGCGCAGGCTGATCTGGTGATCGAGGCGGTGTTTGAAGAGATGTCGGTTAAGGAGGCGGTGTTCAAACAACTGGATGCGGTGATGAAGCCCGGTGCCATCCTCGCATCCAATACGTCTACGCTGGATGTGGATGCAATTGCTCGGTTTACCTCACGCCCCCAGGATGTGATCGGTACCCACTTTTTCAGTCCGGCCAATGTGATGCGTTTGCTTGAAGTGGTACGCAGCCAGTACACCGCGCCGGATGTATTGGTCACGATCATGCAACTGGCCAAAAAGATCAAGAAAGTCGCTGTGATTTCGGGGGTCTGTGACGGTTTTATTGGCAACCGGATGTTGGAACAGTACACCCGTCAGGCGTTTTTCCTGGTGGATGAAGGCGCCACCCCAGAGCAGGTGGACAAAGCGATTGAAGGCTGGGGCATGGCCATGGGCCCGTTCCGCGTCAGCGACCTCGCGGGTAACGACATCAGCTGGTATATCCGCAAGCGTCGTTACACCGAGCAACCCGATCTGCGATACAGCCGCTTGGCCGACCGCCTGTGCGAGCTGGGCCGTTATGGTCAAAAGACGTCCAAAGGCTGGTATGACTACGAGGCTGGAAAGCGAGAACCTATCGTATCGGCAGAGGTTAGCGCACTGATTGAGCAATACCGCAAGGACCAGAAGATCACCCCACGCGTGATTTCTGACGACGAAATCGTAGGCCGGCTGGTCTATGCCTTGGTCAATGAAGGTGCGCATATCCTCAAGGAGGGTATCGCAGCCCGCGCCTCGGATATTGATATGGTCTACCTGACTGGCTACGGGTTTCCGATTTGGCGCGGCGGCCCCATGTTGTACGCCGACATGCAGGGCCTGGATCATGTGGTCCAAGCGATGCGCAAGTACCAGTCCAATCCGCACGATGATGCCAACTTCTGGGAGCCTGCGCCCCTGCTGGCAGAATTGGCTGCCTCAGGCCAGCGTTTTAACCCGTAATCACTGCAACTGTACTGACTGAGAAAGGTTGACCTCCATGAGCCATCGCGCCACGCTGGGTTTTATGCTCTATGACTGGCTTGGGGTTGAATCGCTGGCCGAGCGCCCCTTCCACGCTGACCACAATCGCGAAACATTTGAAGCGGTGCTGGATTTGAGTGAGCAACTGGCGCAGGACAAATTTGCCCCTTTTAACCGTGTAAGCGATGTAGAGGAGCCCCAGTTTGACGGTGTTAAGGTCACTTTACCCGCCAGTACGGAACAAGCCCTGCAAGCCTTCCATGAGGCCGGCTTGATGGGCGCGGCTCAATCGGAGGTGTTGGGGGGCATGCAATTGCCCACCACCGTCGAGATGGCGTCCATGAGCTTTTTTTACAAAGCCAGTGTGTCCATCGCGGCGTATCCGATGCTCACCCGCGGTAATGCAAATACCATTGCAGCCCATGGCTCGGAGCGCCAAATAGCTGCTTTTGCGCGTCGGGCCTTTGAGGGTAAGACGTTTGGCACGATGTGTTTGAGTGAGCCGCAGGCTGGGTCCAGTCTGGGCGATATCACCACCCGTGCCGTGCCGGATGTCAACACGGCCGGCTGGGAAGCAGACCCGCTGGGCGCCCGCTACCGTCTGACCGGTCATAAGATGTGGATATCGGGCGGCGAACACGAGATGGGCGAGAACATTGTTCACCTCGTGCTTGCCAAAATCCCGGAGGCTTCAGGGCAACTCACGCCGGGGGTCAAAGGCATTTCGTTGTTTATCGTGCCGCGTATTCTGGTGGATGAGCAGGGGCTGCCAACCGGCCAGCGTAACGACATTGCCCTGGCCGGGTTGAATCACAAATGCGGCTATCGGGGTACGGTCAACACATTGCTCAACTTTGGTGAAGGCCAGTTCAAGGTGGACGGACAGGCCGGGGCCGTTGGCTACCTCGTCGGCCAGCCGGGGCACGGTTTACGTTATATGTTCACCTTGATGAACGAGGCCCGCATCGCGGTTGGGCTGGGCGCGACCATGTTGGGTTATGCCGGTTTTGAAGCCTCGCTGCAATACGCCAAGGACCGTCCACAAGGGCGTCACGGAGCCAAGGGCGCCAAAGACCCCACAGCCCCTCAAGTGCCGATTATCGAACACGCGGATGTCAAGCGCATGCTGCTGGCCCAAAAAGCCATCGCTGAAGGCGGTTTGGCCCTGGCCTTGTATTGCGCGCGTCTGGTCGATGAAGAAAAAACCGGCTCTGCCGAGCAGGCTAGGCATGCAGGCGCACTGCTGGAGCTGCTCACCCCGATCGCCAAAAGCTGGCCAAGTGAATGGGCACAGGAGGCCAATAGCCTGGCCATTCAGGTGCTGGGCGGATACGGATACACGCGCGACTTTCCGGTGGAGCAGTATTGGCGGGACAACCGTCTGAACATGATTCACGAGGGTACCCACGGGATACAGGGCCTCGATTTATTGGGTCGCAAAGTCGTCATGGAGCAGGGGCGTTTACTTGAGACCTTCAGCCAGACAATCGCCCAACGCATCGTCTCCATCGCCAGTACGCAGGCCAGCGCTTTGCAACACCACATCAATACCTTCAATGCAGCGTTTGCCCTGTTAGTTCACGTAACCCAAACCGCGTGGGCCAGCGCAGTGGCTCAGCAGCGCACGGACGCCTTGCTGGCCAACGCCACGCCTTATATGCAGGCGTTCGGCCATGTCGTGATGGCCTGGATATGGCTTGAGCTGGCTGCGACCGCGTCACAGGCGCTTAACCAAGGGCAGTTGCATCCAGAACGTATTGCCCTGCTGCGGGGCAAGTTATTAACGTGCGATTATTTCTTTGCCTATGAATTACCAAAAGCCCAGGCGTGGTTGGCAGCGGTGCAGCAGTTGAACCCAACCGCCCTGCAGATAGAGCCCGATATGTTGTAATAAATTAAGCACAAGCTCGACAGATCACCAATACAACGCAAAACGAGGGGTGGTATGTCGGCAGTCAATCATTATCAGCACGGCACGGTGGTGCCCGTGCACCCGGGGTGGTTAAGGCTCAATCACTGGATTAACGCGATTGCGGTGATCACCCTGATCCTCAGCGGCTGGAAAATCTACAACGCCTCACCACTCTTTCCGTTTCTGTTTCCCAAAGGCGTCACGATGGGTGGTTGGCTCGGAGGGGCTCTGCTCTGGCACTTCGCTGCCATGTGGGTATTGTTTTTGAATGGCCTTGTCTATGTGGCGATCAATCTGGTGGGGGGGCGATTTAAGCAAAAGTTCTTCCCGTTGTCGCCAGGCCAATTGCTGCGGGATATTCAATCAACCCTCAAAGGCAAACTCAGCCACGCCGACCCGACCCAATACAACATGGTGCAACGACTGGCATATCTGAGCACCATCGCGGCGCTGGTGTTGCTGGTGATGTCCGGCCTGGTGTTGTGGAAATCAGTGCAGTTTCCAATGTTGCGTGAGCTGCTGGGCGGCTATGAGACAGCCCGCCGCGTTCACTTTTTTTCAATGACCTTTGTTGGCTTTTTTATCGTGGTGCATCTGGTGATGGTTGCGCTGGTCCCTTCAACGCTGATTGCGATGATCAAAGGTCATCAGAAGGTTTGATATGTCAAAGATTGCACGAGTACCTGCCCATTTGCATACCCTCGCTGTTCAAGAGGCGATCAAGCAACTCCCAAGCCCCAGCCGCCGGCGGTTTTTGGGTCGACTGGCAGGCGGTGGTGCCAGTGTGGGAGCGCTAAGTCTGGGCGGTTTAAGTTTGCTGTCTGGTTGCACCCTCACCGACGAAGACTCCGTGGAGCGCATGCTGATCGGAATTTCGAAGCTGAACGATAAAGCCCAGGCCCTGATTTTTGATCCCAATCGGCTGGCTCCGACGTATCCTGAGTCCATGATCACTCGACCGTTTCCGTTTAATGCCTATTACGGGGAGGATGAGATTCGCCCAGTAGATGAAGCTGCCTATCGGTTGGAGCTCTCCGGTTTGATCCAACACAAAGCACCCTGGACCTTGGCCTCGCTGAGGGCCTTGCCGCAGGAGGATCAAGTCACCCGGCACATTTGTGTTGAAGGCTGGAGCGCCATTGGTAAATGGGGTGGCATCCGGTTTTCAGAGTTTTTAAAGCGAATCGGCGCTGACACCACAGCGCAGTATGTTGGTTTTAAATGTGTGGACGATTATTACACCAGCATCGACATGCCCACCGCCTTGCATCCACAAACGTTGCTCACGCTCACCTATGACGGCAACACCTTGCCGCCTGAATATGGCTTTCCGATGAAGCTGCGCATGCCAACCAAGCTGGGTTATAAAAATCCCAAATACATCCAGGCGATTTACGTCACCAATCAAAACCCGGGCGGTTATTGGGAAGACCAGGGCTACAACTGGTTTGGTGGGAGCTGATCAACGCGCTGGGGCGCTGGCTGCCTGGTGTACACTTTGAAGTTAAACATCAGACTCGACAGGACCGCCTTGATTATGAACTCCGTGCAACTTGCCAACGGCATCACCGTCTCTAACAACGCGCCGTTTGTGTTGTTTGGCGGTATTAATGTGCTGGAGGATTTGTCCTCTACGATGGCCGCTTGCGAGCACTATGTGAAAGTGACGCATAAGCTGGGTATCCCTTACGTGTTCAAAGCCTCGTTTGACAAGGCCAATCGTTCTTCAATCCATTCGTTTCGTGGTGTAGGGCTGGATGAAGGCATGCGTATCTTTGAACGCGTCAAAGCCGAGTTCAATGTTCCGGTCATTACCGATGTGCACGAAATAGAGCAGGCGTCCGTGGTGGCGGAGGTGGTGGATGTGTTGCAGATTCCCGCGTTCCTGGCACGCCAGACTGATCTGGTGGTGGCAATCGCTAAAACTGGGCGGGCACTGAACATCAAAAAGCCACAGTTCATGAGCCCGACGCAAATCAAGCATGTGGTCAAAAAATGCGACGAGGCGGGCAATACCCAGGTGATTTTGTGCGAGCGCGGCGCGTGTTTTGGGTACGATAACCTGGTTGTTGATATGCTGGGCTTTCGTCAAATGATTGAGGCGGCCGGTGGAGCTCCCGCGATTTTTGACGTAACCCACAGCTTGCAAAACCGTGATCCCATGGGCGATGCCTCAGGGGGGCGTCGGCGTCAGGTTCTGGAGCTGGCCCGTGCAGGCATGGCGATTGGGTTGGCTGGTTTGTTTTTGGAAGCGCATCCAGATCCGGACAACGCCCGCTGTGATGGCCCAAGCGCTTTGCCACTGGACAAGCTGGAGCCCTTCCTGACCCAGATCAAGGCGATTGACGATCTGGTTAAACAATTCCCACCACTGGATATTCGCTGATAAATGGCTTTTGCGACGCGGCCAAAATCAGTTGGCTATGGCAATTTGTTGTGATATTTAAAAGTCATCTTGATTTAAACGAATAAAAAAAGGAGTGCTAAAAAGCACTCCTTTTTTTATTGTGTTTACGACGTGCTGATTACTTCTTGGCAGCGTCAGCAGCAGGAGCTGCAGGTGTTGCTGGAGCAGCAGCGTCAGCCTTTTTAGCTTTGTGGTGCTTTTTGTGCTTAGGTGCGTCAGCTGGCTTTTCAGCTTTGACTTCAGCTTTAGCGTCAGCTTTCATGTCGGCGGCTGGGGCTGCGCCTGTGTGTGATGCTGCAAATGCGGTTGAGGTAGCAAACACTGTAACCAGAATAGCTGAAAGTAACTTAGTCATGTTTAATCTCCGTCAGGTTGAAATAAGGCGTTGGCGCCATGATGTCAATAACGGGGCGTACCCCCTTATCGTTGACGCCTTGTTTGTGAAGATGTGTAACAACGTCATGCGCAGACAAATTGTCCGCAAGCACTGACACCTAATCATACGGGTCAATTGAGACTCGGTGATTAAAAAAACCATCGAGCCTGACCGGAATGAATTACACCATAGGAGTTATAACAAATACAGTAAATTTATTTAGTTATGGATAATATTCAACAATATAATCACATCAACATGAATAATATTTTTTTGATATAGTACGCCGGTGTTGTTTATAAACTTGATTATCAATGAGGGTCTTCCATGAAAAAACTTAATATTTCTGCAATGTCAGTTTCAGAACTGCAACAATTAAAAGCTGATATTGATGCAGAAATTGGCCGCCGCTCCGAAAAAATCGCTGCAATCGATCAGGTAAAGCGTTTGGCCGCAGAAAAAGGTTTAAAAATTGAAGATCTGATTGCTGAGCTTGGCGGTAGCAATAAAACCAAAGGTAAACGCGAATTAGGTCCCGCGCCCGTTCGTTATAAAAACCCCGCCAATGCCGGTCAAACTTGGTCTGGTCGCGGCAAACGTCCCACCTGGCTGGCTGACGCGTTGAGCGGCGGCGCCTCCTTGGACAGTTTCAAGGTCTAAGCCCGTCAAATCAACATGGCTACTCCCTGTGGGTGTGGTTGGCCCATGTCTTGTCAGTAAAAAACGGGGGATGTAGGCGAACTTCTGACTCCAAATCGCACACTGCTTAGTACAAGTTACAACAGTGAGCAAATTTGGAGTCAGTCATGGCGATATCATCCATCAACGGTACCCTCGGCGGAGTCGGCAGCAGCAATTCATTGCAGTTGCTAACAGCCATCCGTGCTGCGCAATCCTCACAGACTGGCGTTGAAAACCTCACTTCTTCATCACTCGGTGCATTAGGCGGTGGTGATTTGTCCTCCACGCTGGACCGTCTGGTTCAATATTCTGGCAATTCAACGTTGACTCTGATTTTGGCCGATCAAGAGCGCAAGAAAAAAGAAGGCACTGTCACTGATGCCTTGTTTGCATTGATCAATTACCAGGCCACCAAAGATTTCTTTGATAATTCAGCGGCCAACCTGGCCAGCCAGGTCTTACCCGTCGGATTCACCGCACAGGCTTAAACCCGGCCAAACTCAGGCTGTAATCAGTCCAAGGCCCGTACTCAAATCCCGCTGAATATCCGCTACATTCTCCAGCCCCACCGCGATACGAATCAGATTCTCTTGAACACCTGCGGCCTGACGGGCCTCGGGTGTCAAACGGCCATGGGTGGTGGTCGCCGGGTGTGTAATGGTGGAGCGGGTGTCGCCCAAATTGGCGGTAATCGACAACATTCTGGTGTTATCTATGACCGTCCAGGCGTTTTGACGAGCGGCGGCTCCTTCTCCAATGACTTCAAACGACACTATGGCGCCACCGCTGCTTTGCTGCGTTTTAGCCAAGGCGTATTGTGGGTGTGACTCCAGGCCGGGGTAAAACACACGGCGTACGCCCGCGTGGCTGCTAAGCCACTTGGCCACTTCCAGAGCGTTGGACGATTGTTTTTCCATACGGATGGATAGGGTTTCCAAGCCTTTGAGCAGCACCCACGCGTTAAAGGCCGACATCGACGGGCCAGCCGTGCGCAAAAACGGCAGGATTTTGTCCTTGAGCATGGTTTTACTGCCAACAATCGCGCCACCGAGGACTCGCCCCTGCCCATCCAGGTACTTGGTGGCCGAGTGGATGATCAAGTCAGCGCCCAGCTTGAGAGGTTGCTGCAAGGCGGGTGTGCAGAAGCAATTGTCGACCATCAGCACCGTACCCGCTTTTTTGGACAGCGCTGCCAGCGCGCGGATATCGATGATTTCGGTTAACGGGTTGGAGGGCGTTTCGACAAACAAGACCTTGGTATTGGGCTGTATGGCCCGTTCCCAGGCGGCTACATCCGTGCCGTCCACAAAGGTAGTGGTGATGCCAAAGCGGCTGAAAATACCCGAAAACAATTGCACGGTGGCGCCAAAAATACTTTTGGACGACACAATGTGATCGCCTTGCGACATCAGCCCCATGCAGGCGGTCATGATGGCGGCCATGCCCGATGCGGTGGCCAGGCAGGCCTCGCCGCCCTCCAGCATGGCCAGCCGCTCTTCAAACATGGAGACGCTCGGGTTGGTAAAGCGCGCGTAGACGTTGCCCGGCTGTTCGCCCGAGAAGCGTGCCGCGGCCTGCGCGGCGTTCTCAAACACAAAGCTGGAGGTCAGGAACATGGCCTCGGAGTGCTCGCCCATGGCGGTGCGTATCGTACCGCCACGTACGCTTTGGGTTTCGATGCTCCAGTCCTCCGGGGACAGGGGTGGCAGGCCAGGTTGGGATGAATTGCTCATCATCAGAGTCCTTGGAAATGCTGTAAACCGTTTTGAATGCGTGCCGTCACGGTAGATTGGCCCATCAATGCCATCACCGCATCAATCGATGGGGTCTGGGTTTGTCCGGTGGTCAATGCGCGCAAGGGCATGGCCAGCTTGGGCATTTTCAGGCCGTGTTCCTTGATCACCTGTTTGATCAAGCCCGACAACCCATCCTTGCTCCAGTCAACGCCCGGCAAGCCGGCGACAAACGCTTGCAGCGCTGCCAATACAGTAGCATCCATCATCGGTGCTAACAACGCCTGCACATCCGTGACCGGACGATAAAACAGGGCGGCTTCTTCGGCCAGTGCCACCAGGGTGTTGGCGCGCTCAAGCACCAGCTCGATCACCGCCTCCAAGGCCGGACCGTGGCTGACATCCAGCCCCATGGCTTGCAGACGCGGCAGGGCATCGGCCGCCAATGTCGTTACGGGCGTTTGGCGCATGTAATGCGCATTCACCCAGCCCAGCTTTTCGGGGTTAAACTGCGCGGCCGACTTGCTCAGGTGATCGGCGTCAAACCAGTCCACCAACTGCTCGCGGCTGAACAGCTCGTCATCACCGTGACTCCAGCCCAGGCGTGAGAGGTAATTGATCATCGCCTCGGGCAGGTAGCCTTCCTCGGCATATTGCATCACGCTGACGGCGCCGTGCCGTTTGGAGAGTTTTTCACCATCCGGACCCAGAATCATCGGAATGTGCCCATACACGGGCAGATCGCCGCCCAACGCCCGCAAAATATTGATTTGGCGGGGGGTGTTGTTGATGTGGTCATCGCCGCGAATCACATGGGTGATTTTCATCTCCCAGTCATCGACCACCACGCAAAAATTGTAGGTGGGTGTGCCATCGGGGCGGGCGATGATCAGGTCGTCCATTTCCTTGTTGGCAATCGTGATCGGGCCCTTGACCAGATCGTCCCAGGTTACGTCGCCATCCTGCGGGTTTTTGAACCGCACCACCGGTTTGATGCCTTCAGGAATGTGGGGCAGGGTTTTGCCTGCCTCAGGCCGCCAGCGACCATCGTAGCGGGGCTTGAGGCCTGCCGCCCGCTGCTCTTCGCGCATTTGCTCGACTTCTGCCGGGGTGCAATAGCAGTGGTAGGCCGTGCCCTCGGAGAGCATCTGAGAAATTACGGCACGATAGCGGTCCATACGCTGCATTTGAAAAAACGGACCTTCGTCATAATCCAGATCAAGCCAGTGCATGCCATCCATGATGGCCTGAACTGCTTGTGGGGTAGAACGTTCCAGATCGGTGTCTTCGATCCGCAAAATGAACTGCCCCTTGTGGTGGCGGGCGTATGCCCAAGAGTACAGGGCCGTGCGTGCGCCTCCCAGGTGTAGATAACCGGTGGGGCTGGGTGCAAAGCGGGTGCGAACTGCGGTATGTGTCATTTTAATGCTGACTTTTTTGCGCTAAAAACGGTATTATAAAGTTCAAGTAATTTCTTAAGTTAAAGAGAATGTTCAGCGATCGTCGATCTTTCCTCAAAGCAGTCTCCACATTGGCCGTGGTGAGTGTAGCGGATCAGTTCGTGACCACCGGTGCCTGGGCTCAGGGCAATGATGCCATGACGCCTCCACCCGATCTGTTTGATGCCTCCTTGGTGGATGTCTCCTTCTGGACGCAACCCCGAAAACTGCAAATGGTACGTCCCCAGTCGGGCGATCAACTCGAAATCCAATACTGGAAAGACGGCGTCCGCAATCAGGATGCCTACGAACAAATCTGTGAAATGTTGCGTGATGTACAGGCCAACCAGATCGCGCGGATGGATCCCGAACTCATCGACACCCTCTGGGCTGCACAGGCCTTTGTGCGTCGTTACGGTTTTAAAGCACCCATCGAGATCACTTCGGGCTTTCGTACCTTGCAAACCAACAACCGCCTGATCGAGGCCGGTTTGCCAGCAGCCCGTCATTCACTGCATACTCAGGGCAAAGCAGCCGACTTTCGTATGAATGGCCTGCATCCTGAAATTTTGGGCACCTTGGTCAAAGGGTTCAAGGCAGGCGGCGTTGGTTTTTATTTTCGTATCGGCTCAAAAGGCGGTGGCTGGATTCACGCAGACACCGGAGTAGAACGGGTGTGGAAGGGCTGATCATCTTCCCTTGACCGTGTTTTGAGGAGGGTAGGGTTGGCATCACGCAGTCTGGTTTTAGCAATCGCTTGGTTGAGTACCTTGAGCGCTTGTTCCAAGGTGTGGAACGACCCCTACGAAACGCAGTCTTCCAGCGAACAGGTACTGTACTCAGCTTTTACCGCGCGTCCCAAGCATCTGGACCCGGCGCAGTCCTATACCTCGGATGAGGCTGAGTTTACGTACCAGGTGTACGAGCCGCCGTTCCAATACCATTATCTGCAGCGCCCCTACACATTGATTCCCCAGTCGGCCAGCCGGATGCCCACACCTGTTTTTCTGGATGCGCAGGGCAAACCCTTGCCGCAGGATGCGCCGACCGAACGCGTTGCGATGAGCCGGTATACCTTGCGTATCAAACCAGGCATTTTGTACGCGCCTCACCCGGCCTTTGCCAAAGAAGCCACTGGTCAGCCCAGTTACCTGAATTTATCCGCTGAGCAGGCTGCACCGTATTTTAAGTTGGGCGATTTTCCAAAAACCGGCACCCGTGAGTTAATCGCCGCCGATTTTGTGTATGAAATGAAGCGCTTGGCGCATCCACGTATCGTGTCGCCTATTTTTGCGCACATGTCCGAATACATGCCAGGGTTGGCGACATTGGGGGCCCGTCTCAAACAATACGATGCTGATGTGAAGGCGCAACGCAAAAAAGCGGGTCTATCCACCCAAACCAATGATTTACCCTGGCTGGACCTGCGCTCGTTTGATCTGCCAGGCGTCAAGGCGCTGGATAATTACACCGTGCAGGTGGATGTCAAAGGCAAATACCCCCAGTTTTTGTATTGGCTGGCGATGCCGTTTTTTGCACCCATCCCTTGGGAGGCAGATCAGTTTTATGCCCAGCCCGGCTTTGCTGACAAAAACCTCACCCTCGACTGGTGGCCTGTCGGTACCGGGCCTTACATGCTCACCGAGAACGATCCCAATTCCAAAATGGTGTTGGTTCGCAACCCAAATTACCGCGGCGAGCCCTATCCCTCCGAGGGTGAGCCACAGGATAAAGCCGATGGCCTCCTGGCCGATGCGGGTAAAACCATGCCGTTTATCGACAAGGTGGTCGTGACCCGCGAAAAAGAGGGCATCCCGTACTGGAACAAATTTTTGCAGGGCTATTACGACAGCTCCGGTGTGTCATCGGATTCATTTGATCAAGTCATTAGGGCTTCCGTTGATGGCGCTGCGCAATTAAGTCCTGATATGAAAAGCAAGGGTATTGCACTGGAAACCTCCCTGGCCACCAGCATTTACTACCTGGGCTTTAATTGGCTGGACCCGGTGGTGGGACCGGGCCCCACCGAGCAGACAGCCGCACGCGCCAAAAAGCTGCGTCAAGCCATCGCGATTGCGGTCGATTGGGAGGAGTTTTCGCAGATTTTTACCAACGGCCGCGCCATCTCCGCGCAGGGCCCGCTGGTCCCCGGAATTTTTGGATTCCCTGAGGGGAATGAGGGTATCAACACACATGTGTTCGACATTGACGATGGCCAACCCAAACGCAAATCCATCGAGGTGGCAAAACGTTTATTGGCCGAGGCGGGTTACCCCGACGGCCGTGACGAAAAAACCGGTACCCCCTTGGTACTGGGGCTGGACACCACAGGCGGTGGCCCGGGCGATAAAGCCAAGTTTGACTGGTATCGCAAACAACTGGCCAAACTGAACATTCAGCTGGAAATTCGCGCAACAGACCCGAATTGTATTCCGGGCAAAGTACGACAGGGCCATGCACAGCCTTCCTTTTCGGGCCGGAATGCCGATTACGCCTCTCCCCAGCATCTCCCTTTTT
>DAITMV010000069.1:0-14116 GCA_036834985.1 Burkholderiaceae bacterium | reverse complement strand
CGCTCATCGGCGCTGCGCTAAATGCTTTTTTTGGTTTGTTGCTGGCCTGGTCGCTGGTGCGTTACAGCTTTCCACTCAAAAAAGTGATCGATGCGCTGGTGGACTTGCCGTTCGCCTTGCCCACGGCCGTAGCAGGGATTGCCCTGACCGCCATTTACGCCCCCAACGGCTGGCTGGGTAGCTGGCTTGCCCAGTACAACATCAAGGTCGCCTTTACACCCTTGGGAATTGTCGTGGCATTGAGTTTTATTGGATTGCCTTTTGTGGTGCGTTCGGTTCAACCCATTTTGCAGGATCTCGAAACCGAGTACGAAGAAGCCGCCGCCAGTTTGGGCGCGACTCGCCTGCAAAGTTTTATCAAGGTGGTGTGGCCCAGCGTGCTACCCGGATTGCTCACCGGCTTTGCACTGGCATTTGCGCGGGCGGTGGGTGAATACGGTTCGGTGATTTTTATTGCCGGCAATGTGCCCTATGTCTCGGAAATTTCGCCTTTGCTGATTGTCACCAAACTGGAGCAGTACGATTACGCAGGTGCCACTGCCATTGCAACCATCATGTTGAGTATTTCGTTTGTCCTGTTGCTGCTGGTCAATGCCCTGCAGCATTGGTCGCTTAAACGTCATGGCGGGAGTCGATGATGGCAAACCTTCTTCACAAGGTGCTCCCCACAACGTCCTTTGAGATCAAAGCCGCCACACAAGACCCTGTGTGGGTCAAATACCTGATTTTGCTGCTCTCGCTGGGTTACTTTGCGGTGTTGCTGCTGGCGCCGTTGTTTACCGTGTTTTACGAAGGCCTGCGCAAGGGTTGGGAGATTTACCTCGCTGCGATGGTCGAGCCCGATGCATGGGCGGCGATCAAGCTCACCCTGATTGCTGCAGCGATTGCAGTGCCATTAAACGTGGTGTTTGGTGTGTCGGCGGCCTGGGCCATTTCAAAATTTGATTTTCGGGGTAAGCAGCTCCTGATCACGCTGATTGACCTCCCGTTTTCCGTATCGCCCGTGATCGCCGGGTTGATGTTTGTCCTGCTGTTTGGCGCCAATGGCTGGTTTGGTCCGTGGTTACAGGCACACGATATCAAAATCATTTTTTCGACCCCTGGCATCGTATTGGCCACCGTTTTTGTCACCTTGCCCTTTGTGGCACGGGAGTTGATTCCGCTGATGCAGGCGCAGGGACAACAGGAAGAAGAGGCTGCACTGGTGTTGGGAGCTTCTGGGTGGCGCATGTTCTTTCAGGTTACCTTGCCCAATATTAAGTGGAGCCTGATGTACGGGGTGATTCTTTGTAATGCGCGCGCCATGGGTGAGTTTGGTGCGGTATCGGTGGTCTCCGGGCACATTCGTGGGCAAACCAACACGATGCCCCTGCATGTGGAAATCTTGTACAACGAATATCAATTTGCAGCTGCATTTGCAGTGGCCTCGTTACTGGCGCTGCTGGCCTTGGTGACCCTGGTGATCAAGTCAATCATCGAGCGTGCAGGCGAACTAAAGAATGGACAGCATTGATCATGAGCATTCGCGTAGAAAACATTCAAAAAGAATTTGGCACTTACAAGGCGCTGGACAACATCACCCTTGAATTTCCGGCGGGCCATCTGGTGGCGCTGCTGGGCCCCTCGGGCTGTGGTAAAACCACCTTGTTGCGCGTGATTGCGGGCCTTGAGCAAGCTGATAGCGGTACGGTGTATCTTGAGGGGCAAGACGCCTCTAAACTGCATGTGCGTGAGCGGCAGGTCGGGTTTGTGTTCCAGCATTACGCCTTGTTTCGTCACATGAGCGTGTTTGAGAATGTGGCGTTCGGGATGCGTTGCAAGCCTAAAAAAATACGGGCCTCCGAGACGCAGATCAAAGAGCGCGTATTTGAGCTGTTAAAGCTGGTACAGCTGGACTGGCTGGCCGATCGCTTCCCGGCCCAGTTATCCGGCGGGCAGCGGCAGCGCATTGCGCTGGCCCGTGCACTGGCTGTTGAGCCCCGAGTCTTGCTGCTGGATGAGCCTTTTGGCGCACTCGATGCCAAAGTCCGCAAGGAGTTGCGTGCCTGGTTGCGCCGCCTGCATGATGAGCTGGGCATCACCAGTATTTTTGTGACCCACGATCAGGACGAGGCCATGGAAGTGGCCGATCAGGTGGTGCTGATGAATCACGGTAAAGTAGAGCAGTTGGTTCGCCGCAGGCGGTGATAGAACACCCCGCCAGCGATTTTGTACGGTGGTTTTTAGGCCACGGAGAGGTTGAGGCAGCATGAATTTTCAGCAGTTAAGAATCATCCGCGAGGCTGCACGCAGAAACTTCAACTTTACGGAAGTGGCCAATGCCTTGTTCACGTCCCAGTCTGGGGTGAGCAAGCACATCAAGGATCTCGAAGACGAACTGGGTATCGAAATCTTCGTGCGCCGTGGCAAACGGGTGCAGGGCCTGACCGAGCCTGGCAAGGAGTTGCTGGTGATTGTGGAGCGCATGCTCGGTGATGCCCAAAACATCCGCAAGCTGGCGGAGCATTTTTCCAATCAGGACGTCGGCCAACTGGTGGTGGCCACCACGCACACCCAGGCGCGTTACGCCTTGCCGGCTATAGTCAGTGAGTTTAAGGAGCGCTTTCCCAAGGTTCATCTGGTCTTGCACCAAGGCAGTCCGCAGGAAATCTGCAACATGCTGTTGTCCGGTGATGCGGATATCGGTATTGCCACCGAACGCCTGTCGCAACTGCCAGAGGTGGCAAGCTTTCCGTTTTATGACTGGCATCATGGCGTAATTGTGCCCGACGGGCACCCCTTGCTGGCCGAGCCGGTATTGACGCTTGAGAACATGGCCAAGTACCCGATTGTGACGTATCAGGACGGTTTTACCGGGCGGGCCATTATTGACCAGGCCTTCGCCACGGAAGGTTTGGTGCCGGATATTGTCATGTCCGCCCTGGATGCGGATGTGATCAAGGCTTATGTGGAGTTGGGCTTGGGCATCGGGATTATCGCGCCGATGGCGTTTGATGCGCGTCGCGACGCAGGCCTGAAGCTGTTGCCCGCAGCCCATCTGTTTGAGGCCAATCACACCGTGATCGCAGTCCGCCGGGGCCACTACCTGCGCGGATTTGTATACGCCTGGCTGGAGTTAAGTAACCCCACGCTGACCATGCAGCAGGTGCGGTCTGTGTTGTCGCCGACGGCAGAGGATTAAGAGTCGTCCCGGTCGCAGGTACGGGTACCTGGATGCATCCACTTGTCTTGTCTGACAGTATAAGTTGTCACATAAAAGTACAAGATGGAGAGACGCCATGGTATCGACCCTTTTCAACGCGACCGCCAGACAGGTTGTCATCGGTACCTTATGTGGCCTGTTGTTGAATGCCTGCGGATCCGGGAGCGACGGTGCGCCGCAACAGGGCAGCTCGCAGGTCAATGCCGCCGGCGTCAATGACGGCAGCACCAGTGGTGTCCCAGAGCCGGGTAATCCACCCGATTTCCCCGGTATCACCAACAAGGTGCCGGATGTACCTGCCGTTGGGCAAAGCCGGGCAGGACAGATCTATTCCGTTTATATTCAATCCCCCACGGGCGACAAAGTGGCTTTTACGGTATTTGAGCCGTCTGAGCTCAAAGGCGGACAGGCCTATCCCCTGATTTTGCAGGGTCACGGGTTTGGCGGGTCTCGTCAAAACAGCAAATCTGCTCCGGCCCCTGCGGGCTTGGGTTCGGACATCGCCGGGATCGTCAACAACGGCTATGGTTTAATTAGCATTGATCAGCGCGGACACGGCGAGTCCACAGGCACGGTGCGTGTCATGGATCCGGACTTTGAGGGAAAAAACCTGCTGGCCATCTTGGACTGGGCCGAGCGTCATTTGGGCTGGATTAAAAAAGATCCCAATGGTGTGGCGATGGCCGGGTCCATTGGGGGCAGTTATGGCGGAGGTTATCAGTTGCTGATCAACGCGATCGACCCCCGTCACCGCCTGCGCGCGATGGTGCCTACCATCACTTGGTACGATTTACGTTTTAGCCTGTTCCCCAACCGCACCCCTAAAACCATCTGGCCACTGGCCTTGTTTGGTGTGGGAAATACTGCGGGTAACAATCTGGATCGGGGGCATTTTGATCCGTTTGTGATCAACTTGTTTCCACAGGATCTGGCGGCCGATCGTTCGTCTGACACCACCGAAGACTTTTTTGGTTATCACAGCAACGCGTATTTCTGTGAAGGCAAGCCGATCGCCACCAACGGCGGTGTGGGTACCAAACCCTTGTTGCCGCCCGTGCATCCGCCTCGGGTGAACGCCATGTTGTTCCAGGGCATGCGAGACACCCTGTTTAACTTTAACGAGGCCTACAACAACTACCAATGCCTCAAAGAAGGCGGCGGTGATGTTCGGTTGTTGAGCTATCAGAGCGGTCATAACACCCTGCAGGTGGTTCCTGACCCGGGTGACCTGACCACGCAACCACCGGCTGGTTTTCTGGACAGCAAGTGCGGCCCGGTGGATGTGAACGTGGCGACGCTGGCCTTTTTTGATGAACATTTGAAAGGGATCGCCGGGGCAGCCGATGCGATTCCCAAGCAGCCTTGTTTGTCATTGTCCAAAGGCGACGCGGTCGTGGTTCCACAGGTCACCGTGGACAAACAGGGCAAGGCGTTTGATATTCCAGCCACCACTGTACTGGCTGGGTTAAACGACGTCCCTGTCACCGTTGGCGTCAGATACGCCGGACGGGCGGGTGGGGATGTGGTGGGTGGGATTGCGGATCTGGACATGGAGGTGTCAACACCCGTCCCCTCCAGTGCAAGCGGCAACTTTGATCCCATCATTTTTGCCGGTTTGGCGATCCAAAAGAGCGGATTGCCGGTGCCCGATCTGCTGGATAACCAAGTCATTCCGATCCGTGGGTATGGCAAACACGCCATGCGGATGGTGGGAGGGGCCGAGCGTCTGGCCGCAGGTGACAAACTGGTGCTGGTTTTGTACGGCGGGCATAACCAGTATGCCTTTACCGGCTCGTTGAACATGGCCAAGCCCTCGCCAATCCCTGTGTCCGTCAAAGGAACCTTGTATGCCCCATTGCTGGGTAACTTGCCAAGCCTGAAATAGCCGGGTATTTGCAGCCTTCAGTTTCTCCAGAATAGTCCGTTAACCCCAATGAGGGCTATCAAGAAAAAAGAGGAACAAGGCATGCATGCCTGGCTAACACACCAACTCAAGCAGCATTTTGGCGTTCACCGCGCAGAGCAGGTGAGCGACGATCCGCGCATGCTGGCATTGCTGATGGATATCAGCAGCACTTACGAGCGAGAGCAGGCGCAGCGCGATACCATCGGTCGGCAATTGTCGGACCGCAATGATTTACTGGCCACCGAACTGACAGAAAAGCTCGAGGCGGAGCGTTTGTTACAGCGCGAAAAGGCTGAGCAGGCTGCGCTCATCAAACGGCTGGAAGAGGCCCATTACCAACTGTTGCAATCCGAAAAATTGGCCTCGATCGGCCAACTGGCGGCAGGCGTAGCCCACGAAATCAACAATCCCATTGGTTTTGTGAACTCCAACCTGGGGTCTTTAAAGGGGTACGTTGCTGATCTGCTGCAATTGATCGATGTATTGACCCTGGCGGCCCATCAACCCGATGCCCGTCCACGCGCTGAGCGGTTGATCAGGGATCTGGATCTAAAATTCCTCAAGGAAGATGTTCTCTTGCTGTTGGGCGAATGCCAGGAGGGTATCGGCCGCGTGCGTCGTATCGTCCAGGACTTAAAAGATTTTTCTCATGTGGATCATGGCGAATGGGGGGTGGCCGATCTGCATAAGGGGCTAGATTCAACCTTGAACATCGTCAACAACGAAATCCGCTTTAAAGCCACGGTGGAAAAGCATTACGGCGACGATGTACCACCGATAGCCTGTATGGGATCCCAGTTAAACCAGGTGTTCATGAATCTGTTGCTTAATGCGGCGCAATCCATTCAGGACAAAGGTGCCATTTCGGTGTCTACCGGCCTGGATAAGGACTGGGTCTGGGTACGCATTGCCGACACGGGTTGCGGCATTGCCCCGGACAACCTCAAACGCATTTTTGATCCGTTCTACACCACCAAACCGGTGGGCCAAGGCACAGGGCTGGGCCTGTCGCTGTCCTATGGCATCGTGCAACGCCACGGTGGGCGGATCGATGTGCAGAGTCAAATTAACCGCGGCACCACCTTTACGGTGTGGCTGCCGGTCCAGCAACGAGTGCCCGCTACGCCCGGGACAGCGTCGACAGCGCGTTCCGACACGGCGCATCACCTGTCCATGTCATGACCTCGACCCTTGCCCCCGCTGATGTCCTTGCCTCTGTTCATTCCGAGGGTAAGGCAGCGCAGCAGGGGCAAGTGGCTGAGCCTGCACCACGCATCCTGCTGGTCGATGACGAACCGCATGTACTGAACGCCCTGCGACGGGCCTTGCGTGATCAAGGGTATGAGATTTATATGGCCAACGAAGGGGTTGAGGCGATCCGCCTGGCCCGTGAGCTGCAGCCTGCCATTGTGGTGTGTGACATGCGAATGCCCGGCTTGACGGGGGTGGATGTACTCGAATCGATTGCACAACTGGATCCTGATTGCGCCCGAGTGCTGTTGACCGGGTACACTGATATCTCCTCGACCATCGAGGCCATTAACCAGGGGCATGTGCACCGCTATGTGAGCAAGCCCTGGAATGATGATGAGCTGAAGGTCATTTTGCGCGGCTTGTTGCAAACACGCCAGCTGCGTCGCGAGCGTGATCAGCTCGCCGCTCGCCTGAGTGACAAGAATCGCGAGCTGGCGCAATTGAACCACCAACTGGAGGAGAAGGTGACGGCGCGGACCAGCGAGCTTGAGCAGATCAATGCCTTCATGGAGCAGGCCCACCGCGAATTGCGTGCCCAGTTTCACAACGCAGTCAAGGTGATTGCCGCGATGGTGGGTTTGCGGTTTCCACCCATGGTGGGCCATAGCCAGCGTGTGGCCGAGATGAGTCGCGCGATCGCGCAGTCCATGGGGCTCAGCCCAGCGGTGGTTCATGATATTTACATCGCAGGTCTGTTGCACGATGTAGGCAAGATGGCCATGAGTGATCATATTCTGACAACACCCATCACCCAGATTACAGCCGCTGAACGGGCCTTGCTGATGAAGCACCCAGCCAAGGGGCAGATGACCATGATGAGCCTGACAGAGCTCAATCATGCCGGCGTACTGGTACGCCATCACCATGAACGATTCGACGGACAGGGGTTTCCCGATGGACTGTCTCGTCAACTGATTCCGATGGGTGCGCGGATTTTGGCGGTGGCAGAAGATTATGATGAATTGCAGCAAGGCTGGCTGGCACCCGGCACACTCAAGCCCTCAGAGGCGCAGGAGTTTATTGAAGGGGCCAGTGGCAAACGCTATGACCCGGACGTGGTTCAAGCGTTTGTGAAGGTGCTTGAAAAACTCCAGATTCAGCAAGGGTGCGATGAGATTCTGGTCAATAGCCATTCGGTGCATCCGCAAAGCATTTTGTCGCGTGATTTAAGCGCCGCTGACGGCTTGTTGCTATTGGCCAAAGATCATGTGATCAGCGAAGGCGTGATCGACCAGTTGCTCGAGTACGAGCGTCATGAGCAGCAGCAACTGGCCATTTATGTGTATCGAAGTCGAGTGGCTCCGGGCGGGCAGCCTTATTAAACAAGGCGTTGTTGACGCAGCTGTCTGATGTGCTCAGTGCCGCTCGTCTGCATTAGGCAGTTGCAGCTTGAAATCGGGTTCATCCGGTGAGCGAGGCAGTTGTGCCGGCTCACGGTGGGGATCCCCGTTGTAGCTTTGTCCGGTTTTACTGAGCGTTTTAGCCAGGATCAGCGCCCCTTCTGCCTGGGCAGCGGCAGAACCAGCACATACCTCAACCCGGTCCAACAGGGTGACCCACGCCGATTGGTGTTGGGCCAGCATGGCCGCAACCGCCTTGCTGTGGTTTTCGCCTTGAGTCATATGTTGTGTGCCGGCCGCCAGGCCCGCTACGGCATCGCGCAAGGCTTCCCGGGTTTGAATGACCAGCGGGGTCAGCTCGTGTTGCTCATCGGTGGGCAATGTTTCAAGCGCATCGCCCAACGCCCGGCTGGCTTCTCCGGCGCGACGTAGGCCGGCTGCCGTGCGGCGCATGTCTTCGCGCAGTTGCTCCCACTGACGAAGCGCTTCATGCGCCGTCAGTTGCCCCTGGTTGGCCGATTGCTCTGATTGCAGTGCAGTTTTGGCAGCCGCAGTGGATTGGGTGGAAATGGTGTGGAAGGCATGGGCCAGTTGCAACACTGCATGCCCGGCGTTTTGCAGCTGCTGGGCTTGAATGTGTACGCTGGCGCCTGCTTGCTCGGTGGCTTTCTGGGTGGATTCGGCGGTTTGCTGCAGCGCGGCCAGTACGCCCTTGAGCGCAGCAGCAGCGCCATCACGCTTTGCGTCAATGTCAGCATCCCCTTGCTGCGACTGAATCAGGCTCAACGCCTGCTGCTCGATGCGCGCTGTTTGCGCTTTGCTCTGATTGAGCAGGTATTGGGCGCGGGCCAGACCGACCAGCGCCAGCATGAGCAATTCGGTGGTGATGATCAACCAGCGCAGCGGCTCTTCATCATCGTTGAGCTGTTTGAGCAGCACGCTTAATTGTCGGCGCAGCAGCTCGGTTTCGAGTGCGATGGTTTTGCCCGATTCCAACCCCTCGCTCAGCTTGGGCAGGGATTCTTTTACGCCTGAGGCGAGTTTGACCAGCACCGCTGCGTCTGAACGAAAGGCCAGCAAACGCTCCCTGTCTTTGGGCGAGGCAGGTTTGATATTTTTAGTGACCTCACCATTGAGCAGGGTATCGATATCGCCTTGGATGGCTTCAAGCAATACCGGAATTTGCGTCGGATTGCCCAGCCGCTCCCGGCTGGCACTGGCGCCTTGGGTGGCATTGAGAATGTGGCTCAGGCGTTCAACCTGAATGGCCGTGTTAAGCGCCAGCGGTGGCAAATCCTGCCGCTTGGCGTCAGCCCATAACTCAAAGCTGGTGGCAAAGCGCTCAACCGCAGCGCTCAGATTACCTACGTTTTTGTTTTGCTCGGTGCCGGCTGGTAAGGAGGCCAGCGTCGTGGCCGCCCGTTCGATGCGGAACCACCATCGGGCAGCCTCGGCAAAGCCTGGTTGCAGCTGGGCGGGCAACGGGGATACTGATTGCTGATCGAGCTTGCCGCCATTGAGCAGGACGCTAAAAAGCTGGCTCAGGCGCTGCTTGCTCTCGAGCAGGGCAGATCGAGCCGTTGAATCCTCAGACGGTGACAGGGTAGCGGCCCATGCCAGCCGCTGGGTTTGCACCAGGGCGTCAGACACGATCTCGCGGTGCAGGGCCCAGCGCTGTGCGGTCTGTGTTTGCCACACCAACGCAACCACCAAACCAAGGACTGTCGATAGCGCGACGGTCGCACTACCCACACCGCCCAGCCACGTCCAGAAGCGGCGCAGCAAGGGGGGTGTGTGCAGGGTGGAAGGTGTCACCTTGGCCATGATGAGAACTGCGCTGGATGGGGCTTAGATCTGCACCATCTCGAAGTCTTCCTTGCGCGCGCCACACTCAGGGCACACCCAGTTCGGCGGTACATCGGCCCATACCGTGCCCGGCGCGATGCCGTCTTCAGGGCGGCCAGCCGCCTCGTCGTAAACCCAACCACAAATTAAACACATCCAGGTTTTCATCGTTTCAACCAATATCAAATAAAAAGCGTGGTTTTACAGAACAACCGCGCAAAGTTTTTCCCGCTGCGGGATAATACTGAGTTTGCTGCTGCGCCAAAAGGTTCAGCGCCTGTTTTCTCCGTATCATGTCGCGCAAAACATCCAAAATACAATCCGGTACCCCGTCCTGCAGTGAGCCTGTAAATTCCGACCCATCCATCAACAGCCTCGTATCCGAGTCCGTTGGCTTGCCGCCGGTGGTGATGACCTTTGCTGCCAGTGATCCCACGGCAGGGGCTGGTTTGCAGGCTGATTTACTCACTATCGCCTCCATGGGGGCGCATCCGGTCACCATTGTGACAGGTTTGACCGTGCAAGATACAGTGGGCGTGACCCGCTTTGAACCGTTAAGTGCGGACTGGATTGTAGAGCAAGCCTGCGCTGTTCTTGATGACATGCCTGTGGCTGCCTTTAAAACGGGAGTATTGGGCAGCCCCGAGATTGTAGAGGCAGTGGCGCGGCTGGTCAGTCGTTATCCCCATATTCCCGTTGTGGTCGACCCCGTGTTGGCCTCTGGTCGCGGCGATTCATTCGGTAAAGCCGATGTACTGGCGGCCATTCGCGACAGCCTCTTGCCATGTACCACGCTGATCACACCCAACTTGCCCGAAGCCTTTGCCCTGAGCAAACGCCGTACCCGTGCTGCAGCGGCCCGCGCGCTGTTGACGCTCGATTGCAAACATGTGTTGCTCACTGGCACTCATGACATCAAAACCCTGGCCGTGGTCAATGAACTCTACGGGCCGGATGACACCATGGAGCAATGGGAGTTTGACCGATTGCCGGGCCAATACCACGGGTCGGGTTGTACCCTGGCCTCAGCCTGCGCTGCGGCGCTGGCGCAGGGTCAGTCGGTTCGCGATGCAGTAGAGACTGCCCAACACTTTACCTGGCAGGCCTTGGCGCATGGCTGGCCGCTGGGAAGGGCGCAGGCGATTCCGAACCGCCTGTTCTGGGTCAAGGATTTATCGTGAGCGCGCCGGCCGTGATGACCAAACCCCGCGTGGCGGGTGTGTATGCCATCACCCCAGAACACTGGCCGACACAGGCCTTGCTAGAATCGGTCGAGGCGGTTTTGCAGGCCGGCGTCCGCTGGCTGCAATTCCGCGATAAAAAGGCGGATAGCCAGACCGCCAGCGCTCTGGCGTCGCTGTGTCAGCGCGTTGGCGCAGTGTTTGTGATGAATGACAACCCCTTGATGCTGGAGCGTTTGCAGCACGACGGCTCGCTGCAGTCTGGCATCGACCCCAAGCGCTGGGCCTGCCATCTGGGCAAAGACGATATGGCGTTGCCCGCCGCTCGTGCCCTGCTGGGGCCCCATTGCATCCTTGGGGCATCCTGCTACGGTGACTTACTCCGCGCTCAGCAGGCCGTTGCAGAGGGGGCCGATTACATCGCCTTCGGTGCCATGTTCCCGTCAAGAACCAAGCCACATGCAGCGCATGCCCCGCTGTCGGTGCTGGCCCAAGCCAGGCCTTTGCAGGTACCGGTGGTCGCTATTGGCGGAATCACCCTGGACAATTTACCCCAGGTCATAGCCCACGGTGCCGACGCTGCCGCAGTGGTATCGTCGCTGTTTGGTGATACACCCAATCCCGACCGGGCGCGCCTGACAGCGCAACAAATGGTCGAGTGTTTTGACTCTCATGTAAAGCTCAGCAGGAATTTTTCATCATGACTCATCGCAACGAAGCATTGTTTGAACGTGCCCAAAAGACCATCCCGGGCGGTGTCAATTCGCCCGTACGTGCCTTTAAATCCGTGGGTGGTACGCCGCGATTTTTCACACGGGCATCCGGCCCGTATGTGTGGGATGCTGATGACAAGCGCTACATTGACTACATCGGATCCTGGGGCCCGGCCGTGTTGGGACATGCTCACCCGGCCGTAATTGACGCGGTTCAAAAAGCCGCGGTGAATGGCTTGAGTTTTGGTGCACCCACCGAGGCCGAAATTATCATGGCCGAAACCTTGTGCCAATTGCTGCCCTCGATGGAGCAGGTGCGCCTGGTCAGCAGCGGTACTGAGGCAACCATGAGTGCGATTCGTCTGGCGCGCGGTTTTACCGGCCGCAATACGATCGTCAAGTTTGAGGGGTGCTACCACGGTCATGCCGACAGCTTGCTGGTTAAAGCCGGGTCGGGTTTGCTGACCTTCGGCAACCCGACTTCCGCCGGTGTACCCGAAGATTTTGCCAAGCACACCCGTGTGCTCGATTACAACAACATTGAGCAGTTGGAGCAGATTTTTGCCGCTGATGGAGACACGCTTGCATGCGTCATCGTCGAGCCGGTGGCTGGCAACATGAATTTGATCAAGCCGTCCACTGAGTTTTTGCAGACCCTGCGACAGTTGTGTACCCGGCATGGCACGGTGCTTATATTCGACGAGGTGATGACTGGATTTCGCGTAGGGCCGCGCGGAGTACAAGGCGTGTATGGCATTACCCCTGATTTGACCACCCTTGGGAAAATCATTGGCGGTGGCATGCCTGTGGGCGCATTCGGTGGCCGCAAAGACATCATGGCCTGCATCGCTCCGCTGGGGCCTGTGTACCAGGCAGGTACGCTGTCGGGTAATCCGGTGGCGGTCGCAGCCGGCCTGACAACGTTGCAGCTGATTCAGGCGCCCGGCTTTTACAGCACCCTGGCCCGTCAAACCCAGCGTCTGGTGGATGGTTTAAATACGGTTGCACACAATGCAGGCGAAACCTTCTGTGCCGATAGCATCGGCGGCATGTTTGGGGTGTACTTCAGCGAGCACATTCCGCGCAGTTTTTCTGAGGTCAGCGCCTCTGACAAGACACGGTTTAACCGCTTTTTCCATGCCATGCTCAATGAGGGGGTGTATCTGGCACCGTCTGCATTTGAAGCGGGTTTTGTATCTGTTACACACACCGATGAGGTGATCGACGCCACGCTGCAGGCCGCAGCGCGGGCGTTTGAGGTATTGGCGACAGCCGGTCCAGACAGTCTTTAAGGAATCAAGACCGTTGACCCCGTGGTTTTGCGGCTTTCCAGATCGCGGTGGGCCTGCGCTACGTCCTTTAAGGCGTAGCGCTGGTTCACCGGAATCTTCACCTTGCCTGACACCACCATGTCAAACAGTTCATTGGCCATGGGTTCCAACAACTCGCGACGCTCGGTGTAGCTCATCAGCGTGGGGCGGGTCAGGTACAAGGACCCCTTGGCCGACAACAAGCCCAGGTCCATCGGCGGTACAGGCCCACTGGCATTACCAAAGCTGACCATCAGGCCAAAGGGCCGCAGGCAGTCCAGCGAGTCCATAAAGGTGTCTTTGCCCACCGAGTCGTACACCACCGGAACACCCACGCCGCCGGTGGCCTCTTTGACCACATCGACCAGCTTGTGCTGCCCTGCGACCACCGGGATATCACACCCGTGTGCTTTTGCCAGCGCAGCTTTTTCAGGGGTGGACACGGTACCAATCACTGTGGCTCCCAACGCTTTGGCCCACTGGCAGGCAATCAAGCCCACGCCGCCGGCGGCAGCGTGCAGCACAATTGTATCGCCAGCCTGCACCTTGTAGGTTTGGCGAAGCAGGTATTGCACCGTGAGGCCCTGCAGCATCATCGCGGCACCCTGTTCAAAGCTCAAGGCGTCGGGGAGCTTCATCAACAGCTTGGCGGGCATCACCCGCACCTGAGCGTAAGCGCCATTCGGACGGCCTGCGTACGCCACCCGATCGCCGGGTTTGACGTAGTTCACACCTTCGCCGACGGCCTCGACAATGCCGGCGCCTTCCATACCCAACACCCCCGGCATGGGTTGTGGATACAGGCCTGAGCGGAAGTACACATCAATGTAATTGAGGCCCACGGCCTCATGGCGCACACGCGCCTCACCGGGGCCGGGTTCACCGACGTCCACGTCGACCCACTGCATCACCTCGGGGCCACCAGTTTGCATGATACGAATTGCTTTGGTCATGTCACACTCCTTGCTGCGTTATTGTTTTGAAACATTGGGTTTGAATGAGAGCAGGGCGATGCCGGTCAGCACCAGGGCGGTGCCCCCCACATGCCACAGGGTAAACGGTTCGTTCAGAATCAGCGCGCCCATGCCGATGGTCGACAGCGGGCCGATCATGCCGATTTGTGAGACCCGTGCCGCACCGATTTTTGAGATCGCGATCATCACGGTAAACACGGGCAGCACGGTGCAAAAAATGGCGTTGACCATGGACAGCCCCCACACCTCTCCAGGCTGGTTCCAGATCACGGACCAGGGTTGCTGTACGGAGATTTGAAGCAAAATCGCGGCACCCGACACAATCGTAGCCAGCGACGTCACGCGGATGGTGCCCAGCCGCTTGAGCAAGCTGCCGCCCAGTACCAAATAC
>DAITMV010000068.1:0-14223 GCA_036834985.1 Burkholderiaceae bacterium | reverse complement strand
GGCGCCACCGCCACCCAATACGCCAAAGAAGCCTTTGAGCGCTACGGCGCCGATGCGGTCACGCTCAGTCCGTATATGGGAACCGACTCCATTGAGCCGTACTTCGCCTACCCGGACAAAGGGCTGTTCCTGCTATGCCGCACCTCCAATCCGGGCGGCAGCGATCTGCAATTTATCAAGACCCCCGAGGGCGATGCCGTTTACGAACGGGTCGCCCGCATGGCCACCGAACGCTGGAACCCACACCACCAGATGGGGCTGGTGGTCGGTGCGACCTTCCCGTCTGAATTGGCCACGGTACGCGCCATCGTGAGCGACATGCCACTGCTGGTTCCGGGCATTGGTGCCCAGGGCGGCGACATCGACGCCACCGTCAAAGCGGGTCTGGCTTCCAACGGCTGGGGCTTGCTGATCAACTCCTCGCGGGCCATTCTGTACGCCAGCCAGGGGAATGATTTTGAACAAGCGGCCGCGGCCGTCGCACAACAGACCCGTGATGACATCACCCGTGCGACAATAAAGACATAAACAAGACATAAACCACTGGGCATGACCCGGGAGGAGACAGGATGCGAATACTGCTGGCGGAGGACGACAACCTCCTGTCCGACGGCTTATCACGATCGCTACGCCAAGCCAGCTATGCGGTCGATTGCGTATTCACCGGCTCAGATGCCGACACGGCGCTGACCACCCAGCACTACGACCTGCTGATCCTGGATCTCGGTTTACCCAAGTTGCCTGGGCTTGAGGTGCTGCGACGTCTGCGTGCCCGCAACTCACACCTCCCGGTATTAATCCTCGCCGCCGCCGACAGTGTCGAGCAGCGCGTCAAAGGCCTGGACTTGGGGGCCGACGACTACATGGCCAAGCCTTTTGCCCTCACCGAGCTTGAAGCCCGCGTGCGTGCCTTGACCCGTCGCGGCGCTGGCGGAGGCCCCGCCGCCTGGAAACACGGCCCTTTGACCTTTGACCAGGTGGGGCGCATTGCGTACATCAATGAACAAATGCTCGAATTATCCGCCCGTGAAATTGGTTTGCTCGAAGTCCTGATGCAGCGAGTGGGCCGGCTCGTGAGCAAGGAACAACTGGTTGACCACCTGTGCGAATGGGGAGAGGAAGTCAGCAACAACGCCATTGAGGTGTACATCCACCGTTTGCGTAAAAAAATCGAGATCGGCGGCATTCGTATTGCCACCGTACGGGGACTGGGCTACTGCCTCGAAAAATTCGTTGAACCCACGGATATCAGCCAGTGAGATTGCGGTTATTTTCGCGTAACCCGCTGTCCTCCGGAGAACCAACCCAACGCTCCTTGTTTGGGGAAATTCTTGACTGGATGTTGGCCCCGCTGCTGTTGCTCTGGCCCATGAGTATTGGGGTGACCTACCTGATTGCAAAATCCATCGCCAACACACCGTTTGATCGTGCGCTGGACGACAGCGTCACTGTGCTGGCCCAGCAGGTTCGCGTCGTGGAGGGTCGCCCCTCCCTGGTATTGCCCATCTCGGCCAAGGAAATTCTGCGCGCCGATGACACCGACAGTGTCTACTTTCAAATTGTTGACTCTGCCGGCAAGCTGATTGCAGGCGACAAAGGCGTCATGGGGCTTCCCGACGAGGACCAGCCCTCAGCCGGTGTGGTGCAATTTCGCAATGAATCCCCTGAGGGACGAGACATCCGGATTGCCTACCTGTGGGTCGATTTAAAGCTTCCCAAGAAGCCGGGTTTGGTATTGGTGCAGGTGGCCGAAACGCTGGACAAACGCAACCAACTGGCCAATGAAATCATCAAGGGCGTTATTTTCCCGCAGTTTGTGATCTTGCCCATCGCAGTGATTTTGGTGTGGTTTGGGTTATCCCGAGGCATTTCACCGCTGAATGTGTTGCAGGAGATTATTCGCAACCGTCGCCCCGAGGATCTCAGCGCCTTGGAAACCCGCAACACCCCAGAAGAACTGGTGCCGTTGATCAGTGCATTAAACGACCAGCTCGCCCGGCTTGAGCAAAATCTGCAAACCCAAAAACGCTTTATTGCCGATGCAGCACATCAACTCAAAACCCCATTGGCCGGCCTGCGAATGCAGGTTGAATTGCTTAGCCGTGAAAAAGACCCGGTCGAAATTGACCGCAGCCTGACCCAACTGGCGCAAGGTACCGACAGAGCAACCCGCCTGGTCAACCAGATGCTATCGCTCGCTCGCACCGAAGCGCCACCTGTGCTGACCATTGAAAAAGTCGATCTGGTCGAACTGGCAAGGCACCTGATGCGTGACTTTGTCCCCGACTCCATGCAAAAGCAGATTGATCTGGGATTTGAGGCGCCCGATTACCCAGTGTATGTGCGCGGGCAATCGCTGATGCTGAGCGAAATGCTGAAAAACCTGGTGGATAACGCGCTTCGCTACACCCCTGCGGGCGGCACCGTCACGGTTAGAATTGAAGACTCCGCCCAGCGCGAAGCCATTTTGATTGAAGTCGAAGACACCGGCCCCGGTATTCCCGAAAGCGACCGGCCACTGGTGTTTGACCGTTTTTACAGGGTACTTGGGACCAGTGTAGACGGATCCGGGTTGGGTCTGGCGATCGTCAAGGAAATCGTGCAACAACACAACGCGGGCATCCATATCACCAATAACCCTCGCAGCAGCGATCCCAAATGGCCCGGCACGCTGATCCGCGTCTCGTTTCCGCAAGCATCAACGCGCCTTGCCCAGGACCACTGAAACGGTCCGGCACTTATTCCTTTTTCTTGCTGAACATGTCTGTCATACCCGGGATGCCTTCATGCTCCATGGGATTATGACCTTCGTCCTTCTCTTCTTTTTTGGCGACAGCCTTATCAGCAGCAGCCGGGGCGGACGCAGCCGGCGATGCCACCGACGGTGCAGGGGCATCCTGTTTGCCGCACGCCGCCAAGCCCATCGTCAACAGGCCGGCAATCCACAGTGATGAGGCAAGTGCTTTGGGTGTCGCAGAAAAAATCATGGTCATACAAGTCTCCGATCGATGCATTATTAAAATCCGACGTACTTATCTTAACGACACATGCTTATACCCAGCTTACAATTTGACACACCGCCCAAGCCCATCATTGCAGTCTGCCAGCCCGTCCGATTCACCATGTCAGACAAATGTAAGCAAAATGTCAGCGCATCGTAAGCTAGCGAGGGTCACAATGTACCCATGACAAAAGTCGACGCATCGGCTTTTAGTCTACTTACGATAATAATCAGGAGGAGTTTATGAGTTCTGTTGCATCCGGGGCGTCACACGCCGCCCGCCCGATGAGTGCAGAAGAACGCAAGGTCATTTTTGCGTCTTCGCTGGGCACCGTGTTTGAGTGGTATGACTTTTATCTGTACGGCTCATTGTCGGCCATCATCGCCAAGCAGTTTTTCTCTGGCGTTAACGAAACCGCTGCTTTTATTTTTGCCTTGATGGCGTTTGCCGCAGGTTTTGCCGTACGCCCGTTTGGTGCGCTCGTATTTGGTCGCCTCGGTGACCTGATTGGCCGCAAATACACATTCCTGGTCACCATCTTGCTGATGGGCGCATCGACCTTTGTGGTCGGTGTCCTGCCCAACTACGCATCCATCGGCATGACGGCTCCAGTGATCCTGATTGTGCTGCGACTGGTGCAAGGTCTGGCGCTGGGCGGTGAGTACGGTGGTGCCGCAACCTATGTGGCCGAACACGCGCCGCATGGCAAGCGTGGCGCCTACACCGCGTGGATCCAAACCACAGCCACGATGGGCCTGTTCCTGTCCTTGCTCGTGATTTTGGGCACCCGTTCATATGTGGGTGAGGATGCCTTCTCCGAGTGGGGCTGGCGCGTTCCATTCCTGGTGTCCATCCTGTTGCTGGGCGTTTCAATCTGGATCCGTTTACAGTTGAGCGAATCACCTGCATTCCAGAAAATGAAGGCCGAAGGCAAAACCTCCAAGGCTCCGATTTCTGAATCCTTTGGTCAGTGGAAAAACCTCAAGGTTGTGATTCTGGCTCTGTTGGGTCTGGTCGCAGGTCAGGCGGTTGTTTGGTACACAGGCCAGTTCTATGCCCTGTTTTTCCTGACACAAACCCTCAAGGTTGATGGAGCTACCGCCAACATTCTGGTCGCTGTCGCCCTGTTGATTGGTACGCCGTTCTTTGTGGTATTTGGCTCGCTGTCAGACAAGATCGGCCGCAAGTCGATCATCCTGACCGGCATGCTGATCGCCGCACTGACCTACTTCCCGATCTTCAAAGCGATTACCCACTACGCCAACCCAGCCCTGGAAAACGCATTAAACAACGCGCCTGTCACCGTGATTGCTGACCCAGCGCAATGTAGCTTCCAGTTCAACCCGGTGGGCACTTCGAAGTTTGTGAAGTCGTGCGATATCGCAAAAGCCTTCCTGGCCAAAAACTCCGTGAACTATGCCAACGAGGCAGCGCCTGCCGGCTCAGTCGCGCAGATCAAAGTCGGAGACAAGATCATCTCTGCCTATGAAGGCGCAGGCCTGTCCAAAGAGGATGCCAAAGCCAAAAGCGGAGCATTCAACAAGGAAATCGGCGAAGCTATCGCAACAGCCGGCTACCCCAAGAAGGCCGATCCAGCAGCCATCAACAAGCCTATGGTTGTTGTACTGCTGACCATCCTGATGATTTACGTCACCATGGTGTACGGCCCGATTGCAGCGATGCTGGTGGAAATGTTCCCCACCCGTATTCGCTACACCTCCATGTCCTTGCCCTACCACATCGGTAACGGCTGGTTTGGCGGCTTCTTGCCTACCACATCGTTTGCGATGGTCGCAGCCAACGGTAACATCTACTACGGCCTGTGGTACCCCATCGTGATTGCGCTGGGTACGTTTGTCATCGGCATGCTGTTTGTACGTGAAACCAATCACGTGGATATCTTCGCAGGCGACTGATTCGTCAAGGGCGTGACATCCCTGGCGTTCAGACCATGAACGCCATAAACCAGAAAACCCGCAGCAACCCTGCGGGTTTTTTTATTACAATCGGGGTCATCTTCAAAGAAAGTACCTGATGAACAAACCTCGCCAGCACGACTGGTCTGCTCCAGACGATGACAACAAACGACTCGCCAACCTGTGCGGGCCGGTCGATCAGAACCTGCGACAAATCGAAAACGCATTTGGAGTCAAAATCAACCGGCGAGGCGCGCGCCTGCAGGTCAGCGGAGACAAAACCGGTAGCCGTAAAACCCTGGAGCTGATCAACAAACTCTTTGAGATCAGCCAACGCGCCCTCTCGATAGACGAAGTGCAATTGGCGATTGTCCAGTTGCAATCACATTACGCCCTGGCCAAGGCCGAAGCCAGCGCGACGGCCAGCATCGCCGCCCCGGCTGCAGCTGGCGAACTCCACGATGACCTGGCCTTGCGGACCCGCCGTGGCGACCTGCAAGCCCGCACGCCCCGGCAACGCGACTATCTGCGTGAAGTACAAGCGAACGACCTGACGTTTGGTATCGGGCCTGCCGGTACCGGTAAAACCTACCTGGCCGTTGCCTGTGCCGTTGATGCGCTGGAGCGCGATGCCGTCAAACGCATCGTACTGACCCGCCCGGCCGTCGAAGCGGGTGAACGTCTTGGCTTTTTGCCCGGCGATCTGGCTCAAAAAGTGGACCCCTACCTTCGCCCCCTGTATGACGCGCTGTATGATTTGTTTGGGTTTGATCGCGTGCAAAAACTGTTTGAGAAAAACATGATCGAGATCGCTCCTCTGGCCTATATGCGCGGGCGCACACTCAACCATGCTTTTGTGATTCTGGACGAAGCACAAAACACTACGCCCGAACAGATGAAAATGTTTTTGACCCGTATTGGTTTTGGCAGTAAAGCGGTCATCACGGGCGACGTGACACAGATTGATTTGCCACGCGGACAGTCCAGCGGACTGGTACAGGCTCAACACGTATTGCGTAACGTCAAAGGTATCGGGTTTACGTACTTTACCAGCAAAGATGTTGTAAGACATCCGCTGGTGGCCCGCATCATTGACGCGTATGACGCCTTTCAAAACCCCGGGAAATCCGATGCAGCGGGCGAGGATGAACCTGCATGAGCAAGCGGACTGAAGCACAACAGCAGGCCAAACCCGCGGTACCCATCTTGCAGCTGATGGTGCAATGGGATCAAGGCGCCGGCGATCCCATCGTAGACAACCGTCAACTGCGCCGCTGGGTCATGGCAAGTCTGCAGGCTGATGCGCAATTGACCCTCCGTGCGGTGGGCCTTGAGGAAGGTCAACAACTGAACCGTGATTTTCGTCAAAAAGATTACGCCACCAATGTTCTGACTTTCCCCTATCAACACCACACCCCCTGCATGGCAGACATTGTAATTTGCATGCCCGTGGTTGAGCGCGAGGCGGCCGAGCAGAACAAATCAGTCAAACACCACTTGGCACATATGGTGATTCACGCCTGCCTGCATGCCCAAGGCTACGACCACGAAACCGACGAACAGGCGCACATCATGGAAGCGCTTGAAGTTAAATTGCTGCAGCGCTTTCGGATTCACAACCCCTACGCTTGACAGCTTTTTGTAGAGTGTTCATAATTGCGGTCTTTGGTGCTTAGGCATCAATGACTGGGTCGGTAGCTCAGTCGGTAGAGCAGAGGACTTTTAATCCTTTGGTCGCGAGTTCGAGTCTCGCCCGACCCACCAAAAATTCAAGGACTTAGGCGCAACAGCGGCTAGGTCCTTTTTAGTTTTTGGCATCTTTGACATGACATGTGACACGGGGTGCGCACTGTGATGCAATATCTCAAACAGCATATCAACCGCTTGGTGGCCCCTCAGATCAGAGATGATTTTGAGATCACCGATGAATTGATCAAACTCCGGTTACAGCACGCCGACACGCATCGTCCGCCCATCCTGTTTGTTCCGGGATCGTTTTCAGGCGCCTGGATTTGGCAAGGTAACTTCCTGGAGTTTTTTCACCACGCCGGATACAACGTTGCGGCCATGAGCTTTGGTGGGCACGGTCAACGTGGCTTTTCTCTATGGAAACGCGGACTACGCTCCTTCGAACTAGACCTCACCAACGCGATCGAACAATGTGGCGCCCCTCCCCTATTGATCGCGCATTCCCTGGGTGGGTTGATTGCTCAACGAGTCGCCCTTGGCCTTGCTGCAAAGTTTGGCTCCTACGTCACTGCAACCCACACGAATGCCTTGCCCGGTCAAATTGTGGGGCGCTGAAGGTGACGCCATCGTCCCGGCGAACGCAGTGATCAAGGCTGCCGATGCGTTGGGGGTTCAAGCAACCATATTTCCGGGTTTAAGCCATACCTTTCAAGCAGAACCGGAATGGCCCATCGTTGCCCAAAGTATTCTTGATTGGTTCGAGCATCACGTCCTTATCGATCGGCAGCTACCGCCAGGCAAAAAAAACCCGCCTCCAAGCGATGGTGGGCGGGAATAACCTCATTGCGCATTTAGCAGCTGAGGGGATAGATTCAATAAGTCGGATACAGACGTTGCGTCCAGAAGAACTTGTCTTTAATGAGGCTCAAATAAGTACGGTTTTACTGTAGCACCGCGTTACATATCAGGTAGTGATACGCGTCACACCCTGTCAGTCATGACACGACAAGCCACCCTCTTTTTTCTTACACGCTTTGATTGCTCCATCACACCATGACTGCTCCTGTCCTGCGACTTCACGATGACCTGACACAGCGGGTTGTAGTACTGCCCAACAAGGCCCACTGGGTTGATTCACCGATCGCCGGCATATCGCGGCAGATGCTTGACCGTGTGGGCGATGAAATCGCGCGCGCCACCAGCCTGGTCCGCTATGCACCAGGCAGTCAATTCAAAACACACACCCACCCGGGCGGCGAAGAAATATGGGTCCTGGAGGGCGTGCTATCCGATGAGCTTGGCGATTATCCTGCTGGTACTTACATCAGAAACCCGCCGGGCAGCCAGCATACACCTGGCTCACAGCAAGGTTGCCTGCTGTTTGTCAAGCTGTGGCAATTTGAAGCAGACGATTTACAGACACTGCGTATCAATACCCGCACTGCCCCTTGGCGGGCTGGCGTGGTTCCCGGGCTCGAAGTCATGCCGCTCCATGAGCACAACGGCGTTAATACCGCTTTGGTTCGCTGGGCACCTCATACCCACTTTAATCCGCACATCCACCCCGGGGGTGAAGAAATCCTGGTGCTCGACGGCCTCTTTTGTGATGAATGGGGACGCTACCCTCAAGGCAGTTGGTTACGCAGTCCACGCTACAGCCGCCACACCCCTTACACAGAGGCCCAAGGGGCGTTGATTTATGTCAAGGTCGGGCATCTGGGTGCGCCGTTCATCCCACTGCCCGTCCAAATACCCTAGGTACGCGCTGGCAACAGGAGTTGGTAAATTTTTCGAAGCTCGTCCAGGTCGGGTTGTCCGTCACCCATCTGATCGCCATAAATAAACGCTTCACTGATACGGACAATCGCCATCGCCAGCGCATGTGAGTCCGGGTCGCCAGGCTGGGCGGGGCGTTCCTGATCGATGTAGGCCTTGAGCACGGGCACCAGCCGGTTACGCAAGCTGAACTCCGAGGTAAACAACACCCGGGCAGCGGCCTCCGGTTCGTTGCGCAAAAAGTGGATATAGCCGGCGTTGGCCACCACCTGACGGATAAATAGTCCCATCCCGTCCAGCAAACGGGCAACGCCTTGGCCGCTGGCACACGAGTCGGCGTAGGCAATCATCTCCTGGCTAAATGACCAGATGACCTCGCACACCATCTCGTCTCGCCCGCCAAACCAGCGATACAACGTCGTCCGGTTCACACCCACCTCGGCAGCGATGGCCCCCGCGTCGATACGGGCACCCTCCAGAAACAGGCGGCGCCCAACCTCCAGCGCACGCAAAGCGCCTTCATGGGTGATTGAGGCCTGCATTTTGAGGGCTGAGTCGAGCGTAAAGGGAATGGTCATAAGGGCATGATTGTATGGGCTCGGCGGTTTAAAATACAATCGAGGTTCGATTATGACAAAGAAAGTATTACTGTCACATTCATGTCATAAAAACGCAGTAATCTGATGGTGTTTACAAAAAGAGGTCTCTCATGCTCAAGAAAGTCGCACTGTCTATTGCTTTGATTTCTGCAAGCTTTGTTGTTAACGCCGCCGAACTGACTGGCGCTGGCAGCTCTTTTGCCGCCCCTATCTATTCCAAGTGGGCTGATGCCTACCAAAAGGCCACCGGCAATAAAATCAATTACCAAGCCATTGGATCTTCCGGTGGTTTAAAGCAGGTTCGTGCCAAAACAGTCGATTTTGGCGCATCCGACATGCCATTGACCGACGCTGAACTGCAAAAAGACGGTTTGGTACAGTTTCCCACCGTGATGGGCGGCGTTGTGCCCGTGATGAATCTGCCAGGCGTCAAGCCCGGTGCTCTGACTCTGAACGGCTCCATCTTGGCCGACATCTATCTGGGCAAAATCAAAAAGTGGAACGATCCAGCGATCGTGGCGTTGAACAAAGGTCTGGCCTTGCCAGCCCAGGACATCCTGCCCGTCCGCCGCGCCGATGGCTCCGGTACATCCTTCATTTTCACCAACTACCTGTCCAAAGTCAGCGACGAGTGGAAAACCAAGGTTGGTGAAGGCACAACCGTTAACTGGCCCGTGGGTACAGGCGGTAAAGGCAACGAAGGCGTGTCAGCGTTTGTTCAGCGTTTGGGGGGTGCCATCGGTTACGTTGAGTATGCCTACGCCAAGAAAAACAACATGACCTACGCCAAGATGATCAACGCCAACGGCGCGGTTGTGGCCCCGGATGACGAAACTTTCAAGGCAGCCGCTGCGGGTGCCGACTGGTCCAAGACTTATTATCAAATCCTGACAAACCAGGCTGGTAAAACAGCATGGCCTATCGCTGGCGCCACCTTTATTGTGATGCATAAGGTTCAGGACAAACCCGTTCAAGGCGCAGAAAGCTTGAAGTTCTTTGACTGGTCTTACGCCAATGGCAATAAAATGGCATCCGAACTGGACTACGTGCCTATGCCTGAGGCTGTTGTAAAACAAATTCGCGGCACCTGGAAAAGCTCCATCAAAGATAGCGCCGGCCAGCCCGTATTGAATTAAAATCAGCTCACGCTGATTAACACCCGAAGAACCACCCACAAGCAATTGTGGGTGGTTTTTTCAACAGACAAGCAAAAAGACCATGCCCTTATCCTCCAGCTACAAACCACCCAGCAAAGCTGGCGATCTGGCTTTTAATGTCCTGACACAAGGGTCTGCGTTTGTAACATTACTGCTGCTAGGCGGCATCATCGCATCCCTGTTTATCACCTCCTGGGAGTCGATACACACGTTTGGGGTGTCGTTTGTCACCTCAGCTGAGTGGAATCCTCCAGGTCGCCAATTCGGCGCGTTGGTTCCGATCTATGGCACCCTGGTCACCTCGCTGATTGCCTTGATCATCGCCGTTCCCGTCAGTTTTGGGATTGCACTGTTTCTCACCGAATTATCGCCCGTATGGCTGCGTCGCCCACTGGGAACGGCCATCGAACTGCTCGCCGCTGTACCATCAATTGTCTATGGCATGTGGGGGCTGCTGGTGTTTTCACCTATTTTTGCCGAATACTTTCAAAAGCCTCTGGCCGCCACCGCCGGCAAAATCCCGATGATCGGAAAGCTTTTTCAGGGGGCACCGCTGGGTATTGGCTTGCTCTGTGCAGGCGTCATCCTGGCGATCATGATCATCCCTTACATTGCAGCTGTGATGCGAGATGTCTTTGAAGTGACTCCCGTGCTGCTCAAAGAATCAGCCTACGGCATTGGTTGCACCACGTGGGAAGTGATGTGGAACGTTGTACTCCCCTACACCAAGGCGGGCGTCATTGGTGGGGTGATGCTGGGCTTGGGGCGTGCCATTGGAGAAACCATGGCAGTCACCTTTGTAATTGGAAACACCAACCTGTTAAGTGACGCCTCATTGTTCTCCCCGGGCAATAGCATTACCTCGGCCATTGCCAATGAATTTGCGGAAGCGGAACCTGGCCTGCACACCTCGGCGTTGATGGAATTGGGCCTCATCCTGTTCCTGATTACGCTTATCATTCTGGTGGCGTCCAAGCTCCTGCTCTCACGTCTGGCCAAAAACGAAGGCCTCAAATGACTGAAACCACCATGACAACCAGCCCTCTATCGAATGTTGCCCCCGCCACCTCCAGCGATGTCAGTCGCGAACAAATGCAGGCCCGGCGTAAAGTGGTTAACCAGATCGCACTGGCACTGTCCATGTTCGCCATGGGGTTTGGCTTATTCTGGCTGATCTGGATTTTATGGACCACGATCACGTTGGGCATTGGCGGGCTGTCATTGTCGTTGTTTACTGAAATGACCCCCCCGCCTGGCTCAGCTGGCGGTCTGGCCAATTCAATCACGGGTTCATTGCTGATGGTCTCTTTTGCCACAGTGATCGGTACCCCACTGGGCGTCATGGCAGGCGTTCATTTGGCTGAATCACCAGCCGGTAACAAGCTGGCCATCGTGGTTCGGTTTATCAACGATATCCTGTTGTCAGCCCCATCAATCGTGATCGGTCTGTTCATCTACGCCATGCTGGTGTCCCGTGTCGGACACTTTTCAGCGTGGGCGGGTGTGGCGGCATTGGCCCTGCTGCAAGTACCGATTGTGATACGCACCACCGAAAACATGCTCAAACTGGTACCCAACGCCATGCGTGAAGCGGCCTATGCCTTGGGCACACCCAAGTGGAAGATGGTCTCGGCCATTACGCTCAAGGCGTCTTACACAGGTATTTTGACCGGTATCTTGCTGGCAATTGCACGTATTGCAGGCGAAACCGCGCCCCTGCTGTTCACCGCCCTGTCCAATCAGTTCTGGAGCCTGGACATGAACAAGCCCATGGCCAATCTACCCGTGACCATCTTCAACTTTGCCATGAGCCCGTTCAAGGAATGGCAGGAGCTGGCGTGGGCCGGTGTATTCCTGATTACGATTGGCGTGTTGCTGCTCAACGTGATCGCCAGAGCTCTCCTTAAAAAATAAGCGGTTGTTAGAGAATATTCATGAGTCAAGTCGAGTTAAAAGAGAAGACCAAGCTGGAAATCAAGAACCTGAATTTTTATTACGGTCAGTTCCACGCACTCAAGTCCATCAACCTGGCGATCCCTGAAAAAAAGGTCACGGCGTTTATTGGTCCCTCAGGATGTGGCAAGTCAACCTTGCTACGCACCTTCAACAAAATGTATGCGCTGTACCCGGAACAACGGGCTGAAGGGCAAATCCTGCTGGATGGTGAAGATCTGCTGTCCAGCAACAAGGATATTTCACTGATTCGCTCCAAGGTGGGCATGGTGTTCCAAAAACCGACGCCGTTCCCGATGTCGATTTATGACAACATCGCCTTTGGTGTCAAATTGTTCGAAAAGCTCAGTAAAGGCGAAATGGATGACCGTGTGGAATGGGCGCTGACCAAGGCGGCTCTGTGGACAGAGGTCAAAGATAAAGTCCATCAGAGTGGTTACGGCTTGTCTGGTGGTCAGCAACAGCGCCTGTGTATTGCCCGCGGCATTGCCATCAAACCCGAGGTTTTGCTGCTTGATGAACCCTGCTCGGCACTTGATCCTATTTCAACGGCGCGTATCGAAGAGCTGATTGAAGAGCTCAAGGATGACTACACTGTCGTCATCGTGACCCACAACATGCAGCAGGCTGCCCGCGTGTCGGACTACACCGCCTACATGTACCTGGGCGAATTGATGGAATTTGGCGTAACAGACCAAATCTTCATCAAACCTGCCCGTAAAGAGACAGAAGATTACATCACAGGCCGTTTCGGCTGACGTACCAGTGGTGAAAAAATGGCCCTCCTGTGACCTTACACCACGGGCTGGGCTATTTTGATGATTTTGGTGAGTTTTCCGTTGTAGTCAAAACACGGGTTGTAGGTGGCCGATAACTTGATCGGCGTGCCATCTTTTCGAACCCGCGTGTAAGTTCCGCTGCTATATTCTCCGCCACGCAGTTGCGTCCAGAACGCATCGTAGCTGCCAGACTCTACATCCTCAACCCGGCATAGCTGTTTGTGATACATCATCTCAAGCTCGCCTTCTGCATAGCCCATGATGCTGCAAAAGTTTTTATTCGCTGACAAAATCTTGCCCTGCAGATCAAACTGAATCACTGCCATTGAATGGTTCAGGGCGTTGATCACGCTCTGATTTTCGTTCTCCAGCATCACGCGTTCGGTGATATCTGAGGCGTATTTTACTATTTTTTGCAAAGTACCTGCAGAATTGAACACCGGGTTATAGGTAGCCTCGAGCCAAATCGGTTGGCCGGCTTTCGATACCCGACGAAACTTGCCGGAAAAATGCTGCCCCTGATTCAAGCGCTCCCAAAACTGTTTGTACTCGTCGCTGTTGACATAGGCTTCATCGCAGAATACCCGGTGATGTGCGCCCAGCAGCTCGTCAATCGAGTATCCAAACAACTTCAGAAAATTCTGGTTGACCGACAGTACATGCCCTTTCCGATCAAATTCAACAATAGCCAATGATCGGTCCAGCGCCAAAAATACGTCGTGTACCTGCGCCAACTCCATCTGAAGCATGATGACTCGCTCATGCAACTGCTTGTGCTTGCTTCCAAACATAATTCAAATAATCCCTGAACTTTACATACCCCATCCATTACAAAACGGGGGGCTGGTTCCCAGTGTACGGGGCCACTTGAGCTTTAGATCACCAGAAAAGAGGTCAAAAACTTAAAATTTGACAAGATTCTGGATCATGAGGCTACATTACAGCAAATGCCCTACAATCACTCATTGATCTAACGCAAACTTTTATGTCGTGAATAAGCCTGATAATCCGGACGCACCCAAACCCATTCGCCCCGTCATTCGGCTGGGGAAAAAACGTGATATCGACAAAATACGCGGCGGCGGTCTGCCCCATCAAGCCCCTGTCTCACTGCCACCCGCCAACAACGACGGTACGGTCCGCATCAGCAAACTCATGGCTGAGCGTGGTCTGTGCAGCCGACGTGAAGCGGATGTCTTTATTGAAAGGGGCTGGGTTTTTGTGGACGGTCAGCGGGTCTCAGAGCTGGGTAGTCGCGCCCACCCGTCGGCTGACATTCGACTGGACGCCCATGCCAGCAAACAACAGGCCCGCCTGGCCACCTTTATTCTGAATAAACCCGTCGGCTTTGT
>DAITMV010000067.1:0-14443 GCA_036834985.1 Burkholderiaceae bacterium | reverse complement strand
GGGTGTCACAGAATCTGATTAGCCATCAGTTATTGACGCCCCATGTTTCTATCAGCCGCTCGGAATTACAGCACCTGCACAACCACCCCGCCGATCCAAAACTCAGAAGCCACACCAGCCGAAACGGTAACCCATCCGGTTATTCAACAGGTGGAGCAATTGCATGCCACCATGACCAACCTTTCGTCCGAGAAAGCGACGCTGGAATGCGCCAATAAAGTACTGGCAACCGGAATCAGCAGCTTGCACGTTGGATCCGCGTCCATCAGCGAGGCCCTTCAGGACAAGCTGGTGACTCTCCAGGAGCTGCAGGCCAAACTTGAGGATATCTCCGAACAAAGCGCCTGCTGCGTAGATCAAATCCAGAGCAACAAGGCCAGCCTCATGGACACGCGTAGACAATACGATACGCTGGTTGAGTCGTTTGCCAGGCATAACGAGGCCATGGTGACTATGCAGAAAAACTTTAAAGAATTTTATTACATGCTTCACCGCCGTTCAAAAAAGCCCTTTAAAGTGCTATTGCGAAGGGGGGTTCTTCCGTCTGGCCTATCGAACTTACAGCCATCCGAACTAAAAGCGCTGAAAATATGGTTCGCGATCGCGGCGGAATGCGCTAAGGTCGATAGCGAGCCGCTAAAAGAGAGCATCGATAGCGTCTATGATTTCACCTTGCTGCGGGATTTGACCGTAGAGATCAACGGGAACGACCGTGACATAGCCGTCCGACCTGTCATTCATCAACATCAAGAGGCCTGCAGTACCCTGTGGACCCAACTGCGTACACATGTGAATCGAGAACAGTTACTGCAACGTAGAAAAGATCCGACCCCAGAGAATATAAAGCGCCGTGAGCATCTCGCCTTGCTCGACGAGTTTATCAATCAATTGCCGTCAAACCAGGGCCGCAGAAAAGAGCAGAACATCTACAAAACGGATGCCTTAAGCGAGGGCATTAGAGCTGCGTGGACTGTATTGATTCAAAACGAAAGATTGGCCCAAGAAATTGCTGAGTACACTCACGCGATGATCAGTAGTACGGATCAGCTTGAGGACACTCTGAAACAGAAAAAAAGTACTGAGACCCAAATTGAAAAAATAGAAGACGATTTGCGGCTTCAGGAAAAGCAGTTTGATGTGATTGTTGCTTGCCAAACAGTGCTCAGCAAAAAATTTCACTCACTCAAATCTCGACTCAGCGACTCACAGAACGACTGTAAAAAACAGGCAGACAAGGATCTGATCAGCAATCGCCAGCGACTAGACGACATTAAGGTGGAGATGAGGCAGGCGTTAAATGCCCTGGTTTGGACCCCTCGTGCCCCTCATGGTGTGATGACCCCAGAAGCATTACAGCGCGTTGTTCAACGACATATCGTCAATAACGGAGCACTGCAGACACGCCTGATATCACAATACTCAACCCTACCTGCCGCCTCCACGTACGAAGACGAGTTGGCTTTTGTGACAGACTTGAAAGACAATGTATTACCCACTTTATTAAGTCTGAACATAAAAGCGGCCCCCATTGAGATGGTGATTCCACATCGATCGCCAATCAGAGGGCACACCTTAAGCAAAGCCAGCAACACTTCCAACGGATACCAGCAAACACCAATCAGTGAAACCTGCGTAGCGTTTGAAGCACTACCCACGACCCGCGACGCCCCACCCAGTTACCGGGTGATTACACACCTGTATCCCAGAGCATAGTAGTGCCCGCGCGCCCAGCTTAAAGTTGTATCTTTGGCTTGGTGCCGCAGGTTGCACAGCGGATCACGAATCATTTGACCCTCCCGAGAATACGCGCCCACCAACGGGTCTGCTCCGTGTTAGCGCGGGGCTGTTGTTCAGGCTGCGTGGGGTTTAACAAATCGGGACGGGGTGGATGGGTCGAGGGCCCTTGAGGGCGCAGGAAATCTCCCGGATAGTGTCGGTGACCCAAGCACTGGCTGTCGTCCAGCTCAAATGCCTTGGCTGCAGCGGCAGCTTCCAAGCACCACTGACCAAAGTAAGCACCACCTTCCAAATTGCCTTTAGCAAAGTTATACCAATGAGGTTGCTTGTAAGGGTTAAGTTGAGGCACGCGGGTTTGTTTTGAAAACTGCCCAAGCTCTTTATACCAATGATCTACAAAACCCTTGAGCAATTTAGCCTGTTTGCCTTTTGGCGCATCCATAGCCGCCAGCAAGCGGGCATAGGGCTTAGGGAAACACAGCTCTGAACCTATCTTTCGCTCTGGGCTGCGCGTGGCAATCAGCCGGTCAAGCAAGATGTCTTTACCTTCATTGCCCACCAAGGCAATCAGCCGCTGCCACTGGCACTCCGGGATGTCTAGCAAAAGCGCGAGAGAGATCTTCCAGAAACGGCCGTGATAGCAATCAAAATTTACCGACCACGTGTGGCGAATGTATTTGACTTCATCGCTCCAGACGACAGCCCCTAATTGTTCGGACTTCTCCCAGGCTTCCAGCATCGGCGGGAAGTAAACAGCCAATTCTCCAATAGCATCACCTCGAGAATAACGACGAATGATTTGTTCGTAATTCTTATGCGACAAATTTGTAATAAACTGGGGCAAATAGCTTGCATCACCTGAAGGGATACTGATACTTTCAAGCATCCGTAACATGTGAGCGTCTGAATAAGCTACCCATTCATCCCAATAGCTTTTGTTGCACAGCGGATCGCGAATCATTTAGCTCTCCCGAGGATCTGCGATGTTAATTGAGGATTAGGAATCAATTTGCCGGTCTTATCCAGCACACCAAAAGTTACGTTGCCGTATGGGTCCGCATCAATTAGCTACTCTTCCGCCTGGAGCTGCATCGTTGGGCCGCAATCACGGATAGTGCATCCACTCCACCGCCCTACCTGCGATGATGAAACTGTCCGTACATTGACGTTTGTGCCGTCATCCAGCCTTACGTTCCCGGTGCGTTCCTTAGACGTTGGTGCCAACGCCCTGCCTCCCGCCAATTGCGGGGCATATTCAAACACTTCTTTTTGCAAAGAACTGTCAGGCGGCGCTGCGGTGTTGAACAGTTGATGGCGATAGTTAATGGAAAGGCATCTCTGCCTTTCCAGGATCAACCTCAGAGTCTTATGGCGATCAAGGACAGTGCATCCACTCGACCGTGCCGTCGGGGTGATCCACTCGCCAGACTGCTTCGCCGGGGCATTTAGGATCGTAAAACCATTGGCTCGCATCAAAATCAGGATACCCTGGATAAGGTGTATTCGACGTCGGAAAAACCTCCCTGAAACGTTGCACCTGTTCCGCTGGCGTGCCGGGGAGATATTCACCGTTTTTTTTGAGCTTTAGGCGACCTTCTGCAAGCGCACGTTCAAGCATCCAAAAAAAACGGTTCTAATCGATCTTCAAATAACGGAAAGTCTGAGTACAAATTATCCCAAAGCGAGGAAATACTCATTTGATGGCATCCATCGATGAGAAATTTATATCTTGTTTCTGATAAATAATTTTTCATTTAAACTTCACCTCTACCTTGTTTAATCCAGTTAAGCTTTTTACGGGGTACTGATTTTTTATCTCAATTGTCCACCGCCCTACCTGCGATGATGAAACAGACCGTACAGTGAGGTTTGTTCCGTTATCAAGCGTCACGTTCCAAAGGCCTTCCTTAGCGGTTGGCGCCAACGCCCTACCACCCGCCAATTGCTGGGCATATTCAAACACTTCTTTTTGCAAGGCGCTGTCAGACAGCGCTGCGGTATTGAACAGTTTGGTGCTACCTGTGCTGTTGGTATTTAACGCTGCATAGCGGGTCTTGCCCAACACCACACTATTGGCAGGGTTGGCTTTGTCAAACAGCGCCAGCAACTCGGCGTTTCTGGCTTGTTGCTGGTTTAGAGGTCGGTGGCGCCGTGTGTCAGGCGCCCGCCTATGACATCAATGTTCAAGGCCTGTACTTCCGCTGATGGTGCTGCGCCTTGCAGTGGTTTGTAGCCTCAATGCTTACCTAACAATCGGGACAACCAGCCTTTTGATTGTTCTGGCAAAGGAGGACTTTCGACGATCGTACTTCCCGGCAAAACATCGGGGCGTGCTGGATGAGTAGAGGGCCCTTGAGGGCGCAGGAAATCTCCCGGATAGTGTCGGTGGCCCAGGCACTGGCTGTCGTCCAGCCCAAATGCCTTGGCTGCAGCGGCAGCTTCCAAGCACCACTGCCCGAAGTAAGCACCACCTTCCAAATTATGTTTAGCAAAGTTATACCAATGAGGTTGCTTGTAAGGGTTAAGTTGAGGCACACGGGTTTGTTTTGAAAACTGCCCCAGCTCTGTGTACCAATGATCAAGGAAATTTCTGAGCAGCTTCGCTTGTTTGCCCTGTGGTGCATCCATAGCCGCCAGCAAGCGGGCATAGGGCTTAGGGAAACACAGCTCTGAACCTATCTTTCGCTCTGGGCTGCGCGTGGCAATCAGCCGGTCAAGCAAGATGTCTTTACCTTCATTGCCCACCAAGGCAATCAGCCGCTGCCACTGGCACTCCGGGATGTCTAGCAAAAGCGCGAGAGAGATCTTCCAGAAACGGCCGTGATAGCAATCAAAATTTACCGACCACGTGTGGCGAATGTATTTGACTTCATCGCTCCAGACGACAGCCCCTAATTGTTCGGACTTCTCCCAGGCTTCCAGCATCGGCGGGAAGTAAACAGCCAATTCTCCAATCGCATCACCTCGAGAATAACGGCGGATGATTTGTTGACAATACTCTTGGGAAAGTTCAGCCACATATTGCGGCCTGTAATTCGGATCACCTGGCGGGGTCTTAATCCTTTCAATCATGTCCAATACAAGGTTATCAGAATATGCAACCCACTTATCCCAATAGCTTTTGTCGCACAGAGGGTCACGAATCATTTAGCTCTCCCAAGGATCTGCGATGTTAATTGCGGTTTAGGTATCAATTTGCCGTCCTTATCCAGTACACCAAAAGTTACATTGCCGTATGGATCTGTATGAATAAGCCACTTTTCTACACGGCCACCATCTATGGATTGTCGAATAGATGTGAAAACCTGTTGATTATTGCCCACCGCCTCCAAAATTCTGTTCGTCTCCGTTGTGCTGCCATTCAACCAGGTATCACTCATCTGCAAGCCATCGGCCGTTTTCTTTAGGGTGGAAGTGCCAAACTTATATTCAATGATCACATAGTCAACACCAGGGCGACTAACCTTGAAAATATCATCAATACCGGATTGTCCCACAGCGGCCGCGCGCGCCAGCTTGACACCATCGGGCACCATGCTCATGAAGGCTTGGCCGCCCAGCAATTCGCCAAGCATACCTTTTTGCATATTGGAGAGCTTGCTAAAATCCATCAACGGTTTGCCATCCAGACTAAACAAGCCGCCGTTGGCTGTTAAGTAATCAAACTTGAGCAATCCACGCGCCACCGTCTCAGATGTCAGAACGAACGCATCTGCCACGACCGCAGAGGCCACTTTGGAGACAGTGACTGCCAGTTTGGCTGCTCCCACTGTCGCGGTGGCTGTACCTACAATGTCTGCTGCCAATCGTCCAAACTCGATGCCTGCGACATTGGCTCCGTTGAAGCCGCCGTCGTTGTGAGACTTGACCATTGTGGCGATGCGTTGCTTGTACTCATCGGCCAGTGCTGCCCCAGCACGTGCGCGAAAGTCTGGGTCATTGACCAAGGCATTAAGAGCGGCGAATGTGGCTGACGGGTTTTCAGCATATCGACCATAGCAACCGCTTGGTCAATGGTTTGGTAGCCAACCCCTTGGGCAACCCCCATCAACAACGCAGCATCTTGTGCCCCGTTGATGCCACCGTATTTAGCGACGACTCCAGCAGCACACACCAGCGTCGTACACGAAGCCAGTTCTTTGTCTTTCTTGAGCTTTTGGGCATCAGTCAGGTAATTCGTGCGAACGGCCGTTTCAGCGGTCGTAATCGCAGTTTGCGCATTGCCTCCGGCATACGCGGTTACGGCACCGGCCACCAGTTTGCTGTAGGCCAGCACCTTCTGGTTGTAAGCGTCCACTTGTGTGTTGGTGGCGGTGATGCCGGGGCGCTGGTCGCTGAACATCTCTGCCACAACCTCACCGACTGCAGCACCAATCGCGCCATCCTTACATGCCCCTTGAGCTGCAGCACCCGCAACGCAACCGGTCAGGGCGTGCGCCAGTTTGTGGGCCAGGTAATCGGCCTCCAACTCCTTGATTTGGCTGGCCACCTGCCCATGCGCGGTGTCGACCAGGCCGCCAATGAGGGCTTGCTTGAGGGCGTCTTCCAGATTTCCACCGTTGATGGCGGTGTTGGTCAGTGCCCGCCCGGTGGCGTTGATGAGGTTGTAGGTGAGCTTGTCCGAGAACCCAGTCCGGCTGGACAAATCTCTCATGGTGGCCGTAGCTCCCAGCTTGTCCAGTACCCCAGCTGTGAGTATGGCGGTGACCGTGGCTTTGACGGTCTGGCTGCTGCCCAAATCTTTAAGGGTTTTACCTACATCCCCCTTGTTGTTGATGAGGGTGATGCTGGCCTGCGCAGCTAGGCTGCTGAAGGCGGCATTGGCCATGGCTGCACTCATGGTGCCATCGGCTGCGCCCACCAGGCCTGCGCCTGAACCGCCAGTGGCCCAGCCCACCGCCACAGCCACCAGGGCAGCGCCAGCCGGCGTCAGTCCTGATTGCTTGTAGTTCCAGCTGTCGTAGGCCAGCTTGACCGGTTGCCAGTTCACATCCTTGCGGGCAGCCAAATCCTTGAGGTAACCCATACCCGGTTGGGTAGACAGCGTGGACACCTGGCTCTTGAAGTTGCCATCGGGAACCTGTACCAACAAACCGCCAGGGGCTGTAAACGTTGGTTGGGTTGGTCCGGTGAAGGTGGGCAGCAGGAGAGTCTCTGTCTTGCTGCCTTGGTTGACCATGGACTGCCAGACCACATAGTTGGATTGGCTGGTACGGGTTTGCGTGGTGGTGTTCTTGATGCCCTCCAGGATGATGCGGGCGTCAGCACGGGCTTTTTCACCCACGCCGGCGTTAAAGACCGCTGAGCCACCGTAGCTTACTTTGGTGCCTTGCAGAAGCTGATCACCTCCGGAGACGGAGAGAACATCACCCAGGCTTTGCAATACCGTGGGCTGGCCTGAGAGTTTGGAGGTACTGTTGGTGGTGGAGTCGTTACCCACCTTGATGCTAAACAGGTTGCCAATGCCACAGCCGGTTTTAGAGTCACGTTTGACTGTCTCCATTTTTTGATCATAGACAGCGTAGTAGTTGATGTTGTCGCCAGCAATCCAACAGGCCTGCCCACAACGCATGCAGTGATTATTTGCTGTATTGCCAGTCAGATCGCAACGCACCAAAAATCAGGTTGGGATAGTCGGGTTTACCGAGGCTGCCGTTGTATCGACCCAGCGCCCTGAACATGTCGCCCCGCTCGATATCAAGGTAATGCCGCAGAATGACGCAGCCATAACGGAGGTTGCTGCGCATGTCGAACAGGCCGTCGGGGCGACTGTCGCCGATGAGACGCGTCCAAAATGGCATCACTTGCATGTAGCCCCGCGCCCCCGCACCACTGACCGCATATTTACGAAAGCCGCTCTCAACCTGTATCAAGGCCAAGACCAGTTGGGGATCAAGCCCAGCTCGCTGCGCCTCATAACGAGCGGTTTTTATCAAATCAATACGGGTGCGGTAATCGGGAATGCGTTTATGCAAACGGCGGGACATCTCCGTGAGCCAGCGGACTTTTTCTTGGGCTGAGTCAAAGAGAGGTTCTGGCGCTTCGCGGTTGTTGATGGCCGATTGCAACGCCAGTTTGACCGAATCGGTCAGAGGCTCATACACCTGCGCTCCGGCCCAGGCCGACAGGCAGGTGATAGCCAGACAGGCTGCCAGTGCAGTTTTAAACAAGAACGCGTGCACGGGCAGATATCTTCAGAACAATAAACGGAAAGTTGATCAGGCTGGCATCAAGGCCAGCCGGGCGGCCTCGATCTGAGCCAACACCGTCTGGGCCGCACCCTCCATCATGAGATCGTTGGATACACCTTCTTTTCGAACCTGCCATTCCAGCTTGCCTTCTTTTAATCCGCGTTCACCCACCGTGAGTCGGAATGGCGCACCAATAAGTTCCCAGTCGGCAAACATGGCGCCAGGGCGCTCGTCACGGTCGTCCAGCATGACGTCTACGCCTGCGGCCTTGAGCTCGGCATAGAGCCTGTCAGCGGTGTTTCTGACCTCTTCAGACTTCTTATATCCAATCGGGCAGATCACCAGCTCAAACGGTGCAATCGACACGGGCCAGATCATGCCTTTATCGTCATGGTTCTGTTCAATCGCAGCCCCCAGAATGCGGGTCACACCAATGCCGTAACAGCCCATCTCCATCACCTTGGGTTTACCGGTTTCATCCAGAAAGGTCGCGTTCAAGGCCTCAGAGTATTTGGTGCCCAGATAAAACACATGGCCCACCTCGATACCGCGACACATCGCCAAGGTGCCTTTGCCGTCCGGACTGACATCGCCCTCGACCACATTGCGCACATCGGCCACTTCGGCCTCAGGTAAATCACGTCCCCAGTTCACGCCCATCAGGTGAGCATCCACTTCGTTGGCACCACACACAAAATCAGCCATGGCCGCGACCGCCTTGTCGGCGACCACACGCACGGCAGCATTGACACCCACTGGCCCCAAGTAACCCGGCTTGCAGCCAAAGGCCTGCACAATTTCCGCATCCGTGGCCAGGCGTAACTCAGACATGCCGGGCAGTTTGCCCACCTTGATGTCGTTGGCTTCGTGGTCACCACGCACCAGCACCAGAACAACCTGGATGGCGCCCGTGGGCTTGTTGTCATCGCCCAGGACCTCTGACGCAAACACGACCGATTTGACGGTGCTGTGCAACGGCACACCCAGCAAGGCGGACACGTCCTCACACTTTGACTGCCCTGGCGTGGACACCGAGCGCATGGTCTGTGTGGCTGGGCCACGCACATCGTTACAGACGGCCTCGGCCAGCTCGACGTTGGCGGCGTAATCGGAGTGGGGGTTGTACGCAATGGCGTCTTCGCCGGTGTCGGCAATCACGTGAAACTCATGGCTGCGTGAACCACCGATCGAACCGGTGTCAGCATTGACCGCCCGAAACACCAGCCCCAGTCGGGTAAAAATGCGCTGGTAGGCCGCAAACATGGTGTCGTAGCTTTTTAGGGCGCTATCCATGTCCTTGTCGAAGGAGTAGGCGTCTTTCATCACAAACTCGCGTCCACGCATCACACCGAAGCGGGGACGAATTTCGTCGCGGAATTTGCTTTGGATCTGATAAAAATTCACGGGCAGTTGGCGATAGCTTTTGATGTCACGGCGAGCCACATCGGTGATGACTTCTTCATGAGTCGGTCCGATGACAAAATCGCGGTCGTGGCGATCTTTCAGGCGCAAGAGCTCGGGGCCGTATTTTTTCCACCGGCCCGATTCTTCCCACAGCTCGGCGGGCTGAACCGCGGGCATCAGCAATTCGATCGCCCCGGCGCGGTTCATCTCCTCGCGGATGATGGCTTCGACTTTGCGGACGGCCCGCAAACCGACGGGCATGTAGGTGTAGATACCCCCCGCCAGTTTTTTGATCATACCGGCCCGCATCATGAGCTGATGGCTGACGATTTCAGCGTCGGCGGGTACTTCTTTAAGGGTAGCTAGAAAAAATTGACTGGCGCGCATAGTGTGAAATGCCTACAGGTGCTTATAATGGAGCGGAATTGTAAAGAATCTGGTGAGTATTGTATGCTGGACCGGGAAGGATACCGGCCCAATGTCGGCATTATATTGGTCAACTCGAAAAAACAGGTGTTCTGGGGGAAACGGGTAAAAGAGCATTCATGGCAATTTCCGCAAGGCGGAATCAAGTACGGTGAGACACCGGAACAGGCCATGCTGCGCGAACTACACGAAGAAATTGGACTCAAGCCCGAACACGTGAAAATCGTGGCGCGAACGCGCCATTGGCTCCGATATGACGTGCCTGATCATTGGATTCGTCGGGAATGGCGAGGAAGTTATAAGGGGCAAAAACAGATTTGGTTTTTGCTCAGGTTACTCGGACGCGACAGTGATGTCAGCCTGAGGGCGACTGATCATCCTGAATTTGACGCGTGGCGCTGGAATGAGTTCTGGGTGCCATTGGATAACGTGATCGAATTTAAGCGGGATGTGTACAGGCGCGCCCTCAATGAGCTGGCGCGTTACCTGTTTAACAAGGAAGATCCGCGCCGCCTGCCGGCGGGGGAGATGTGGCGTATTGATGAACTGGCGCAGATCATCAACTCGCCGATGGACACCCCTGAGGGACCGTCGTCTAACCAGCCGATAAAATAACGAGGTTATCCCGATGGACCAGTTCTGGTTCATCGATATAACCAAGCAAGGCCTCGATCTGTGACGATGGCTGGCGCGCAATCTTGCGCGCCTCGGTGGCGGAGTAATTGACCAGTCCGCGCGCCAGCTCCGTTCCGTCAGGCTTGAGGATGGACACCACCTCACCTCGAATAAAGTCTCCGGCGATGTGTGTTACGCCGATGGGCAACAGGCTTTTACCCTCGACCACCAGGGCTTTGATGGCGCCAGCATCGAGCGTGAGTGCCCCTTTTAACTGCAGGTGATCGGCCAGCCATTGCTTGCGAGCCGCCAGACGCCCCATGCTGGCCCGCAACTCGGTTCCAATCGGCTCACCCCGGGCCAGACGGGCGAGCACCTGCGGCTCACGCCCTGCAGCGATGACCGTACCAGCACCGCTGCGCGCAGCCCGTTTGGCGGCGAGGATTTTGGTGATCATGCCGCCCGTCCCCACCGAGGAACCAGCGCCGCCCGCCATGCGTTCCAACTCCGGTTCGCCGGCCTGCGCCACATGCACAAACTGCGCATCCGGATGTTTACGGGGGTCGGCGGTGTATAAACCGGTTTGGTCGGTCAGGATGATCAGCGCATCGGCTTCGATCAGATTGGTCACCAAGGCGCCAAGGGTATCGTTGTCGCCAAATTTGATTTCGTCGGTGACCACGGTATCGTTTTCGTTGATGACCGGCACCACTCGCATGCCCAAGAGCGACATCAAGGTGGAACGTGCATTCAGATAACGTTCACGATCGGCCATGTCGGCATGGGTGAGCAGCACCTGTGCGGTGACAATGCCATGCTCGGCAAAACAGCTCTCGTAAATGCGTGCCAGCCCCATCTGCCCTACCGCCGCAGCCGCCTGCAATTCGTGTAGCTCTTTGGGACGGGCCTTCCAGCCTAAGCGTTGCACCCCCTCGGCGATCGCACCGGAGGACACCATAACCACCTGCCGGCCAGCTTTGACCAAGGCTGCAATTTGTGACGCCCAGTCAGAGATCGCCACCCGATCAATGCCCTGCCCGTTATTGGTCACCAGGCTGCTACCTACCTTGATGACAATACGTTGTGCAGACCCGATGATGGAGGGATCGAGGTGGTCAGTGGTCATGGCGCTGTTTACGCAGTGTGAGGTTTGTCGGAATCCCGAATGACGAGTGGGCCCTCATCAATCAGCCCGTCTGGTAAAACAGGCTTGGGCTCGGCGGCTTGTTCAACAAAGCGGATATCGATCTCTGGATGCTCTTCGGCCACGCGGGCCGCCAACCAGGTCTGAATGGTTTGCATCAGCTGCTGGCAATGCTCACCCGTCAGTCCGGAGATGGGATGCACTTCGCCTTCCCAGCCGGTTTGGGCCTTGAATCGTTTGACAAAATCATCCACCCGGGCCTTGCGCTCCTCGAGCGGCACCATGTCGATTTTGTTGAGCACGAGCCAACGTGGCTTTTCCCACAAGTCGGGATCGTACTTGCGAAGCTCTTCTACAATCGCAACCGCTTCGCGGACAGGGTCTACGGAATCGTCAAACGGCGCAATGTCCACAAGATGCAGCAACAGGCGTGTACGGGCCAGGTGCTTTAAAAACTGATGGCCCAGACCGGCGCCTTCGGCGGCACCCTCGATCAGGCCAGGAATATCGGCGATCACAAAGCTTTTAGCGGCCGACACGCGCACCACACCCAGGTTGGGATGCAGCGTTGTAAACGGGTAATCGGCAATTTTGGGGCGGGCGTTGGACACCGCTGCAATCAGGGTGGATTTACCTGCATTGGGCATGCCCAACAAACCCACATCGGCGAGCACCTTGAGCTCAAGCCGTACCTTGCGGACATCGCCTTGTTTACCGTACGTAAACTGGCGGGGCGCGCGGTTCATACTGGATTTGAAATGCAGGTTACCCATACCGCCATCGCCGCCTTTGGCAATAAGCACCTGCTCACCGTGGGAGGTCAGATCGGCGACCAGCAAACCGGTGTCTTCATCGACAATAGATGTGCCGACGGGCATGCGCAGCACGATGTCTTCGCCGCCAGCGCCAAAGCAATCGGCGCCACGTCCGTTTTCGCCGTGCCTAGCGCGGTACATGCGTGAGAAGCGGTAATCGATCAGGGTGTTGATGTTGCGATCTGCCACGGCGTAGATGTGACCGCCACGGCCGCCGTCGCCACCATCGGGACCGCCTTTGGGTACAAACTTTTCACGACGAAAACTGGCCGAGCCATTTCCGCCGTTACCAGCGTGTACCTCAATGAGGGCTTCGTCGATAAATTTCATGTTGTACCTGTATAAATGCGAAAGCCCTGCGAGGGCAGGGCTCTCTGGGTACACCCATCAACAATTATTCTGCAGCAGCAGGAATAACGCTAACGAGTGAACGGTTCAATGCGCCTTTGACGGAAAACTTGACGTGACCATCAACCAGTGCAAACAAGGTGTGGTCTTTGCCCATACCTACGTTGTCACCGGCGTGTACACGAGTACCGCGCTGACGAATGATGATGCTACCTGCATTGATGGCTTGACCACCATAGACCTTGACGCCCAGTCGCTTAGCTTCTGAATCGCGTCCGTTTCGCGTGGAGCCGCCGCCTTTTTTCTGTGCCATTTTGGAACCTCTTAGCCGTTAATTAGCCGTTGATAGCTTCAACGCGAATTTCGGTGTAGTTTTGACGATGACCCTGACGCTTCTGATAATGCTTACGACGACGCATTTTGAAGATCTTCACTTTATCGTGACGTCCGTGAGACACCACAACAGCCTTGACCGAGGCGCCTTCAACGAGTGGAGCGCCTACGCGCACGGATTCGCCTGAACCTACGGCGAGCACTTCGTTCAAGGTGATTTCCTGGCCAATGTCTGCTGGTATCTGTTCTACTTTCAATTTTTCACCTGCAGCAACTTTATATTGCTTGCCGCCGGTTTTTATGACCGCATACATTGTAGTTAACCTTTGAAAACTCCCACGCACAATTACGGGGAAGCCCATCATTATGAAGGGAATTTCGTTTGAAGTCAAAAACTTAAAGCGACAAACCGTGTTGCGCGGGCACAGCTTGTAGAATTATGGCAACATACGCGGCTGCGAGGCTGTACAGGCGCAGCGCCTGCCTGGCAGGCTGTACATACCCTTTCGCATCCACCGATCCTATTTTTGCACTCCTTTGTTCTATGAGCACTGTTGCACCCAGCTTGAAGTCCGTGTTGACCCCAATCGTTGCCGACATGGCTGCGGTTGACCAAGTCATTCGCACCAGCCTGCGCTCAGAGGTGGTGCTGATCAACCAGATCGGTGACTACATCATTGGCGCCGGGGGCAAACGCCTGCGCCCTGCCCTGCTGCTGCTGGTGGCTCGAGCCATTGGCCTTCCCGACGATCAGATGCACAAGGCGCATACGCTGGCGGCGGTGGTTGAATTTATCCATACCGCCACCCTGTTGCACGACGACGTGGTGGACGAATCGGACATGCGCCGTGGCCGTAAAACCGCCAATGCCGCTTTTGGTAATGCCGCCTCAGTACTGGTCGGTGACTTTTTGTATTCCCGTGCCTTCCAGATGATGGTGGGGGTCGGCGTGATGCGGGTCATGGACATTTTGGCTGAATCGACCAATACCATTGCTCAAGGCGAAGTCCTGCAGCTTTTAAACTGCAATGATCCGAACGTGTCGGAGGCCAGCTACTTCAAGGTGATTGAGTATAAAACCGCCAAGCTGTTTGAAGCGGCGGCCCAACTGGCCTGCGTGCTGGGCGAGCAAAGCGACCCCGTCGAACAGGCCATGAGCATTTATGGCAACCGGGTCGGCACAGCCTTCCAGCTCATTGACGATGTGCTCGATTACGACGGCGACTCAGCCGCCTTGGGCAAAAACGTGGGCGACGACCTGCGGGAGGGCAAACCCACACTGCCATTGATCCACGCCTTGCACCATGCATCGCCCGCGGTGGCTGAACGCATCCGCCAAGCCATTGAAAACGGTGGCACCGAAGAAGTCGGCCCTATTTTGCAGGCGATATCGGCGGTCGGCTCTCTGGACTACACCCGTCAACAGGCCG
>DAITMV010000066.1:0-15006 GCA_036834985.1 Burkholderiaceae bacterium | reverse complement strand
GTCACATGGCAGCGGCCTGAGAGCAATTGAGAGGGTTGATGGTGAGGAGACAAAGCAGGAAAGAAGACTTCAAAAGGTGCTAACGAGAAGGACAGTAATGGGCGGCCCCACAAGCTACGAGACATCCGCTACAGTGTGCATCTTGTCAACCACCTGTCGACGCATAGTCTGGAGTCTTTTTCATGAAAACCAAAGCTGCAGTTGCCTGGGGTGCGGGCCGCCCATTAACCATCGAGGATGTAGATCTGATGGGCCCCCGCGAAGGGGAGGTGCTGGTTCAGATCAAAGCCACCGGCGTGTGCCATACCGATTACTACACCTTGTCTGGCGCGGATCCTGAAGGCATTTTCCCAGCTATTTTAGGTCATGAAGGCGCCGGTGTGGTGGTGGATGTGGGGCCGGGTGTCACCAGCCTGCGCAAGGACGACCATGTGATACCGCTCTACACCCCGGAATGCCGTGAATGCAAATTTTGTCTGTCACGCAAAACCAATCTGTGCCAAAAAATCCGGGCGACGCAGGGCCGCGGTTTGATGCCCGACGGCACGTCGCGGTTTTCACTGGGCGGGCAGGACATTTTCCATTACATGGGTACCTCCACCTTCTCGAACTATATTGTGGTGCCTGAAATTGCGTTGGCCAAGATTCGCAGCGACGCGCCCTTTGATAAGGTGTGCTATATCGGTTGCGGTGTGACAACGGGCATTGGTGCGGTGGTGTTCTCAGCCAAGGTAGAGGCTGGCGCTCATGTGGTGGTATTCGGTTTGGGCGGTATCGGTTTAAACGTGATTCAAGGCGCCAAAATGGTGGGGGCGGATAAAATTATCGGAATCGATATCAATCCGGGGCGTGTGGAGTTGGCGAAAAAATTCGGCATGACGCATTTTATCAACCCCAATGAGGTGGAGAACGTCGTTGATACCATCGTGCAACTGACCGATGGCGGTGCAGATTATAGTTTTGAATGCATCGGTAATACCAAAACTATGCGTCAGGCCCTGGAGTGTTGCCACAAGGGGTGGGGGCAGTCGTTTATCATCGGTGTGGCTGCGGCTGGAGAAGAAATTGCAACGCGACCCTTCCAGCTGGTAACAGGACGGTCATGGAAAGGCTCAGCCTTCGGTGGGGCACGAGGCCGAACCGACGTTCCAAAAATTGTGGATTGGTACATGGACGGCAAAATCAACATCGACGATCTGATCACCCACACCTTGCCCCTCGAGCGCATCAATGAAGGGTTTGAGTTGATGAAAACGGGTGAGTCCATCCGCAGCGTGGTGTTGTTCTGATGTCTTAACCAACAAGCAGCGCGCAGAATTGGTGCCACAGCTGTTGCGGGTTGATCTTGGCCCAGCCGCGCGCTTTGTCTTGGGTTGCAATAATCGTCAGCGGTTTGGCGCCGCATTGACGAATCACCGGCTCTGCGTAGGCATGGCCATGGGTATCCAGCAGGGCTGCGACCACCGGACTGACAGCATCGGCGCCCCGTTTGATCACGATCCCCAGCTCGCCGTTAAACAGGGTCACAAACGTACCGGGTGGGTACACGCCAGCCTCCTTGATCAATAAAGAGGCCAGTGATTGGGCCGACCCTCCTTCACGGGCAAACATTTGTTGGGCCGCCTGTTTGGCGGACATGGCCTGTCGGTAGCCGCGGGAGCAGATTTTTGCGCAAAAGACGTCGATCAGGTGCAAAAGATAGGCTTCCAGGATGGGGTCCCGCATCCCGGTGGGATAACCATAGCCATCGGGTTGTTCATGATGTTGTTCCACCATCTGGAGCCACAGGGGGTCTTTGACGCCCATCAATTCCAGCATATGACGGCCCTGCATCGGGTGTCGCTTGATGCCGTCCATTTGCGTGGCGTTCAGGCTGGCGCGTTGATGCAGCAGTTGGGTTTGTAGCGTAATCATGCCGATGTTCATCGTGAGCGCAGCGCAGACGATGCTCTGATGCCGTGATGGATCGATCTGTGGAAGCTGCCCCAGGACCCGGCTGATAAAGACTGCACAGTGCAGTTGGTGGCTGATCGCGTAATTGTCGCCGCTGGTGAGCAGGCGGTTGGCAAATGTGGCATCAAAATGGTCGCGCGACAGCCGGCTCACCTCTTGTGCGATACGCTCGATATTGCGTGTAAACGTGTCCGGATCACGTTGTGCCAACGTGCGGTCCAGGCGGTCCTCCAGAATGTCGCACATCGCAAAGACGTGCACCATGCGATGCGAATGGGCAACAGGCAGTTCTTCCTTTTTTTCGATGTACAGCCCCCGCTCCATCAACGCTGATAATTGGGACGCAGTTTGAATGACGAAGCCACGCGTTAGCAGCAACTGGCCCATATCGTCATACACATCCCACGGCAAAGGCTGATCGATGGCGACGTCGCCCTGTTTGAGACGCTGCGTCATACGGGTGGCTGCCGGCTCGTCGAGCAATTGCATGTTGGCGATCTGTCAAAAAGGTTGAATAGGGCTCTATCTAAATGAAGGTTGTGTGTCATCGCAATCCCCAGTGTGGGTCATTCGTAGGCGTCAGACCTTGCCTGCGTGTTGCCGCATTTCAGACGGGCTCACACCAAACCACCGTTTACAGGCTCTGCTAAAGCTCGATGGATCTGAAAATCCAAGGTCAAATGCCAGTTGAGTGATCGGTTCATGGCCATGCAGCAACTGCTTTTTGGCGTGTTGTTGGCGTACCTGATCCACCAGCTCCGTGATGCTGGTGTGCTCATCGGCCAGCTTGCGCTGCAGGTTGCGGGTGCTCATACACAGGTGCTGAGCCAGAGGTTCGTCAATCGAACCGCTTAATGTGCCTTGTTTGAGCTTGTCAGACAGCCACTTAAGGGCTTTGTCGGCCAGGGTATCTACCTTGATGCGTGCCACAGCCGTGGCGGCTGCTTCGTCCAGATGCTGAGCAACCAGCGGATTGCCTCCTTCCAGGGGCTTATCCAGCCATTCCCGGTCGATGAGCAACTCGTTGTTGGGGCTGTCAAAATGAACTGGGCAGCCCAGCATTTTATGAAAGGTTTGTAGCGCTGCTTCATCGGGCGCACTGCGTCGCAAATATATTTCAAGCGGTTTGCAGGCGTTGCCGCTGAGCACATAGCAGGTATGCACCAGCAGCGACAAAAAGCTGTCCACCGAATAAATCGAGGGCGGGAAGTTTGGGTCGGTGGCTAGATGCAGAATGACGGTGGTGTCTTTTTCCTCGAGTGTCAGTACGCCTGCATCGCTGACCAGGAGGAAAAACTTTTGCATGCGCTCAAACGCGCTGCGTAATGTGGGGCTGGCGATCACCGAATACCCCAGGGCGTGAAAGGTCCCTGGACGGATATTTCTGGCCACTTTGAGACCCAAGGCCTCATCCTGAGTGACGGCGGCGGCTTTTTCCCACAGAGCCGTTGTCAGTACCACCGGGTAACGGCCTTCAGCGTTTTGCATAACCGCCGGATCAAGCCCCACCTCGCGAAACAAGGCGTCCGCATCCACCTGAACCGAGCACAGGTAGCGGTGCAGGGCGGTCATCCACGAGGCCAACGCCGTGGCCTTGTCATTTTGGCGTGGGATGCCAACTGATTGGCGGTGTGAATCAAGTGGCTTGTCGATCATGTGTTCACAATACAGTCATACAACAATGAACCTAACGGGGACGCATAATGCAAGAATCTACAATAAAGCCAGACCATTCGGCAAAAGCGGGTGCGACATCCCGCATCAAACTCAATCACGTGAACCCGGTAGATGCCCAGCGCGCTGCCCGTATCAAGGCCGCGCTGATCACCGAAGGCGACCGTCTGCGAGCAGACTACCCTATTCTGAAGCATCAAGACGCCATCGGCATGGGGATTTTGCTGGTATCTCTGGCGGCGATGGGAGCTCCGGCCTATGCCTCCCGGTTTGGCATGATGCCTTGGCATGCCACGATTCCACTGGCCGCCATTTTTGCGAGCTTTACCCATGAGCTGGAGCATGACCTGATCCACTCCATGTACTTTCGCAAAAATGCCTTTATGCATAACCTGATGATGGCGCTGGTCTGGGTGGCCCGTCCAAACACCATCAACCCGTGGTTCCGTCGCAAGATTCACCTGCACCACCACAAACACTCCGGCATGAACAACGACATCGAAGAGCGTGCCATCACCAATGGTGAAAAGTGGAGCCTCAAACGTTTGGTGATGACGCTGGATACCAACCTGGGTGTGGTGCTGCGATTAAACCAGATGCCGAACCGTGCGGTGGCGCTGCGGGCCATCAGCCTGGGCTTTATCGGTAACCTGCCGCTGGCCACCACCTTTTGGGCCATCTGGCATGCGTTTACCGTGTACTGGGGCGTGACCCTGGCTGCAGGCGTTGTTGGCATCGAGGTCCCTTGGCCACATATGGTGCAAGAGTATGTTCCCTTGCTCAATAAAGTCGTGATTGCCTTTATTGCACCGAATATCCTGCGCAGCTTCAGCCTGAATTTCATCAGCTCGAACATGCACTACTACGGTGATATTGAAGACGGTAACGTGGTTCAGCAGTGTCAGGTTTTGACTCACTGGGCGTTTATTCCCTTCCACCTGTTCTGTTTTAACTTTGGCTCCACTCACGGCATGCATCACTTTGTAGTACGTGACCCGTTTTACATCCGCCAGATGTACGCCAAAGTGGGCCATCAGGTGATGCGTGAGAACGGTGTGCGGTTTAACGATCTGGGTACCTTCAAACGCGCCAACCGTTTTGAAACCGCTGGGGCCTGATGGCAGTATCAAACATACGACCGAGAAAAACCAAGGGAGAATGTGCCGTTACATCAAGGTACACATAGCAACAACAATAATAAGAATCAGATTGAAAGCCGCCGCAAGGCGGTTTTTTTTGCCTGTGTGCCCTCGTGTAAGTGCATGAGCGTTTCAAAGGCTTCTCGAAGTCATTTATATAAATTCTTGTTTTGTTTATATCTTTTTTTTGTTTGTTCAATGGCCGACCTCTGCTCATAATCGCGCCTTGTTTTTTTCTGTCGTGTATTTATGTCTTTGGCCGGTATTCATGGTGCGCCCGGCATCCCCGTACAGGTAGCGGCCTGTTTGTCTGCTCGACAACCCATCCCCGTTATTAATGAATCCCTGGATCCAGAGGTTGCCACCCGCTCATCGGCGCTGTGGAGGCGGATCCAAGGTTTTGCTCAGCGTGTTGAGTACGACCTTGATCCAAGCTGCCCTCCGACCGTTCAGAACAAACAGCTACCGCTGGTTGCATCGGCCCGATATGCCTCAAGCCTCGGTCACACGGTTTCAGTGAATTCATCGTTAAATCGTTATGGCGTGCCGTCGATTCATGCTAATCAGATTGAGTGGTTTGCGGACGCCACCCCGACCAGGCAGCCTGTACCGATGGATTGCATTGTTGGGCAGTCTCCATCCGAATGGAGCCAATGTCGTGATTTCCTCAATGCATCGGTCAAACTCAAACGGGGCGTCTTTCAGGCGGTATCTCCGTTGGCCCATATCGGAAAAAGTACAAAAGACATCCCGATTATTGATCAATTAGTAAAGGCCTGGAATCAAGCGCAGGTACGGGGTGAACCTCTCAGTCTGGGTGACGGCATGGTGGTAGAGTCGTGTCAGGAGATCCGCGATTTTGATGCCCTGTGTTTGGACGATCACCGTCCTTGTGCACGAGGTATTGCCTTGACTGTCCGTAACTCGCACGGCGACGTGACCGTTATTCCCATTACTCAATGGGCGCTGCCCTTTGAAGGAGCCTTGTTACGAGCGAACGCCATTGATAAAGCGCACGAGGTACTGACAGTTCATATGCAGACCCATGCAGGGCAGGCCGTGGATACTCCCGAGCGTCTCCCGTTGTTGTTAAGTCGCGTCGGTATCGGGCGATGTGCGGTGGTGTATCTGTATGCCCAGATGCGTGCATGGTGCGAGGCGCATCCTGGTGCGAATGATGTCGCTGTAGACCGTCAGCTCGCGTACCTGATTGAACGGGGGCGGTTGTCCAGAGGGGCGCAGTTTCTTCATAGTCGAGCGCAACTAGAACAAATCGTTATAGCGCTGGATACCTTTAGAAGTCGGCAAATCAATCACTCAGATGCACTGACAAGCGATGGCTCTTCACTGGGCGCGCGTATTGCCTTAGATAGCACGGGGTTAGGGCCTATGAAATGGGGGGCGCAGCGTTTAACCATAGGCAATGCCTTGTTCTCCAGTTCAAAAACAGTTGATCAGACCAAGCGCATCATTAACCCTGTGTCCAATCCGACGGACCGAAAGGATTCCCGTCATGGTATTCCTACTGACAAAAGCCCCCCGCCTCCTGTACTCGATCTGTGTCGCGTGCGCGAGACAGAGCAAAATGAGGCTCAAAGGGCGACCCGCTTCGAGCAACGTGTTCAGGATTGCTGTGAACAGACTGTAAGCGACTTGCCAACGCGCGATCTGGAGCTTGCCCATGGGCTGGGCGACGCGTTTAAGGGGGCCGGTATAGGGGCAGGTGATGCGTCCTTGCATGCAGCGACACTGATGCAAGCCTTACACGTGGCGTTAATGGCCCCAGGTGTTAAACCGGATATTGACCCAGCGCGAATTGTAAGGACGCTTAGACAGCTGGACCCTGTGTCGGCTTTTGAAAAAGCCTATCGAGGCATATCCCAAGGACAACTGTTGGCCCTGTCTGAGCAGGCTGCCTATGCGGTACTGATGCATCTGGCAACAACCCCCACTGGGTTGGATAGTTTTAATGCACTTAAGCGTTTGGGGGTAGAGCCTCTCGATGGAAGTGAAAACGCTGGGTTATCAGCGTCTGAGTGCGAGTCGTTGAGGGTTTTAATGACCGCAGCCTTATTTCTGAATGAGGCCACTGCGCATCGTCCCTTCCGTGCCAATCTTGTGGAGTTGCTCAACGATGCGCGTCATCAGCGTAACCCGGCCGCTTGCGCGATTGTTGGTATTTGTGCGCAATGGGCCGGGGACGCTACAACCCATGCACAACACCTGTGGGCCATCAATGCCGTTCGGAATGGTTTGTTCTCTACAGAACCTGACAGCCCCTTTATGGAGATTGACGCCCGCATTCGCAAGGCCGGTCAGTGGGCCGATCGGGCTTCACGTCCTTCCCGACTGGCACGCTTTTTAATGCCGATGATAAAAAAAACACCGCTTCGCATGTTGCGGGAAGGGGTTTTCGGTGCTGACTGTGATGATAGTCAGGCTGAGCCGGTGGTCGTTGATCAGGTGAGTCGTCAAACCGTGATAAGCGCTTTTCATCGTGTGATTGATCATATTCAGGGAGCGTCACGGCTCAAGTTATATGGTGGCGGTAGCGTGGGTGGACATACAAAAGGCATCACTACGCTATTTAGCCAATTGGCTACCGGGTTGGTATTTCGGGTGTGGGCTGATTGCAGATTGGGCTATTCCCGCCAAGCGGGTCTTGAATTGGCCATGCCGCCTTACAATATGGAATTAAGTTTGTATTCGCAGTGCATCAAGTCTGGGCAAGTGGGGGGAGGTGTCGGTGTTGGACCTCATTGGGGGTTTGCAACCCTTGGGTGTGGGCTTAACGCCATTCCATATGGGCGAGAGGTTTTTAGTTCCAGCGGAGCCACCCTTCGCATGCTTAGGCTGCGAGGCAAAGAAGGGGTCATGAAGCAACGCTTCAAAGCGATGGTTCAGGATGTATTTGCTAAGCCTGCCACTGAGTATCTGCCTGGCGAGTTGTTAACAATGCTGCTGGCCCGCTATCCGGAGTTGTCGGTCAACCAGATCGGATCACTCGACGAAGACCGCACTGCCCATGAAGTGTCCAGCGATGTAACGGCGTCTGTCGGGCCCGCCTCTTTTAAAGCGTTTGCCTCGGCGGGCGTGGGTTTGAACTATCAGTCAGCTATTCGTCGGCGGTATGAGGATGCCAATGGAAGCTTGCAAGTTGAGCGTCGTTACGGCGGAGCCCTCATGCGGGCTGGCGCAGGGGCGCGGATCGGAGTGCGTATGCAGCAACCGAGTCAGCCCGATTACTTGCAAGGCATGGTTGCCGGGGATGTGGCAGCGATAGGGGTTGAGTTTTTATCCCAAGGGCGAACCATCCGGCACGATACGGTTCGTCACAATGGTCGTTTGCTGGCCGTATCGTTTTTTGAGATCGAACATCAATCATTTGATGATTTTAAACGGTCGATTGTGGATGCTTGGGAGTCTTGGGTAGTGTCTAAGGCAGCGCAGGCCAAAAAAACCGATTTACAGGCGGTATCTGATGAGCTGGCGGCTTTTTTAAATATGGTGCGCCAGCATAAAACACCGATGCTTACCTTTGCACAGCGCTTTGAGTTGCGGGTAGACGTGGCGGCCAGGGTTGATGTTCTGGTGTCACTGCAAAAGCTGGCAAGCCGCCTGCAGACAGAGTGTGGGCGATCGTCGGCGAATCGGCTCACCCAACAGATTGACGATATCCTGAACGAGGCGTCGTCTTATATGCCGACGTCGTTCCGGGTGTATGACCGTTCAGACAGTCAAAAACGCTCCGGCGTTGGATTAGCCTTTCGGCTGGAAGCGACAGACAGTGCTGAGGGCGTGTACGCCACCATGCGCAAGATGTGAGTTGGCCTGCAACGGTAATGGTCTGGTTGTTAAACAAGCTTCCCGGTTATAATTAAGGGTTAAGTTCAGTTATATGGAGCGAAGTCATGCCCATTTACGCCTACCGCTGCGAGTCGTGCGGTCACCAAAAAGATGTTTTGCAGAAAATCAGCGACGCACCGCTGACGGTTTGCCCTGCCTGCCAGGCGCAAGCGTTTAAAAAACAACTGACGGCACCAGGCTTTCAGCTCAAGGGGTCGGGTTGGTATGCCACCGACTTTAAAGGCGGTGCAGCCAGCACAGCGCCAGCCGCTGGGCCTGCCGCCGGTGCTGCGTCTACGGCCGCAGCGTCCGAGTCGCCCGCGCCGTCCAGCCAGACCGCATCCAGTGCGCACGCATGTGGAACAGGTGGCTGCCCTGCCTGCTGATCTCATGAAACGATATCTGGTCACCGGCTTGCTGATCTGGGTTCCTCTGGCGATCACGCTGTGGGTGCTCAATGCGATTGTCAGTACTATGGATCAAACCCTGCTGCTGTTGCCCGACCAGTGGCAACCGAAGGCATTGTTTGGTTTTTACGTGCCGGGCATGGGCGTGTTGCTCACTGCGCTGGTCGTGGTGTTGACCGGTTTGCTGGCTGCCAATTTTATTGGTCAGCGCCTGATCCGTTGGTGGGAAGGGCTGTTGCGGCGCATTCCGTTTTTCAATTCTATTTATGGTAGCGTCAAGCAGGTGTCTGATACCCTGCTCAGCTCCTCCGGCCAAGCGTTTCGTCAGGCTGTGCTGGTACCTTATCCACATCCTGGAAGCTGGTCCATCGGTTTTGTCACCGGTGATGCCCCTGCCGTGATTCGACAGGCGCAGCCCGACGCCGCTCTGTCGGTATTTATCCCGACGGCCCCCAATCCGACGGCAGGCTTTGTACTGATGGTACAGGCCGACGCCATTCGCCCCTTAAACCTAAGCGTTGACGATGCGCTGAAATACATTGTTTCCATGGGTGTTGTGGCTCCGGCCGCGGTCCCAATCAACCAGTCAAAATAATGAGCATGCGTACACATTACTGCGGACAAGTGTCCCGCGAACAACTTGGTCAAACCGTCGCCCTGTGTGGTTGGGTACATCGCCGCCGCGACCATGGTGGCGTGATTTTTGTCGATCTGCGCGACCGCGAAGGCTTGGTGCAGGTGGTGTGTGACCCAGACCGGGCTGATATGTTTGCCGTGGCCGAATCGCTGCGCAATGAGTTTTGCATCCGCCTTGAAGGGCTGGTCCGCAATCGCCCCGAGGGCACCGAGAATGCCAACCTCAAGAGTGGCCAGATCGAAATCCTCTGTCACTCGGTTGAAGTGCTCAATGCGTCTGTTACGCCGCCTTTCCAGCTCGATGACGACAACCTGTCCGAGACCACACGCCTGACTCACCGCGTGCTGGACCTGCGGCGTCCGCAGATGCAGAAAAACCTGATGTTGCGCTATAAGGTCACGATGGCGGTTCGCAAGTTTCTCGATGCCAACGGGTTTATCGACGTAGAAACCCCCATGCTGACCAAATCCACCCCCGAAGGCGCACGCGATTACCTTGTGCCCTCTCGCGTCAATGCGGGCCAGTTTTTTGCCTTGCCCCAATCGCCCCAGCTGTTCAAGCAGCTGCTGATGGTGGCCGGGTTCGATCGCTATTACCAGATCACCAAGTGCTTCCGTGATGAAGACCTCCGCGCCGACCGTCAGCCTGAATTTACCCAGATCGATATTGAAACCTCGTTTCTGACCGAGCAGGAAATCCGCGACATGTTCGAAGGCATGATCCGCAAGGTGTTTGCGGACACCATGAACATCGATCTGCCCAATCCCTTCCCGGTCATGCTGTATTCGGACGCCATGCATCGTTATGGCTCGGACAAGCCAGACTTGCGAGTCAAGATGGAGTTCACCGAGCTGACCGACGTGATGAAAGACGTTGATTTCAAGGTGTTTGCCGGTGCCGCGAACTCGGACAAAGGTCGGGTGGTTGCCTTGCGTGTACCGGGCGGCGGTGCCATGCCTCGTTCAGAAATCGATGCCTATACCCAGTTTGTTGCCATCTATGGCGCCAAGGGCTTGGCCTGGATCAAGGTCAATGACATCACCAAAGGACGTGACGGGCTTCAGTCGCCTATCGTCAAGAACTTGCATGATGTGGCCGTCAACGCCATTTTGGAGCGCACCGGCGCCCAAACCGGCGATCTGATTTTCTTTGGTGCCGACAAAGCGAAGGTGGTGAACGACGCTATCGGTGCACTGCGTATCAAGGTGGGCCACAGCGAGTTTGGCAAGGCCAATGGCCTGGCTGAAGAGGCCTGGAAGCCGCTGTGGGTGGTGGACTTTCCCATGTTTGAATACGACGAAGAAGGTGACCGCTGGGTGGCCTGTCACCACCCCTTCACCAGTCCTAAAGATGGTCATGAAGACTGGCTGGAGACCAATCCCGGTGCCTGTATTGCCAAGGCCTACGATATGGTCTTGAACGGCTGGGAGCTGGGCGGTGGTTCGGTTCGTATTCACCGCGAAGAGGTGCAAAGCAAGGTGTTCCGTGCACTGAAAATTGACGCTGACGAAGCGCAGGCCAAGTTTGGCTTCCTGCTCGATGCCTTGCAGTACGGCGCGCCTCCACATGGCGGCCTGGCGTTTGGTCTGGACCGCATTGTGACGATGATGAGCGGTGCTGAGTCGATTCGCGACGTGATCGCATTCCCCAAAACACAGCGTGCCCAGTGTTTGCTGACACACGCTCCGAGCCCCGTGGACGAAAAGCAGCTCAAGGAGTTGCATATCCGTTTGCGCAATGTGGAGCAAAAGCCTGTCTGACGGAACTGCTGATGGGTCGGTCGGCTGATCAAGCGTTTATACACGCCCTTCAAAAAGCCTCGGTCAAGACCGGGGCTTTTTTTATGTGCACGGGTTTTAATTTTGGAAATTTGGAGCTAAATTTCAGTGACAGCCTAAAAAGTATTACTACCCAATTCCTTGGAAACACCGACTCATCCACACAAATGTACCCCGAATGGGTGGTCAGTACACGCCTAATTTGCCTTTTCAGGCCCTCAAAGCTATCGTTTTTTAATTGTTTTTTGCAATTTGGTTTTTTACAAAGTTTATAAATTCATGCAGCGTGTGGCTTCTTATTACAATCAAAAATAATTGAAAAAAAAGAATCAAGCCCGGCCCAATGCGATGTGTATGGGTTGGTTGCAGTATGGCAGAGACACTATCCTCATGAAAAAGCAGCGCGTTTCAGACAGCCTTCAGGCAATACGACGACACAATCTGGTTATTGCCACATCGGCTCGCGGTTCCAAGCAAACTTTGGCTGAGCGCCTTAATCTGCATAACAGTGACATCAGCCACCTGATCAATGGCAGGCGCTTGTTCACCGACAAGATCGCCCGTGACATCGAAAAAGCGCTTGATATGGCGGCGCATTGTCTGGATGCTCGGTCGCCATTTGCCTCGTTCCCCTCCTTGTCTTCGACGCGAATCCAGGGGGCGACCACCGACCTGTCCGCCGTAGAGGCCTTGCGACAAACGCTCGCAACGTTTGAGAGTGGTTCTACCGTGCTCGATTTGATGGGGGTCAGCGCTTTGTGTGAGGCGCTCATCAAAATTCTCGTTCAGAAATCAAGAGAAGGGCGCCTCAGTGATACCGTAGTGATGGAAATGCTCAATAAAGCCATGCTTTTGTAATCATCTGTCTCTGGGCCGCAAGGCGGCTCATCTACAATAGCTCCATTCACTATGGGAGCAACCGCTTTGTCTTTCAAAATCCCTGAGTCGGTCTTGGTGGTTATCCACAGCCCTGATCTGCAGGTGCTGCTCATTGAGCGTGCCGATCGGGCTGGCTTCTGGCAATCGGTCACCGGTAGCAAGGATGCGCTTGAAGAACCCCTTGCGCTGACCGCCCACCGAGAACTGTTCGAGGAAACCGGCATCGAAGCCGCCGGTTGCGTGTTGTACCGGGATTTGCCGCCCGACTCGCCTGCGCCCCTGATGACTCTGGTCGATTGGACGCATCACATTGAATACGAAATTTACCCGCAGTGGCGCTGGCGCTATGCACCGTCTGTCAGTCGCAATACCGAGCACTGGTTTTCAGTGTGTGTGCCGCGCGATACCGCGATCCGGTTGGCCGAGCGTGAGCATGTGCGATATGAGTGGCTGCCTGTGCAAGCGGCGGTTGACCGATGTTTTAGCCCGAGCAACGGCGAGGCAATCACCCGGTTGAGCGCCTATTGGCGCAGCCCCAAGTAGGGTCACAGGGCGGTGTTGGTGTTTGGAAAGTGCTTGTTGGTTAAGCCCGTCGTGTCATGGTCGTGCGGTAAAAAGCGACACATCAGCAGGTTGGAGTACGCAATCTCCAGCAGCTCATGGGCGGTTAAGTAAACCAGGGTATCGGCAATCTCCGAACTGATGCGCAGTTGTTTGATCGCCTGTACCCGGTCCGTTCGCAACAACGCCCGGGCATGCAGCAAATAAGCCAGATTGTTTTGCCGAATAACGTCCGACGCGTTTAAAGAATTCATGCGAATAAAAATATAAATTTTTTCAATATCTTATGTCTTATTGTAAATCTATGTTATAGCAAAATCACGTTGTAAACACAGATCAGGCGCCTGGCAAGCCGGCTCCGGGCAAGCTTGTGGGAGGAAGCCCTGAGGTTGAGGGAGGAATGTGCAGACCGGCCACCGTGCTGGAAATGCTGTGTAGTTGGGTCGACAGAGGGTCTAAGGCCATGGCCAGCGCGCCATGAACGTTGCCAGGGACGCTGCTCAGTCCAGGAATGACCGTGCCCAGCGCCGTGTTGACGGTACCGTTGACCGACAGCAAGGCGTTGGCCAGACCGTTTTCCACCTGAGGGGCTCCGCTATTCACAGGGCCTTGCACCAGTCCGACGATGCCTACAAAGTCGATGGTGGAGACATCGGCTACCACCCCCTCAACGATCGGGAATACGGCTGGCAATATGGTGTGGGCAACATCGGTTGTGACAACCGTCAGCGTCCCTGAGACGGTATTGACGGCAGCTTGCACCACATCTACAACGTCGCCCAAGGCGCCACCTACTGTCGTTGCGACCTGAGTCAAAACCCCATGATTGCCGATGACCGCATCGCGGATGCTGTCCACCAGCGTCACCACACTGTCCACAATGCCTGCGGTGTTGGGGGGTAAGTTGTCACGGCCGAGGCATAGATTCCCAGCACGCCATCGGCGGCTGAGCCGGTGATCTGGGACACGCCATCGGTAAGCCCTGCCGTTAAATGCGTCACGGTGTCCTGCAAGGTACTGTGGGTCACTGCACCGGTCAGGTCGGTGACAACGCCCTGGCCTTCGGGGAACCCGCCCGTCACGATGTTTTGAGCGCCGGCTGCGGCGGTCACGGTGTTGGCAAGGTCTTGGGTATAGCGTGCCAGGAGGTCCGCATTCGGGCCGGCACCTGCGGACAAATGCGCGGCATTGGCATTGATGATGGCCAGCGTGTTGGTGGCATCGTCTTTGCCAGCCAGGATGGCGAAGGCGGCGTTGTCACCGATGTCTGCAAAATAAGGGGTGGTCGATGCGATGAGCGCTGTCAGTTGATCGCTCAGGTTGTTTTGGGTGATGGGGTCAAGAGGTGTGGCCATGATCAAGTGCTCCATGGACTGGCGTCTAACTGTCTGGGTCGGCGTCGGTCATTGTGTGAGAAAAATAAAAAAGTAAGGGGTAAGTCGGGTACGTCAGCAGGAAGACCGCAGCATTGTCTTGCGTGTGTCGGATTTTGGCCGACATTGCGCGCTCAATGTTCTAAATTGTTAAAAATATTTTCTCATTACTCTCAAGTAATTGATTTAAATATCTTATAGGCATAAGAAACCGTAAGAATTTGGGCGACTGCTGGCTGAACAAAGCCACTGCTTTTGTGGTGTCGGCGAAAAGGTGCGAACAAGCCTGCAAAATTTGTTATGGTTAAAACCCCGGAATTTATGGCGCCCAGACAGTGCTTTTGACGTCCTACAATATCCACAAAGGCGTGTTGGGTTTGCGTCAACGCAAACTGACTATTCACGCCCTGCGAGAGCGTTTACACAACCTGAACCCAGACCTGATTTTTTTGCAGGAGGTGCAAGGTTTGCACCATGGCCATGCCCGCCGGTTTGAGGACTGGCCGGTGGAGCCTCAACATGAGTTTTTGGCGCGCCACGCCGATCGCGATGCCTCCCGGTCGGCCTATCACAGCGCCTACGGCCTGAATGCGTTTTACCGGCATGGTCATCACGGCAATGCGCTGCTGTCCCGATTCCCGATTGAATGGCGGCTGAACCGGGATGTCTCTGACCATCAACTGGAGCAGCGCGGCATTTTGCATTGTCAGCTCAATACGCCAGCGGGGCAGGTTCATGGTTTGGTGGTTCACTTTGGCC
>DAITMV010000065.1:0-15079 GCA_036834985.1 Burkholderiaceae bacterium | reverse complement strand
AAAACAGTAAAAGGCCCCGCGACAGGCTCAATCGATTGTTTGGCCTGTCGCGGGGTCTGTATTCGAGGTAATCCCCGATATTCTACCGGTTCATGGGAGATGCGGGTATGACAACAGCCACAAGATTAGCGGTGTGCCTTCCCTCGGAAGCGGTCGTATTCGCCCGGCAGTTGTGCGGGTACCAGGTATTGAGCCGCAATCGGCTCCAGGGGTGTGGGGGTGATACCCAGTTCGGGTGCCACAGGTTTGGTACTGATATTGTCGACGGTCATCGAATCGAGGTTGTCGCGGCTCATTAACGGCTCCCCCGGTAGCCACTCCATGGCCAGCGCCTGCAGGTAGGCAAATGGTCCGGGCATGTTGAATACCGGGCGTGGATGGCCGCTGGCGGCCGCTGCAAATCTCACCAGATCGCGTAATCGGTACACAGTGGGGCCAGCCAGATCATAAGTTTTGCCGACGGTGCTGACATTATCCAGCGAGTTGGCCACGGCACGGCCTACATCACCGGCATACACGGGTTGAAAACGCACATGAGCGCCAGCCAGCGGCAATACGGGCACCATGCGGGCCAGCGAGGCAAACATGTTCAGGAATTTGTCTTCCGGGCCAAACACGACCGAGGGTCTGAAGACAGTCCAGTCCAGCCCGCTTTTTTTGACAATTTGTTCGCCGTCAGATTTGGAGCGCAGGTACATGCTGGCACCGCCTGTATCTGTGACGCCCAAAGCACTGATCTGAACGATGCGCTGGATACCTGTCTTTTTGGCGGCCGATACGATTTTTGCGGGTAAATCCACATGCGCTTTTTTGAAGGCCTTGCCGTAAGGTGTTCCGCGATCACTTTGCAAAATGCCCACCAGATTGATGACTGCATCGTGACCGGCCATCAGCCTTGCCAATTGAGCCTCATCGTGCACATCGGCCTGCACCATATCGACGGTGGGTAGGGTGATGAGTTTTTTAAAACGTTCGCGACGGCGGGTCGGGACTGTGACGTGTTTGCCACGTTTGGCCAGTTCTGCGGCAATGTACGATCCTACAAAACCCGATCCACCGATGAGCAGTATGTTTTGGTACGGCATAGTCTTTCTTATTCGTTTGTTTCAACGGATGCGGAGCTAAGTCCACCACGACCCGTAATAATGCCTAATCGCGCCTTCAATGATTGGGGTTTCCCTTCTAATAAGGCGGCGTAGAGCGTCGCATTAGACAATACTTTTTTGACGTAATCACGTGTTTCGTTAAAAGGGATGGCTTCTGCAAAGATAGCCCCTTCGACGGTTTGGCCCAGGGGCAGTCGGGTCATCCAGGCCTTCGGGCGATTGGGGCCTGCGTTGTAACCGGCAGAGGCCAGAACCAGCGAATTGTCCAGTTGGTCCATCATCATGCGTAAATAGCTCATGCCCAGTTGCAGATTGACGTTGATGTCGTTGACTTTGTCTTTTGTAAAATCAGCCATTCCTATTTTTTTGGCCACCAGTTGCGCGGTAGCGGGCATCAGTTGCATCAGGCCGCTGGCCCCCACGCCGGAGCGGGCTACGGTAACAAAACGCGACTCCTGACGAATCAGGCCGTATGCCCAGGTTTCGTCCACACCTGTTTGTGCGCTTTGCGCCTGCATGACGTCGCGGTAGGGCGTCAGGTAACGCAGCGCGGGCTCGTGTTCGCCCACGGTACGGTCGGCTGCTGCGATGGCGCGATCATAGAGTTCATTGCGTTTGGCCCATTCCGAGGCGGCCAGCAGTTGCCTGTCTTTGAGCCCGGTGAGGGTGAAGTTAAATTCACGAAACCCCTCGGTACGTTGTCCCAACTGATACCACACCAAGGCCCGTTGAAAGCCGGGCGTTGCTCCAGCTGCTTTGAGTTCAGCCTGAGTGACAGGCAGGGCCGGTGGAGGTAGTTTGGTGGGGATGCCCAGCTCTTCGAGACTGAGCTTGCCATAAAAAGTAAATGGATTGGCGGCCTGCAGATACTGTTTGCGTGCACCTTCTACATCCCCTTGGGACTCTTTGGCACGCCCCAGCCAGTAGGTCCAGGTGGCGTCCCCCCGTTGTGCTACCGGCATGGCCTCTATCACCCGTTGTACGGTGGGCCAGTTCTTGGCGAGCAAGGCGGCGCGAACGTACCACTCATTGGCCTCGTCGCTGCGTGAGTCGGCTGTGGTTTTACCATACCACTCCAGCGTTTTTGGATGCCATTTGCGGGCCGCATTCAGGGCAACCTCAGACCATGCCCAGCTTTTGATGCTGTCCGAGAGTTTGTTGTCCAGTTGCTCTGTGATCCAGCGGGCCCCTTCATCAGGTGTGTCACGTGCGATCCGCGCCACTGCGATGGCCGCCAGTTCTTGCATGGCAGTGCTCGGACGGGCTGACAGTCGACTCAAAAAAATCGAGGGTTTATCGTAGGCGTTGTCAAATTGCCCGTCTATGGTCCGTGCGTGAGCCGGGTCTTTGTCAACCATGTAGTCGTAGACTTTACGCGCAGTCGATTTTTGATTGGCCTCAACCAGCACCCGAACCCGTATCATCAAGTCATCGATGCTCAGCTTGCCCGCGTTGAGTAATCGCTCGCCCAAGAGTACGCAGGCTTCCGGTAATTCCTTGGGGCTTAGCAACATGGGCCTGGCGTTGGCCATGACATCTTTGCTGTCAGCCAGATCAGAGGCCAGCTGCAGGCATTGCAGGCCGGGATCGTCCCGGGTCACCAGCTTGTTCCATTGAATTTTGAATTGAGCCCAGTCCTCGCGTTTGGCCAGTTGCAACAGCCATTCCCGGCGAAGCTGTTCAGCCGCCAATGAGGGGCTGTTGCGATCCAGAATGGCATTGACGGTGCCGTCTGGCCACGGAGCTTTTTTATCGCTTAAGCTTAATTTGAATCGCCATACCTCCAGATACGGCTGCATGATGTGGCCTTCGCCAGCCATGGCGGCATATCGTTCAAACTTGGCGCCGTCGCCAGCGCGAAAGGCATCACGTGCTGCCAGCACGGCATCATCCTTGTAGTCGGCGTGTGAGACAGAGGGCGCAAGACAGCAAAAACCCAGCACTGCGCCGCTGTACATCACGCTCAGCATATACTTACTCCAGCGAAGTTTTAGGGCTCTGAAAACAAACATCCGTGGTACTTTCCGCCTATGGCTTTTGATAAAAAAACGATCCGCGCAACCTTGCTCTCAAACCGTATGACCATTGGCGCATCAGAACGTGCCCAGTGGGAGCGAAGTATTTGTGATCACCTGTTCAATGTACTAAAAAATAAGTGCTTGCGCCGGGTTTCTACGTATATTTCTATCAAGGGGGAGGTGGGTTTAAGCACCTTATACGACGCTGCCGTGGCTGACGCGTTTCGCATCGATTGGGCCTTGCCAGTGTGTGGGGTGGATGATCGTCTGGTATTTGCGCACTGGGCCCCGGGGGATCCTCTGGTGGCGGGCAGGTATGGCATTGATGTGCCCGCCAGCGTGGTCCCGCTGGAGGTACAGGCCCTGCTGATTCCCTGTGTTGGTTTTAACGCCGGCGGTTACCGGCTAGGGTACGGCGGCGGCTGGTTTGACCGTACGCTGGCCAACTATCAAGCGCATGACAGACCCTTGAAAATAGGCATCGCATTTGCCTGTCAGGCCCATGAGGGATGGTCCCCTGAACCGCATGACCAACCGCTGGATGCCATCGTCACCGAACATGGCATCCACTGGTTTACATCAGATTAAGATCTCGCAACAGACCGAGGGATGGGCCTGAGGTGTTCATGCTGTAAAAATGCAGGCCGGGGGCGCCGCCTTCGATCAAACGCTGGCACAGCTTCAGAACAACCTCATGCCCGAACGCACGAATGGCATCCCGATCATCACCAAAGCTTTGGAGCTTGACACGGACCCAGCGGGGAATCTCGGCGCCGCAGGCGTCAGAGAACCGTGCCAATTGGCTGTAGTTGGTAATCGGCATGATGCCCGGCACGATTGGAATATGAACACTTTTGGCCGCTGCCCTGTCCACAAACTCAAAATACGCATCCGCATTGTAAAAGTACTGCGTGATGGCCGAGTTTGCACCTGCGTTGACCTTGTTTACAAAAGCGTCCAAATCAGCCGCCGGGCTTTTGGCCTGCGGATGCATTTCCGGGTAGGCCGCCACTTCCAGCTTGAAGTGGTCTGCGGTGTGCTCACGGATAAAACTGACCAGTTCGTTGGCATAGCGCAGGTCACCCATCTCCAGCATGCCGGAGGGTAAATCGCCCCGCAAAGCAACAATCCGTCGGATACCTGCGTCCTTGAAATCGACCAGCAGTTTGCGCAGCGATTCGCGTTGTGAGCCAATACACGACAAATGAGGGGCCGCCTCTATACCGGCTGCCAAAATCTCCTTGACAGTGGCTAAGGTCCCGTCCTGCGTGCTGCCCCCCGCACCGTACGTAACAGAGATGAATTCTGGTTTGGCCGCGGCCAGTTCTGCACGTACCGTACGTAACTTCTGGGCGCCCTCGGGTGTTTTGGGTGGAAAAAATTCGAAACTGATATTCATAGTAATAAGCGCTGACACATCCACATCTCAAGGAGGGTTTGCCGCCCAAAGACGCGCAAACCACCTTGTGAACAGCACACATCCGGTGCTGTCCACAGTCCGTTGACTAATCGCTAATCAATCGCAATTAATAACGGTAGGTTTCTGGCTTGAACGGGCCTTGTGGCGTTACACCAATGTAGGCCGCCTGTTCAGGGCTCAGCTCGGTTAATGTGGCATTGAGCTTGGCCAGTTGCAGGCGGGCTACCTTTTCATCCAAGTGCTTGGGCAATACATACACGCCCACTGGATATTTTTCGTTGTGATTCCACAATTCGATTTGCGCGATCACCTGATTGGCAAAGGATGAGCTCATGACATAACTTGGGTGGCCGGTACCACAACCCAGGTTCACCAGACGACCTTCGGCCAGCATGATGATGCGTTTTCCGTCCGGGAAAATGATGTGATCAACTTGGGGTTTGATGTTTTCCCATTGATATTTTTTGACCGAAGCAATGTCGATTTCGTTGTCAAAGTGCCCAATGTTGCAAACAATCGCTTGGTCTTTCATCTTGACCATGTGGTCATGGGTGATGATGTCTTTGTTGCCCGTGGCGGTCACAAAAATATCGGCCTTGTCTGCGGCGTATTCCATGGTGACTACTCGGTAACCTTCCATCGCAGCCTGCAATGCGCAAATCGGATCGATTTCTGTCACCCAGACTTGTGCGGACAGGGCACGCAAGGCTTGGGCTGAACCCTTGCCCACATCACCGTAACCCGCCACAACAGCCACTTTGCCGGCGATCATGACGTCGGTGGCGCGTTTGATGCCATCAACCAGCGATTCACGGCAGCCATACAGGTTGTCGAATTTGGACTTGGTGACCGAGTCGTTCACGTTGATGGCGGGGAAGGCCAGCTGACCGTCTTTGGCCATTTGGTACAGGCGTTTGACGCCGGTGGTGGTTTCTTCGGTTACGCCTTTGACTTGCGCCAACCGTACCGAATACCAGGTTGGGTCTTGCGCCAGCTTGGCTTTGATGGCGGCAAACAGGATGGTTTCTTCTTCGCTGCCCGGGTTGTTCAATACAGACAAGTCGGTTTCAGCTTTGGTACCCAAATGCAGGAGGAGGGTGGCGTCGCCGCCGTCGTCCAGAATCATGTTGGTATAGCCGCCATCGGACCACTCAAAAATCTTGTGGGTAAAGTCCCAGTACTCGGTCAGGTTTTCGCCCTTAAAGGCGTACACGGGTACACCAGCGGCGGCGATGGCTGCCGCGGCGTGGTCCTGGGTGGAGTAAATGTTGCACGAGGCCCAACGAACCTCTGCACCCAGCGCGGTCAGTGTTTCGATCAACACGGCGGTTTGAATCGTCATGTGCAGCGAGCCGGTGATGCGTGCGCCTTTGAGGGGCTGGCTGGCAGCGTATTCGGAACGAATGGCCATCAGACCGGGCATTTCGGTCTCTGCGATTGCGATTTCTTTGCGACCGAAGTCAGCCTGTGTGATGTCGGCGACGTAGTAGTCTGGGGTACCTTGAGCGGTGACTGGCTTGAGAATGGCGTTCATCACGCCCTCCTTTCTAATAACAGTGAAAGAGAACGTGAGCGCCGTTTGAAAAATCGGTGCATTGAGCCTGGCGGTGGGTCAACTGGTAACAACCCCGTCGCAGCGCTCCTCAATGCGAAGACGGAGTATAGCAAGCTATTGTGTGCCGTAAAAGCAAAAATGAGGGGTCAAATCCCCCTCATTCTAGTGTGGCTATGGTGTTGCCAATCGCAAAGAGGGCTGACCCTGCCGGGCACAGCCCTTGCCATCCAACACCTAACCAGCAGACAGTTCCTTGTTCAACTGATCCCGGTCCAGCTCACCTTCCCAGCGAGCCACGACCACAGCCGCGACACCATTACCCACAAAGTTGGTCAGGGCACGGGCTTCGGACATGAAGCGGTCAATCCCCAAAATCAGCGCCAATCCGGCCACCGGAACTGACGGTACCACCGCCAGAGTGGCTGCCAGCGTAATAAATCCTGCGCCAGTCACGCCCGATGCGCCTTTGGATGTGAGCATGGCTACACCCAGCATGGTCAACTCCTGAGTCATGGTCAACTCGATATTGAGCGCCTGAGCTACAAACAGCGCAGCCATGGTCAGGTAAATATTGGTACCGTCTAGGTTAAAGGAATAACCCGCCGGGACCACCAGACCGACCACCGACTTGGAACAACCCAGCGTTTCGAGTTTGCGCATCAGCGGTACCAGTGCAGACTCGGAGGAGGAGGTACCCAGCACCGTCAAGAGTTCATCTTTGATGTAAGCGATGAATTTGAAGATGCTAAACCCGGTCATCGCGGCAATCGCCCCGAGCACAATGACCACAAACAGCACGCAGGTCAAATAGAAGCTGCCCATCAGCGCTGCCAGTGGCTTGAGCGCTGCAATCCCATATTTGCCGATGGTAAAGGCCATCGCGCCACCGGCACCCAGCGGGGCCAGTTTCATAATGGCACCCATCATGCTGAAAAAGATGTGTGAGCAGCCCTCGATGAATTCATGAACTTTTTCACCCGCTTTGCCCATGTGAGTCATGGCGTACCCAAACAGGATCGCAACCAGCAGGACCTGCAGCAAGTCACCTGAGGCTGTGAACGCATCGGTGAACGTTTTAGGAATGATGTGCAGTACAAATTCAGTCAGCGTCTGATCAGAGGCTTTTTTGGCGTAGGCCGCAACCGCTTTGGCATCCAGTGTTGCGGGGTCCACATTAAATCCGGCGCCTGGTTTCATCAGATGCATGACGACCAGACCAATACCCAGCGCCAAGGTCGACACGACCTCAAAGTAGACAATCGCTTTGCCTCCCACCCGGCCGACTTTTTTCATGTCGCCCGCGCCCGCAATACCCAACACCACGGTGCAGAAAATGACAGGGCTGATCAGCATTTTGACCAGCGAGATAAAACCATCGCCCAATGGTTTGAGAGCAACCGCATTGTCTGGGCTCAGTGCGCCGAGTGTGCCGCCTGCGATGATGGCTAGGATCACCCAGAAATACAGGTGACTGGTGATTTTTTTCATAATGCCTCCTCAGAACAAGGCTGCATCGTATGGAAATTCTGTACGTTTGCAGATTGTGGATATCCGCAGATTCGCACTTAAACCGACGATCTGTAGCGGTCTTTTGTAAGCGAATGTTATTACAGGCAGGAACAGATAAAAAAAGGCGCTTCCCGTTAGAGGAAACGCCTTGTTTGGCTGCCTCCGACCCAGACACATCAGAGCGGGCCAGCGTTTGGTATCAAAGCCCCGCCGCTGCCTTGAGCAGGGCAGCCTTGTCGATTGCTTCCCAGGTAAATTCGGGCTCTTCACGACCAAAGTGACCGTAAGCGGCTGTTTTTTGGTAGATAGGACGCAGCAGGTTCAACATTTTCACAATACCTTTGGGACGCAAGTCAAAGTGCGAGCGTATCAAGTCGGTGATGGCTTCGTCCGAAATCTTGCCTGTGCCAAACGTATTGACCATGATCGACGTAGGTTGTGCCACACCAATTGCGTAGCTCACCTGAACCAGACACTTGCTCGCCAAGCCAGCAGCAACAATATTCTTGGCCACATACCGGCCTGCGTAGGCCGCTGAACGGTCCACCTTGGATGGGTCTTTGCCCGAGAAAGCACCGCCACCATGTGGGGCTGCCCCGCCGTAGGTGTCCACAATGATTTTACGACCGGTCAAACCGCAATCGCCCTGCGGACCGCCGATCACGAACCGGCCGGTGGGGTTGACCAGGTATTTGATATCACCCTTGATCAGTTCCTTGGGCAGCACGGGCTTGATAATGTCTTCAATCACTGCCTCGCGCAGCATATCCAGTTCGATATCTGGAGAATGCTGGGTGGACAACACCACGGTATCAATTGCGTAGGGCTTGCCGTCTTGATACTTCAAGGTGACCTGTGACTTGGCGTCCGGGCGCAGCCATGGCAGACGGCCATCCTTGCGCAAGTGGCTTTGGCGCTCCACCAGACGGTGTGACAGGTAAATCGGCAGTGGCATCAATTCTGCAGTTTCATCGCATGCGTAACCAAACATCAGACCTTGGTCACCGGCACCCTGGTCTAGCGTGTCGTCGTGCGCCCGGTCAACGCCTTGTGCGATGTCCGGACTTTGTTTGTCATAGCACACCATCACGGCACAGCCTTTATAGTCAATGCCGTACTCGGTGTTGTCATAGCCGATGCGCTTGATGGTGTCACGGGCCACATGGATGTAATCGACGTTGGCGGTGGTGGTGATTTCGCCCGCCAATACAACCAGGCCCGTGTTGCACAAGGTTTCGGCAGCTACGCGGGCGGTGGGGTCTTGCGCCAGAATGGCATCCAAGATTGCATCGGAAATCTGGTCGGCAACCTTGTCAGGGTGACCTTCGGAAACAGATTCCGAGGTGAAAAAATACTGAGACATCTAAAACTCCATGTATGAATGATACGGACCATCGGCGCTGCCGGATCACACATGAAGCGGCGACGCTTTAGCAGATTCAAAGCACCTTGGTGCTTTACGCCCCGCAAGTTGTCAGTTAACTCGGCGTATTTCTTATTATAGAGACAATTCCCACCCGCGCAAATGGCTCAATAGTCTCGGGCCGTTTACAATCGAGACATGTTGATGACAACCGCACAATTTCTCTCCCGCTGGCCATTGCTGGTTTTGCATGCCCTTGGCGTTTGCCTGGGTTGGATTGTATTTTTGCTGTCAGGCCGTTATCGGGCAACGCTGTTGGAGATGACACGCCACTATGCCGACGATCGCCAGTTATCTGCCAAGGCTTTATTCATCCTGCGCTGTAAGTCCATCGGACATGCGGGCAAAGGGCTCCTGGAGTTGCCCTACGTCTGGTTTGCTTCTGGTGCGCGCAACCCCGTCCTACGTACCCAAAAGCATCACTGGGAGGTTATTGACCAGGCACAGCAGGCTGGCAGGGGCGTTTTATTTCTCACACCACATCTGGGTTGCTTTGAGGTCGCCGCGCAAAAATACGCCAGCCATGCACCGATCACAGTGCTATATCGTCCGCATCGAAAAGCCGCCATGCAGGCCATCATCGAAGCCACGCGTGCGCGGGACAATCTGTATCTCGCACCGACCGACATGTCCGGCGTGCGCCGCCTTTTGCGTGCACTCAAAAAAGGAGAGGCCGTCGGTTTGTTGCCCGATCAGGTGCCCTCCAATGGTGAGGGGATATGGGCTCCCTTTTTTAATCGACCCGCATACACCATGACGCTTCCGGTCAAACTGTTTGCGGCTACGCAGGCAACGATTGTGCTGGTCGCGTTAGAGCGTTTGAGTTGGGGGCGCGGGTATGTGATGCATTGCTTTCCCGGTCCTCAAACGCTGTCAGAGGATGTGGCACTCGCTACCGCTCAGCTCAATGCCGCCATCTGCGATGTGATTGCACGCTATCCAGAGCAGTACCTGTGGGGCTATAACCGTTATAAGCAACCCAAGGGGGGAGCACCGCTAATCGATGCCGGTTCTGCGAGAGCGACCTCCAGTCCAACCACGTCCTCGGAGTTGCCTACATGACTCATCGGTTGATTGCTTTCTGGCTCTGGTGGGGGCGGCGTTCGGCGCTGGTGTACGGTGTATTTGCCACCGTAGTCGCGTGGCTGGCCAGCGGGCTGGTATGGGTGTTTGGTCGCGAGCGTCGCCATGTGGCCCTAACCAATCTGAGGCTGTGCTTTCCCGCACTCCCTGAGTCCGAGCGTCGGCAGATGGCACGTCGTAACATGTATTTGTATGTGCGTACCTTTTTGGACCGCGCCTGGGTATGGCAGCAACCGCAGGAAGTGCTCAAGCAACGCATTGGGTTGGAGGGCATTGAGCATTTGAAACAGGCCCAGTCCCAAGGTCCAGTGATTTTGTTGGCTCCCCATTTTCTGGGGCTGGATGCGGGCTGGACTCGCTTGTGTATGGAGATCGACATGGTCACCATGTATTCCAACCAAAAAAACCCGGTCCTAAATCAGTTGATCCGCAAGGGTCGCGAACACATGGGGCATCCTGTGTTGCTCAGCCGTCAAGAGGGCGTGCGCGGTATCGTCAAGGCGCTCAAGGCCGGCCGCCCCCTGTACTACCTGCCCGACATGGATTTTGGTGAAAAAGACGCGGTGTTTGTACCCTTCTTTGGCCAGCAAGCCGCGACCGTAACGGCGGTGGCCCGTCTGGCCCGTTTGGTGGGGGCGCAGGTTCTTTTTTGCCCCACGTGGATGCAAGGCGATCGTTATTGCACGCACATCATGCCTGCCCTGGAGGCATTCCCCGGCGATATGGACGACACCGCAGCCACAGCCTTGATCAACCAGCACATCGAGCGCTTGATACAACATCACATTCCCGAATACCTGTGGTTGCATAAACGCTTCAAGACCCAGGCCCCCGGGTTGCCAAAAATCTACTGAACCACTCATTCGATCGGAAATACGGGATAATCAAGCGATGAAATTATCCTTTACCAAAATGCATGGCGCCGGCAATGATTTTGTGGTGCTAGATGCCTTTAGCCAAGCCCTGACCGTGACTCCGGAGATGGCCAAAACCTTGGCCGACCGCCACTTTGGTGTCGGGGCCGATCAGGTCCTGGTGGTCGAGTCTCCCTCTGACCCGATGGCGGATTTTCGTTACCGCATCTTTAACAACGATGGCTCCGAGGTCGAGCAATGCGGCAATGGAGCCCGTTGTTTTGCCCGCTTTGTCTACGATCAGGGCTTGACACGCAAAAAAACCATCCGGGTCGAGACCATGAGTGGCACGATTGCTCCCACGATTGAAGACGACGGTCGCGTCACCGTTGACATGGGGCCACCACGCCTTATTCCCGAGCAGCTTCCGTTTGACGCCACGGGCCTTGACTCCCGAGAGGTCGGACACGATCGTCAATACGCATTGCCGGTGCAGGTCAATGGCGTTGAGCAAATGGTCTGGATTTCAGTTGTGTCCATGGGTAACCCGCATGCGGTCATTGAAGTCGATGACGTGGATACCGCTCCCGTGCATAGTCTGGGGCCGCTGATCGAACATCATCCCCGGTTTAAAAACAGGGTCAATGTCGGCTTTTTGCAGATACACGATACGCATCACGCCCACTTGCGTGTCTGGGAACGGGGTTCTGGCGAAACCCTCGCCTGTGGCACCGGAACCTGTGCAGCCGCGGTGGCGGGCTTGTTGCAAGGGCGGTTCGAATCGCCTGTTCATATTCAAAAACGGGGCGGCCTGCTCACAATCGCCTGGGCGGGTGGGTCCGAGCCGGTGATGATGACCGGCCCCGCACAAACAGTCTTTCATGGAGAAGTTGAGGTATGAGCCTTCAGGCCGATGAGGTGGTCGCGTTTTTAAAAGCCCAGCCCGATTTTCTGGAACATCACCCGGGGGTACTTCAACACATCAGTTTGCCGGTTCAACATGCGGGCAAGGCGGTGTCCTTGCACGAGCGCCAAATGCAGGTGTTGCGCGACAAACTCAAGGCGGTTGAACAAAAAGTAGTCGAAATGGGGCGTGCCGCAGCAGAAAATCACGCCATCGTTCAAAAAATGCAGGTCTGGCATCGCGACTTGCTCAAGGAAAAGGAGCTTGACCGTTTGCCCCGTCTGGTGACTCAGGGGTTGGGGCAACTGTTCTCCATCCCGCATGTCACTTTGTTGTTATGGTCGCAGTTGAACACAACGATTGACCCGCAATTTATCCTGACCCCTGCCGACGAACAAAAAAGCTGGATCGATCAAAGTAAGACGGTCTATTGCGGTCCCACTCACAACCTCAAACTCGAACCTTGGTTGGGCGCGGATCACGCGGTCAGATCGATTGTGATCATTCCTTTGCGCGTAGGCGTTTCGCCCGACACCTTTGGCGTGCTCATGCTCGGTTCTCCCGATGCGGGCCGGTACACGGCTGACATGGGTCAGGATTTCCTCGTCTCCATTCAGGAAAGCGCCAGCGCCTGTCTGTCCCGCTTGTTACTCTGACGTGCTGGCGAGCTGCGCGTGACGGCCTTGTTTGTCGACGAATATGTGCAGTGGCTCCGTGTGGAGCGGCGTTTGTCGGCGCATACCCTGTCTGCCGCCAACGCAGACCTTCACAAACTGCTTCATTTACTGGGTGATCAACCTGCCGATACGCTGCACATTCGCAGTGCCTTGTCTCGGTTGAACGCTTCGGGCCTTGCGCCTAGAAGCTTGGCGCGCATCGCCTCAAGTTGGCGTGGATACTTCAAATGGGCCATTGAATTCAAGGGGTTAAGCGTCCACCCCATGACCGGGCTTAAAACCCCCAAGCGTGATAAAACGCTTCCTAAAGCCTTGTCGCCCGATGCAGCCTTGATGCTGGTCAAGCCTCAAGACCCTTCTGCTGATTCCGCGCAATCCCCAGAGTCGGGTTTGGCCTGCATTTACGTCATCGCCGATTTGCTCTATGCCACGGGTATGCGCTTGTCTGAGCTGCTGAGTCTGGATGTGGCACCGGGCCCAGGTTCTGTGTCCTGGATTGATTGGTCCGAGGGTGTGGCCCACGTCACTGGAAAAGGCAGCAAGCAACGCTCCATTCCCATCCCGGGCCAAACCCTGATCGCCTGCAAACGATGGTTGTCCGAGCGCACAACACGGGCGGCTGTCATGGATGAAAAAGCGCTGTTTATCAACCTCAAAGGCCGTCGCCTCTCACCGCGAACCGTACAAAAGCAGCTCGCCCGCCTGGCGCACGAGCAGGGAGTGGATCGGCATGTGCATCCGCATATGTTGCGTCACTCTTATGCCTCTCATGTGTTGCAGTCAAGCGGCGATCTTCGTGCAGTTCAAGAGCTGCTGGGGCATTCATCCATAGCCTCCACACAGATATACACCTCACTGGATTTTCAGCATCTGGCCGCGGTCTACGACAAGGCCCATCCGCGCGCCAAACAAAAATAAGGTAACGTGCCAAGCGCCTCCGGCATGTTCAGCATTCCATCTATTCATAAAGTATCGTCATCATGGTCAAACCGCTCTGTACGCTGGAACTCAAGCCTGGCAAAGATAAATCATTGCGTCGTTATCACCCGTGGGTGTTTTCCGGCGCTGTGGGGCAAGTCCGCGGTGGCCCGGAATTAGGGGAAACCGTTCGCGTGGTCAGCCACGACGGCCAGTTTTTAGCCTGGGCGGCTTACAGTCCCAAGTCCCAGATCAGGGCGCGCGCATGGTCTTATGATGAAGAGCAAACACAGACCCCAGCGTGGTTCGGCCGTCAAATACACCACGCCATCAACCGCCGCGAGGCTGTAGCACGCCGCTCCGATGCCATACGCCTTATCCATGGCGAAGCAGACGGCTTGCCCGGGTTTATTTGCGACCGGTTTAATGATGTTCTAGTGGTACAACTATTGTCAGCGGGTGCGGAGTATCATCGCCATACCCTGCTATCAGAACTCAAAAGCCACACGGGGTTGAGCAAGCTCTATGAGCGTTCTGATGTAGACAGTCGTTTGCTGGAAGGCTTGCCCCTCAAAACAGGTAGTTTGTCCGGGGAGGGAAGCTGGAGCGACCAACCCATCCTCCTCACAGAGAATGGCATCAGCTATAACATTGATATTGTGAATGGTCATAAGACCGGTTTTTATGTGGATCAGCGTGACAACCGTCACTTGGTGCAAAAGCTGTCGCGTGGGCGGGTCCTTAACTGTTTTAGTTACACCGGTGGATTTTCCCTGGCGGCCCTCAAAGGCGGTGCGCGTGAGGTTCTGTCGATTGACTCAAGCGGCCCTGCCATGGCCCAACCGATCGTCACTGCCCGTCTTAATGGCCTTGATGTGCATCAAGCGCAGTGGCTCGAGGGCGATGTATTCAAAGAACTTCGCCGCCTGCGTGCGGAAGGGCAAACCTTCGATCTGATTATTCTGGATCCACCCAAGTTTGCACCTACGGCAGCGAGCGTCGACAAAGCGGCCCGAGCCTACAAGGACATCAATGTCATTGCATGTCAGTTGCTCAATCCCGGTGGCGATTTATTAACCTTTTCCTGTTCTGGAGCGATTACCGTTGATTTGTTCCGCAAGATAGTCGCAGGCGCTGCCGCTGATGCAGGAGTTGCCTTTCATGTCAAAGGCAGTTTGGGGGCAGGGGACGATCACCCTGTTCTATTGTCGTTCCCTGAAGGGGAATACCTTAAAGGGCTTCACCTGCAGCGGGTTGTAAACTGAGTTGCCGCAAGTTCCAGGCGGCTTGCGCCAAAGATTCTTCAGCGGGTCGTTCCGCTTCAAACGTCTTAATTTTGGCCAGATAGTCGCCGGTCGCATGTTCAGGGTCTGAACTGGCGTACTGGTCGCGCCCTTGTTGCCACGCCTGCTCAACCACTTGGGCCTTTTGGGCGAGGAATTTTTTCACATACAGGTGAGCGTATACATCGGCATACAGCTCTGAAGCCAGATGGCTCGATACAGTCTGGGAGATTCCGTACCGCCGGTTGGCCACTTCGCCACGCACCAAACCAAATGCCTCAGAATTTACCTTGGCAGCATATTTTGCATTCAAGGCGCGTTCTTCGCAG
>DAITMV010000064.1:0-15155 GCA_036834985.1 Burkholderiaceae bacterium | reverse complement strand
GTTTGAGCGAGAGGACAAAAGCTGGTCGGTGATTGTGAGCAATGCAGGGGATGCGGATCGAACCCTGTCGTTGACCTGGCCATCCGCCCGTCCCCCAGCGCACTGGACCTCCTTGGTAGCCAGTGACCCGTGGGCCAATAACGAAACCCCCGAGTCAGGTCATCCTGGTGCCGTCACGCTAGATAAAAAACCTCTGATGGTCACCGGTGACCGTTCGAGTTATCACGTCACGTTGACTATTCCTGCGTATCGGGTTGGCGTGATGACGGATGGGCCTGCACCCGCCAAACGCCGTTAACGCGGTGGCCTGACGGCATCGGCGGTTTCCATGTCATCCAGTTCAAAATTGTCCGCGGTAAACAAGGTTTCTGTGGGTGCAAACAGTTGCAAAAAAAAGCGTCCCAGCAAGCTGGCTTTATAGCGAATCGATTCATTGGCCACGTACACCCGTTCAATCGCTTCTTGTTGTGATCGGGTCAGCGAGTGACCGCCCTCCATAAAGGTTTCGTGGATAAGGCCCGTTTGTGTGCGGCCAACGAGCTCTCTCCAATGCGGGCTCATGGTCACCCATTCCTCTTGCGTGCGGGCTCTCAGACCTATCACCTGCATCTGTCCTTTGAGTACGGTCCACAAACCTGGATAAACAACACAAAAAAAGTACTGCCAACCCTTGAGCGTTGCATAAGGCCATCCTTGAACCTGAAGCTGTTTTGTATATACAAGCGGATGGCCCGTTGCATTGGCTCTGACGGGCGTTTTGACATACTCATATTGCTGCCTGTGGGTGCGTGAAATCAGCAGCACGCGAAGGCACACATACGGCAGCATAAAAACAATAAACAGACTGATCGCCAGGAGTTTGTTCAGCACCCCGTCGAGCAATTTGCTCTGTGTTAACTGTACTGAGTTCAACAGCAAGTCATCACGCAGTTCGATGGTCGTTTCATACGCGGCATGATAAAGCGAACGCTGCCTGACCACGCATTGATGAAAATCAAGCCCCGTACCGATGTAGGTGTTCGAGTGAACCATGCTGTTATTGATGCTCACGTCTTCTGAGATCACAGACCCTTTGCCGATCGAGGCATAGGGGCCGATCACGCTGCGTTTGCCCACCCGAACATCTGCATCTATAAACACAGGTGCCACGATGCGGGCCGTAGGATGTATTTCGATGTTTCGCGACAACCACACGCCAGACTCAACCTCCGAGCCTGGGCAGTTCAACGTATACACCGAGTCCATCACCAGTTGTTGCGCTCGCAGACGCAAGGTGGGGGTTCCGAACTCCAGGCTCTCGCCTTCTAATTGCACACGAGTCTGCTCGGGGTAATCGGACAGCCAGCTCAGCCATTCGTCCATGGTGGCCATGGATGGACACTGGCCAGCGGCGCCATTAGGTAACAGGGCCCATCGGCAGACTCCGTTGTGGATGATTTCTGCTGATGTATCACCGGGCGTGTGGTGGGTCTCGAATGTCAACATCCGTTGTAGATCGCCCTTGATATGAATGCCAGGGTTCAAGGTGTCAAACGTCAGTGCGCTCCCCAGGCTTAACCAAGGCATGGGAGGAAGTTGCAAACAGTCAACCAGCCAGAAGTGTGTGGTGGATTCTTTGACAAGCGCCTTGATTTTTCTGAATGGCTTGTCGGCATCGCGCAGCAGGTGATAGGTAAAGTGCACGCCCCATTTTTCACCGCTTTTAAAGTGATCTTCAATCAGCTCCGGGCGTTCACTTAATAAAATATCAAAGTGCGTCACGCCCACCCGGATCAATGACTCAATGGTATGTTGCAACACTGAGCTGCCGTTGATGCGCTGCAATTCAACCAGCGTGCCTGCTTTGCTGCACAGGCTGTCAGTCACGCCACCGCTTGCAATAACCACGGCGTGGGAGGTCACGGCGAGTCGTGACTCGAAGCTTGCCAGCGTCTTCTTTTTATATGAGTCATCAGCCACCGTTACATCGTCCGGGCTGGAGTCTCGCTGATGAATCAGCTCATGCGCGGGGTTGATGTCGTGCGAGGCGTATTTTTTGGTTCGTTGATATCGGTAAACACGCCACAAGAATGCAAAGTTACCTACCAGATACCGACGCCACATGCGTCGAAACTCTTGTTTGAGGCGATAGATCCATTCCAGACCGGTTTCGCGCATCCACAAGGGGGCACGCGGAATACGATCAGCATAAAAATCAAACAGTCCGCCTACGCCCATGGCAACCCCAACCTTCAAGCGCGATCGAAGTTTGCTGATCCATACATCCTGCCGTGGCACTCCAAACGCCACCAGCAACAAGGAGGCTCCACTGCGGTTGATCTCATCGATGACGGCAGACTCCTCCTCATCGCTGAAATAACCATCACGCCAGCCTGCAATCTGCAGGGCAGGGCAGCGCTGCCGAACCCAGGTCACCACGTCTTGCGCCACCCCGGGTTTACCGCCCAGCAAATAAATGGACTGTTGATAGGTTTGGGCTGCATCACACAGCAATGGAAACAGATCGGTTCCATTCACATTTTCACGAAACTGCTCACCAACCAATCGGCCCGCCATTTGCATGCCGATACCATCGGCTACCACCAGGTTGGCGCTCAACACCGCTTTTTTGTAGCTGTCATTCGCCACGGAAATATTAATACAGTGGGGGTTGACGAAAACCAGTTGTTGGCAATTCGCGGTTTTGCCGCCTTCGACGATCCAGTCGATGGTGTCTTTGAGTGTAATGTTGCGAACGGGTACGCCCAGGATATCAATACTGGAGGAAAGCTCCCGCAGGTTTTGTCCATACAGGCTGGCAATCAGAAGGCGGGCTGCTACCTTCAGGTCGGTGGTAAAGCCGCCCTCCTGCGCGTACTCCTGATCGGCCAGCAACACATTGCCCACCGCAATATTGGTGCGCTCGCGAATCCACCAGGGGCCATAGACACCGGGCCGTATGACCGATAGCGCCCGTTCATCATCGGGTGAATAGGTGCCTGCTGGTATGGGTTTGGCACCAATCCAGCGCATATGACCGCTTAACACTGGCAAAAACCAAGGTGTCCGATTTAAAAAACTCCACCTCGATTGTGCAGGGATGGTGAAGGTTTTCAGATCAAAGGTGCGTCCCTTGTGTCCCGTGATGGATTGTCGTTGGATACCGTTGCCAAGCAGCTGGTTGGCGATCAGGCCCATCAGCATAGCAATCACGGCGACCGGCAGGAGTACCAAAGAAATCAGCAGAGTCAGCGCCGATTTTGTGTAGCTGTTGTGCCATTGATTGGCCCCTAATGTGGCCATCTGTTGATTCGGTGAGCTCCCCATCAGTAGGCTCCCTTTCCCAGAATCACTGCGGGAATGGTCTTAAAGAGTAACTTGATATCCAACCACAGACTTTGGCTGTTCAGGTACTGAACATCCAGTTCGACCTGCTGATCGAAGGAGATATCACTGCGTCCTGTCACTTGCCAGATGCAGGTCAAGCCCGGTTTGATATTGAGCCGCTGGCGATCCCTCAGTGAATACTTGGCGACTTCGGAGGGCACCGGAGGGCGAGGACCCACCAGGGACATTTCGCCGGTGAGTACACACCACAATTGCGGTAACTCATCAACGCTCAGTTTTCGGATGATGCGGCCAAACGGGGTGATGCGGGGGTCACGCTTCATTTTAAAAGTAACTGCGCTGCTTCCTGCGCCCGCGTTGTTGTGCATGTTCTGTTGGGCCAAGGCCAGCTTCAGCGCCTCCGCATTGGTAGTCATGGAGCGGAATTTGGGGAAGGGGAACTCGCGGCCGTACAGGCCCACACGCATCTGCCAAAAAATGGCTGGGCCGCCGTCTTGAAGTCGAACGATGGCCATCACCATAAGCATCATGGGCGACAGAAGCGTCAGCAATGTCAGGGCCCCAGCGATGTCGATGGCCCGTTTGCTGGCGTTGGCGGTGGCGATGAACAGGGTCCACGCACGTCGCTTCCACCAGGCTTCCAGACGTTGTTTGTTAAAGCTTGTATTTTTGCCGGACGGAAAGCGGTTTTCCAGCTCCTGAATGATGGAAGTAAACCTGCGTTCATTGAGCTTGCGCAAACTTCTGCGGGTGCGGGCAATTATTTGATCCGGGTTGTGAATGGCCGTTGGCCACGGGATCACAGGGCACGCAAGGGTTTGGGCTGGCGCCGCAGGGGCAACTGCCTGAACCGGGTCTTGCTGGGGGCCTGCCATACGGACCGGGATGGTGGTGTTCAGCTGGGATTCAATACGCTCAATCCAGGTCGACAACGGCAATACGGCACCGTTGGTCGGTTCGATCGCAACAAGGCCCGGACCCCAAGGATCGTCTTCAATTCGACGGCGAGTTATCTCGATCAATTGCGTAGCAAAGTCAATCACGTCAAACGCCTGATATTCTTTTTCCAGATCATCGGCGTCGTTGATCGTTAGAAACAGTCTGTTGCCCGCTGCAATGTCAAACAATTGTTGTACCCGAATGTCTTGCTCATCGGTGGGGCGATGGTTGGAAATAAATTGGTGGCCAGCAACCAAATCGCCTCGCAGCACCAAAGTCAGCCTGATGCCAAAGGTGTCGGAGTAGTAGGCGAGCAGGTCATAGACATGATGGACGATCGACAGCTGGGTGTGATCAACCACAATCAGCAGATGATCGATTTTTAAACCCCGGATCAAACCCAGGCAATTGATCAGCCGTTTGATGTTATAAAAAGTTTGCTCGTTTTGGGCCGCACTTGATCCCGGCTGGCGGGCCAGGTTAATACACCAGTAGGCGCTGTAAAAAGGGGTCTCGGACAACACACTTCTGGCATGTTCGGTCTGATTGATATCAAACGAATGCGTGACCAGCGACGCATTGGCTGGCAGCTCATTCGGGGTTTGATCCACTGACACAACCTGATCACCCAGTTCGAGCAGGGACTGTACAAGATGCGAACCTAAATAGCCCGATCCACCGATCACAAGATGTGTTTTTTTTGACATGTATATATGGGTCTTGCGAAGGGATCAATACTTATCCACCGCGCACATTAAGAATTCTTAGGTTTATAAAATAGCATTCTTTGCGTGCCATACGAAGAGGACTTTACCTATTTCCGCCGCTAATGGGTCACGGCTTGGGGTCGATAGCTACAATTAATGTGATAATTGGTTTTTGATAAAAAATGTAAACTGCGGCTGGATATTTAATGCGTATCGTTCTCACCCTAGGATCAATCCTCTTTAGTCTGTCATCGGCCCCCTTGGCTTTGGCCGCGGAGTTGCCGTCTGAGCCCACCGCGCAGCATGCGCATCGATTGGACCAAGAGACAGCAAAGATTCGCAGGCATCATTTCTCTAGGCTGGACGATCATTTGCAGTTGGATGCCGAGCATTTACGCCAAAGCTGCAAGTATGAATCAGAGATTTCTACACCTCCTCCCGGAAAGCGGGTGGTCTTGTCATTTGACGACGGCCCCGATCCAGTGCAGACGGACTATATTCTGGACATTCTCAATAAATACGAGATCAGCGGCACATTTTTCCTGATCGGTGAAAAAGCCAAGGCACACCCCGAGTTGGTCAGCAAGATTCTGATGAGTGGGCACCACACCATTGGCAATCATTCCTGGGACCATCCGAACTTTCACGAGATCTCCGTTCAAGCGCAAAGCGAAGAGATTTTGAGGTACGAAGCCGAACCCTCCGTCGGGCCGATCAAGCGACTGTTTCGTTATCCCTATGGAAATTCCTCGTGTGAGGCCAATGCCTTGTTGCATGATCGACAGTACCGAATCATCGGATGGCACGTTGATTCGTGTGATTGGGCCTTTGATAAAACGGGCAGCATTGATTCAAAAGAAGCTCTGTCGTGTGGCGTTCTGTTTCAAAACAAAAGTAACTATGTTGAACACGTTGTTTCAACGGTTCGAGCACACAACGGTGGCATCGTGCTGATGCATGAGATACATCCCAATACCCTTAAAAAGCTCGAAGACATCATCATCCGCCTCAAGCAAGAAGGGTTCATGTTCAGTTCCATTGAAGAGCCGGACTTTGAGTCGTCCTTACGATAGCAGGGCGGCTGAAAAAAACAGAATCAGTTGTTAAATTATCGTGACAAACCGGTGGAGCAATTACTCTAAGAAGTTATGCATCTGTTGGTCTGTTTACTATGTACAAAAGTACTGAACAAGACGTTCCCAATTGGGCATCCGTTTAGGTTGCCGACTTCTTGTGACAGGAAATGGACATGACCCCTCGTAGCATGAAGCCGCTACATATGTTGCCCTCCGTGGCCATTGTTGTAGCCCTCTATGGTTGTCAGGGGTCAAATAGCGATACGACGGCAACAGCCGGTGCCAACAGCCCTACCGTTGAAAACGCACAATCTACGGACAATGCCAGCGCGCCAGCCGCCATGCCCGTCGATCCAGCAAATCCAGCGAGCCCTGTTAGTCCAGTAAATCCAGTAAATACATTCACGTTGGAAGAGGTTCCGTATCAGACTGAACCGAACGGCGTTTGGTTGGCTGGTGATACCCATGTGCACAACGATCACTCGGCGGACGGCTCTGCACTTCGGCAGGGGGCGGACGGTCGCGGACCCGGTAACGTGTCCGTGAAAGATCAGATCAATGCTGCCCAAGTCAATGGCTTACAGTGGGTTCCGATGACGGATCACAGAACCTATTTTCAGCACTATGATCCGCTGTGGACTTCAAATAGTTTGCTTTTAATACCCGGGGAAGAGGCAAACGGTTCACCGCATGCAACGGTGCTAGGAGCAGTCGAGAGCATTGTTCAGAATGCTCGACTCGCTGATTTGCCGTCCAGAAACGCCCGATTGCAACAGAGTATCTGGGACGCGCACTCTCAAAATGCAAGCTATGGCCTGGCGCATCCGGATGATGGCGATATGAATGCCGATGGGTCTCCCAATGACAATGCACATGTTGTCGGACTTGACCGGGTTGAGGCGTGGAACCGCGGTTCGAATGTTGAGGCAGAACTAAATTTCTGCGAAAACCGCTGGAACCATGGATATCGTTTCGCGGTTGTGGGTGGCAGTGATGACCACTTCAAAGAGTTGTGGGCAATTTCTGCACCGGGGACTCCAAAAACTTGGGTTTACTCCGTGGGTCAAACGGAACGTGGCATTTTGACCGGGCTGCACCGCCATAACACCTACATAGCAATTGGCAATCCCGGTCCCACGCTTTTATTGAGTATGGACAAGGACTCAAGCGGTTCCTATAAAAGTATCCCGGGTGACGAAGTTGTCATCCCTAAACGACCGATTTTGAAATTCAAAGTAAATGTCTCCAATGCATTGGGCATGACACTGAATGTGTTGGAGTCTCCGGGCAAGCGTGCAAAGCCGGTTTTCAGCGCGACGGTCACATCGCCCACCAGCCAGACATTCACAATTGATTTGCCTTGGGCTGCCGGGAAAAATGAAACATGGTTTCGTGCTGAACTACGTGCGCCAGGACAGCCTGCCGGGCTGGATACCAATGCCATCAAGGCCATGGATTTTCAGAAGCTGCTCAGCGATACCTTGGCCCAACCCGATCAGCTGCAAGCCATGACCACCCCCATTTTTGTTTCAACGGGATATGTTGAGCCTCGCAGCAGTGACAATAAAAAACTGTTACCCGATCCATTAAACAACGACGATGCTGCAATCCAGTTATCGAAAAACCCGCTTCGATTTTCCGGGTTTTCAGATATCAGTCATACGGATAACGGTGGCTACATGGTTTGGGAAGACCACACGCCCGGCGGAACCCGGGTGATTGGACGGCCGTTAACGGCGGATGGACAGCCGATGGCCGCCACCGTGTTATCGGGAACGAGCAATTTCGCCCGATTTGCTCGAGTTGCTGCTCGTGGCAATCTGGTATGGGTGGTGTGGCAGGACGAACGCAGCGGGCAAGTGCCGCGCCGCGCCGCTATTTATGCACGCTATTCGAAGGATAGGGGACAGACCTGGTCACCAGAGCTCATCGTCCGGCAATCATCAACGATCAGGGCTGAAAAGCCAGTCGTGGTGATTCCTAAAGACAGTGATTTGCCGATGATTGCATGGCAGGAAATAAATCACGGCACAGTGTCATTGGATGCCAGCATCATACCGCCGAAGGATGCAACAGGATTTGATATTGTTGTCAGCAAGGCCAAGGGTACCTTGAGCCCTGGGATGATCAAATTCACAGACCTCACCAATGTATCGGTGGCCGGTAAAACATATACGGCCCCCAACCCGCTAGACACCCGATCAGCAAAATACTTTGCCAGTATCTGGCCCAGCTTGGCGGTTAATGAAGAGACTGGCGAGATCCTGCTTGCCTATCAGGATAATCGCAACGACCCCGATCCACTGTGGACCGGTGCCACGCTGACCGGAGATTCCCACGACAATGACCTTTTTCAAGTGCGTATTCACAGCTATGTCAACAGCGTCTGGGGGAGTGGTAAAACCCTGGGTGCAACAACACAGGAAAGCCGCCATCCGTCGATCGGTTTTTCAAAGCAGGGGGCTGTAGTTACATGGGTGGGCCGCTCCATCGATAGCCCAGCTGGGGTTAATTTGGCGGTATTCTCAAGTCTTAGGCAATGCAAAAATGGCGCCAGTGTGATCGATTGGTGTACACCAACGGTGTTGGGCAATACAGGTCAGTCAGCGTCAGGGCAGTATCCTCGCGTGGGCACCAATTCCCGTGGCCAGGCCGTCGCAAGCTGGTATGACAGCAGAAGCGCTGATTGGCGTTTCAAAGTCGCATATGCCGTACTGGGTGATGACAATTCGTGGAGCAGCGCCAACCTGATACTCGCCCAGGGCAATAACACATGGCCTGCACTCTCAAAGGGGTGGGTGTCATTCACCAGTTCACGCAACGCCCGACGGTTGCAGCGTGATAAAACCCATGAGATTTTTCTAATCAAGTTGCCGTGACAGGGCGGGGCAGCACTCGGCGCAATAAAAGTATTTTTTAATTTATTTTCAAATTCATTTTTCTTAAACACCCATCCGCTACCCTGACCCATCTTTAAAGCAAAACTGGAGTGGGTATGTCAGGGGTTATGAAAATGTCCAAGCGGTCGCTCCTAGCCATATTTGGTATATCTACGTTAGCGTTGACCCTGGCCTCCTGCCTCGATAGTGGAGGGGCCAGTACACTACCCCTGACGGTCTCAGGTACTGCCGCGACTGGGGCTGCAATGGCCAATACCCCGGTGGCCATCAAATGTGCCGATGGTTCTCAATCGTCTACCACGACAGCCGCCGATGGTACCTTTTCCTCCACGTTCTCGGCCGTGTTTCCTTGCTTGCTGGAAGCGACAGCGCCTAGTGGCAAGTTTCATTCCATCGCAAACGGATCGGGTAATCTGGCGATTGCCAACATCACACCGTTGACCGAAGCATTGGTCGGTAAATTCTCGGCAGACACGGCCGCCTATTTTGCCCAGTTTAATAACGCCACTGCAAAAAACATCACGGGCACTGCCATTTCGAGTGCTCAAAATGCGGTGATTGGCGATCTGACCAACAACGGCATTACGGTACCTGGCACAGTGACCGATTTAATTGCCACCAAGCTGGTCGCGGCCAACGGTACTGCGCAGGGTGACGACTATGACAAGTTGCTGGATCAGGTCGGAGCCAAGACATTCAGCGTAAAAATTATTGCCATGAATGATTTTCACGGCAACATACAGGCGCCGTCCTCCACCAATGGTGGCACCGTGACTTTGCCCGATCCCAATGTACCTGCAGGCACCAAGGTCAACGTAGGAGGGGCTTCGTATGTCGCAAGTGCGGTCAAGGCGCTCAAGTCGCAGAATATGAATAACGTTGTTGTGGGCGCAGGGGATCTAACCGGCGCATCGCCTTTTGCATCCTCGATCACACACGACGAAGCGACTGTGGACATACTCAATCAAATTGGTATGGAAGTGACCTCCGTAGGTAACCACGAGTTTGACTACGGAAAAACGGAGATTTTGAGAAAACAGAACGGCGGTTGCTATCCCGCCGGAAACGGCGTGGGCGTGGTTGGCACCGATACCTGTTTGATGGATGCAAGTACAGGTACCTACTCGGCGAACGGTGGGTCATTTTCAGGTGCAAAGTTCAAATACCTGTCGGCCAACGTCGTGGATAACACCACGAACAGCACACTGTTTCCCGCAACATTTATCAAGCGGTTTGGTCCTGTCGCTGTTGGCTTTATCGGCCTGACCCTGCAGGGTACGACCCAACTGGTTTCCTCCTCGGGTGTTGCCGATCTGACTTTTAATGAAGAATCATCGGTGATCAATACCCAGGCGAAAAACCTCAAAGCGGCGGGTGTTCAGGCGGTTGTCGTCTTGATTCATCAGGGAGGCGTATCTACGGCAACCACGGTGAATGACAAAACGTGCCCAGTCAGTTTTGGAGACCTGGGGACGATTCTGGACAAGTTGAGCGCAGATGTGGATGTGATTGTTTCCGGGCACTCCCATCAGGAATACGTTTGCAATTACAAGGGCGCTCAAAGTGGGAAATCTTATCTTGTAACGCAGACCGGCTTTTATGGTGGTGCCGTAACGGACATCACGCTGAATATTAACCCCAAGAATGGTATTGTCGGTAAAACCGCCAATACGGTACCTGTGATTCAAGCTGACAACAATTCTGCTGTGACCGTTCCACAAGGTTTCCTCACCTTTCAGAAAGACGCAGCAATAGATACCTTGGTTGGTAAATACGTGGCAGTCTCCAACACCCTGGCTCAAAAGCAAGTGGGTACGATTTCCGCCAACATCACCCGAGCGCTATTTACGGGCACGACCAACCGGGATGAATCTGCAGAAGGTGCCATGGGGGGCGTTGTTGCGGATGCCTATTTATATGGGGTGCCAGGCGGAGCAGATTTTGCGGTTGTAAACCCAGGCGGCGTACGTGCAGATCTGACCTGTGCTCAGGGCAGCAATCCTCCCTGCCCGGTGAGCTTCTCCCAGGTGAATACGGTGGCTCCCTTTGGGAATACGTTGACCAAGCTGACCTTGACCGGTGCGCAGATCATCCGCTTGCTTGAGCAGCAATGGGAAGCGCCCAACTGTACGGCCAAATTTAATCCGGCAACATTGCAGTACGGCCGAATTCTGCAGGTCTCCAGCACCCTGAACTACACCTTTGACAACAGTGTGAACCAGTGGACAACTGGTAGTACACCGAATAACTGTGCTGCTGCAGGTGCTGGTGCACGTGTTGTGGTCTCCAGCGTCAAAATCAAGGGTGTGGCCTTAGACGTCAACAAAACGTACACCCTTGTGACCAATAACTTCCTTGGCCTGGGCTCTGGCGGAGATAACTTTACCGTGATGGCCAAACAAGGGCAGGGCGTCGTAGACACCAAAGTGCTTGACCTGGACGCATTGATCTCTTACTTCAAGGATAAGTCGCCCGTCGCGCCGCCAACTCCTAGAATCACGCGAGTAAATTGATGTCGCAATTTTGCATTGCTTACTCCCAACGTAGTCGTTGGGAGTTTTTTTATTCTGTCGTTTGTTCACTGATATTTTTTCTGTGCTTATTTGTCCCCAGTGCGTTTGCTGGCAAACTTGATTCAGACATAAAACAGGGAGCTGATGAAGTCATTCATGGCTGTTTGCCCCTGATGCATCACGATACTGACGAGTTCTCTGCCTGTGTCGATGCGTTGTTAACAAAAAAAGATCTGCCGCTGCGCACTCAACTGGGAATCAGCTACGCTGGCTTGGTGGGATGCCTTTCAGCGAACCGGATGGCGACCGAACATTCGGAGATTTGCAGTCGCACCTACCTGAATTTACATGATCGCCTCAAACGGCGCGTCGCCATAAGCGATCAAGGCATGTGTGTTTATGTGATGGGACATTGTGCCAGTCGTGTGGCATTGATCCAGGCTATGCGTGCGGTAAAGCCATAGTCTTGAAATAAAAAATGTCAAAATATTTATATATTGCTGTTTGCGCTTTATTAATCAGTGCTCATCAGGCTGTATTTTCACAAGCATTGTCAGATGTCTTCATTTATGATGACAATGAAATTCCCCGCGTAGGCAATGCAAAAACTCAAAAAACAGGGCCACAGTCTGGTGTTCAAACATCGTTTATTCAAAGCATATTAAGCCCTTATTCAGACTATGCTTATATTGCAAACTATACCCCTGGCTTTTTAAGTAGTGCCCCCAATGGGCCTGGCTTCGATGCAGCAAAAAATGCGACCTTGAGGGGGTTTAGCGATGGTCAATTCAATGTGACGGTTGACGGCATTCCCCTACAAGACCCTGATACGCTCAAGCACCATTCGACCTCATTTTTCCCAGCGTCAACCATTCAGGCTGTTCAGGTAGACCGCTCGCCCGGTAGTCTACAATCCCTTGGTTATTCAACATTTGGCGGCACACTGAATATCCTGACCCTTGGTTTGCCCAAGCAGGCGTTTACCACCCTGTATGGGTCAGTGGGGTCCTTTGAAACAAGGCAATTTGGCCTGACTCATGGTGACAGCAAGACATCTTCCGAGGGGGCGACTACATCCTATGTGATGAATGCAGTTCATGACAGTACACAGGGCTCGATCCATTTAAGCAGCGCCGTGAAAGATGATTTTTTATTGAAAGGAAAATATCAATTTCACGGTACGGATATAACGCTTTTGTTGTCATATGATAACTATCGATTTAACAACCCTCCCAGTGTCAGTTTGTTTGATGTACAAAAGTATGGTCCCAGGACGGGTTTTAATGACGTGTCTGGTACGGCAGCCTACAAGAATTATTCAGAAACCAATCGACACAATGATTTTGACTATATTCATCTTCGTACGCCTATTTCACATAACAGTGAGTTTACCCAAACGTTATATACCTACGCTTACCATAACAACGGATTGGGTTTAAAAGGTGATATTACTTCTTCTTTGGTTGGTGGAAACGGCTCCAACAAAAATGATATTGCCGGTACTAAAACCAATTTAAATTATCGAACCTATGGAAGTATTTCAAAAGTAAAATCCACAATCGATTTTTTAGGCTATGAATTCGGTGTGTGGCTGGAGGCTTCAAATGAAGCGTCGAATCGAAACACCTTTGATTTGACGACCCAATCCGCATACGGTGGGGGCTACCAAGGCACTTCAACCCTTTTTAATTTCAATAGCAGGCTAAAAAACATTCAACCGTTTGCCCAGTTGACTTGGAATGTCACCGATCGGCTGTCTATTGTTGAGTTGGCCAGGTTCTCAAAAACAACCCGATCGTTTAGTGCCGACGTTATCCCTAATAAAATGGGTCCTACCGACGGTGTACTATCCACCACGTTGAGCAGTTTTTCGCCAACAACAAAAATTTTATACGCCCTCGATAAAAATCTTGATGTGTATCTGCAAAATGCAAGAGGTGCGTTGTTACCGTCTCAAAGTTATTTCTATACGTCGAACCCGCTAAACAATAATCAAGTGAATGTCCAAAAATCCAACGCAATTGAATTGGGTGTGGGTTTTGACAATGGCTCAACAAAGGTTCATGTGGATGTTTACTCGGTTAAAGTCCGGGACTTTGCTGAGCAAATAACGCTTAATAATCAGACGTATTTTCAAAATTTGGGTAAAGTTAATTACAAAGGCATTGAGGTTGAGGGTGAAACCGCGATTACCTCATCGTTCCGTGTATTTGGCAATGTATCGGCGTCAAAGGGCGTTTACGCTGACGATGTGCCGGGTAATTCCCTGCAAAAGTCAGGAGATCGTATTCCGCTATCTCCTACTTATCTGGGCCTGATTGGTCTGATATATCACGTGGGGCCGTGGGAGCTTGATACCCACACCCGTTTTGTTGGGAGTGAATTCCAAGGTAAAAATGGCAGCTCCGACGGGTCTTCGTTTGCAGTTCACCCGTATCGTTTTACAAATGCAGGGGTGTCTTATCACATGGCGTCACGCCCACTGATGGCTTATGTTAACAACGCCAGTATTCGACTTCAAATCAATAATTTGTTTAATAGTCAGGCGGTGACAGATGCCTCCGGGTTATCGGTTACTGGCGACCCGCTGGTGAACGTGTTGGCACCAAGGAGTGTGGTGGCGTCGTTAAAAATCGAGTTGTAGTGATTTACCAATTTTTTAGTTCATGGTCGGTATCATCGTTGACTGTACTTTTTATTAAGTATTTTGATTAATGGTTCGTGTGAGCTGAGCTAAGTTAACTACATACAACACCATACGCGGACCGAACAGATGTTATGTGTATTCGATATTTTTTGTTTTTTTGTAGAAATAACGACATTTTTGTGAATATGCTTCGTATTCATCAGTTAACAATTTTTAAGAAAATTTATTAACAAATAAATTAAAATTTCATTAATAAATAGGTTACATTAAATTACAACTTAATTTGATTAAAAAAATCCTTTTAAATTCAAGGCTTAAATTTCAAGACGGAATGTAATAACTACATTGATTCAACCTAATAAAAACACGATGAGTTCCTGAAAGTTAAATTTATTAAAATCTAAAAAGGTGGTTGTTTAGTAACAGGTCTACAAAATCAAAGAACAACGACCTGACGCATGAAACCTCTTTTGCAATCCGTTGATGACAGTGATTTGCCCTCAATTTTGAACATAAAAGGGCCTTTATCCATTGATCCACATGCGGTTGCTGTACTGGGTCCTGTCCCAGCTCAAGGGGTCGTGGTCATTCGACAAGGAACGAGTTATCGACTGATGCAGGGTGCCTTGTTGGAGGAGGGTGATCAGCTCATCCAGTTGTCTCGCTCACAAATCATTTACTTAGCTGGCGACCAAGGTAAGCAACTGCACCCTTTAGAGCTAAGTGCGGATCGCTCTTGGCTTCTTGACGATAACCTTATTCATGCCGAGGAAATGCTACGCGGGGCCGCGGCCTCTACATCACCTCAATTGACCCCAGCACAAGGCCAATTTGGAGCGATACTGACGGGGACTCCAGCGACGACTGACGCTATTTCCTTCGTAGTCAGCGCTCTAGCTACCACGGTTGTGGGGGCTGGTTTGATGAGCGCGGGAGATGCCAATTCATCATCTGGAATAAATACCAACGAAAACGAAAATGCCGGTTTAGACACCAGCACAGGAACCAGCACAGGAACCAGCACAGGAACCAGCACAGGAACCAGC
>DAITMV010000063.1:0-15358 GCA_036834985.1 Burkholderiaceae bacterium | reverse complement strand
TTGCAACACGAGCGAGCCATTGAACTTGAGCGAGGCCGATAACAGGACGCTGGCGGCTACCAGCTCACCCAGCATTTTTTTGACGGGGGCCGGGTAGGGGTGGTTTTCAAGAATGCGTTGCCAACTGGTCTGCAGGCGCACCATTTGCGCGCGGGCGTGTGCATCGGGGAACAGCAGGGTTTGTAATTCATCACTCATGGTTTTACATTCAGCAAAAGAGGTGTGCCGCGCAGTGGGCGGGCATCAGCCGATTTTTTTCAACTTGGTTTTATACAGCTCGGTTTTATAGACATACACCGCACTGTTCAACTTGAGGCGTTCGAGTTCCTCTTCTGTGAGTTCGCGGACCACCTTGGCTGGTGCACCCAAAATCAGGGAGCGGGGCGGAAATATCTTACCCTCGGTCACAACAGCACCCGCACCGACCAGGCTTTGCTCACCGATCACGGCCCGGTTCAGTACGATCGCCTGGATCCCGATCAATGCACCGTCGCCGACGGTGCAGCCGTGCAACATGGCCTGATGGCCAATGGTGACGCGTTCGCCAATATTCATCGGACAGCCGGGGTCGGTGTGCAATACAGCACCTTCTTGTACGTTAGAATGGTGACCTATGGCGATCAGTTCGTTATCGCCACGGATGGCCGCGTGATCCCACACGCTGACGTTCTCGCCCAGTGATACCTTGCCGCTGAGCACAGCAAAATCTGCCACATAGGCGCTGTCGGCGATTTGCGGCGAATCGTCGCCTAACTGGTAAATGGCCATTGCACACTCCTTGAAGATGATTTGATGCTGCTTTTTAATTGCTCCCATTGTACCGCGTGAAGTTTATGACGCCTCGCTCAACCGTTCTCCAACTGTTGTGTATCGCCGATCCCCTGGTCAAAGCACAGTCTGTGTTGGACTGGCAGCCAACCGTAGCATGGGATCTTCAGACCGTAATGGCTGAACCTGCATGCGACTTGCCTGGACGCATGCAACGCCCCGAACTGGTCGAGCCTCGTCAAGTCAAGCAGCGCTCGCTACAAACGGCGGTGGGGCGGGCCACCCTCATACACGCCCTGGCACATATCGAATGCAATGCGATTAACCTGGCGCTTGACATCCTGTGGCGGTTTTCCGGACAGCCTAAGGCGTTTTACGACGATTGGCTGCGGGTCGCCAAAGATGAGTCCCGACATTTTTTGATGCTCCATGATCATTTGATAAGTCTGGGATATGGGTATGGCGATTTTCCGGCGCATCAAGGCTTGTGGGACATGGCCGATCGCACCCGGGATGACATTCTGGCCCGCCTGGCCTTGGTGCCACGCACACTGGAGGCTCGCGGACTCGATGCATCGCCCGCCATACGGGACAAACTGGCTCAAGTGGGCGATCTTAAAGCCGCCCGGTTGCTCGACATTATTTTGCATGACGAGATTGAACATGTCGCGATAGGCAACCGCTGGTACCGACATGAATGTGAACGTCGCGGCGTTGATTCATTGCCCACCTATGATGAGTTGGCCTTGCGCTACCGTGCCCCCAAGGTGCGTGGGCCACTGAATCATGCGGCCCGTCTTCAGGCTGGTTTTTTGCCGGAGGAACTGGCGAGCCTGGAGCGATCGTTGGCAGATCCTCAGTAGGCGAACGGTGGTGTTTGCCCGGTGTGCTCATGGTCAAACAAGGGCCGGGCTGGTACCATTAAGCATGAGTAAGAAGTCTAAAGTATCTGCAAATGGCGCGCTTGGGCGCGATCCCACCCTCATCAATGCCGATCTGCATTGCCACTCTACTGTATCTGACGGAACGCTTTCACCCACCGAGTTGGCCCACCGTGCGGCCGCGGCTGGCGTGCATCTGTGGTCGCTAACCGATCACGATGAGTTGGATGGTCTGGATGAAGCCCGCCAGGCCGCTACCGACTTGGGCATGGAATTTATAAGTGGTGTTGAAATCTCCGTCACATGGGCTGGGGATACCTTGCACATTGTCGGGCTGAATGTGGATCACCATAATGAAGCGCTCGAGCAGGGAATTGCCTCGATCCGTGATGGTCGTGGTCCGCGCGCGCAGGAGATGGGTGCCCAGCTGGCCAAAGCGGGCATTCAGGGTGCCTTTGAAGGCGCGTTGACCTATGCAGGTAACCCGGCGTTGGTCAGCCGAACACACTTTGCGCGTTTTTTGGTGGAGCGTGGCTATTGCACGGACGTTCGTGAGGTGTTCATGAACTATTTGGTGCCCGGTAAGCCAGGCTATGTACCCCATCGATGGGCCTCTTTGACACAGGCCGTGGGCTGGATCCGGGGGGCGGGCGGTGTTGCCGTCTTGGCTCATCCGGGTCGCTACAGGCTCACCGACCTCATGCTGCATGCCTTGTTTGAGGAGTTTGTCGCCTTGGGCGGTCAGGGCGTTGAAGTGGTGACCGCCAGTCATACGGTAGACCAGTACCTCAAATTTGCGAAGTTATCTTTGCAGTACAATTTAATGGCGTCTCGCGGATCAGATTTCCACGGGCCCAGTGAATCAAGGGTGAATTTGGGAGAGCTACCCCCCCTGCCCGACGGATGTGTTCCAATATGGACCCAATGGGCTTAAGGGCGGTGGCGGTTTTACCCACGCTCAGGCATTTCAATTGTAAAGAGAGCTTCTTTGGCGCAGTTTTTTGAGTTACATCCGGACAACCCCCAACTACGTCTGGTTCGGCAGGCGGTCAATATCCTCAAGCAAGGTGGCGTGGTGGCCATGCCCACCGACTCTTGTTATGCCTTGGTGTGTCATCTGGATGATAAAGCCGCTGTAGAACGCTTGCGTCGAATCCGTGGGATTGACGATCGCCAGCATTTGGCTTTGTTGTGCCGCGACCTGACCGAAATCGGTTCTTACGCCAAAGTCAGCAACTCGCAATACCGCGTGCTAAAGACCATGTTGCCCGGGCCTTACACCTTTATTCTGGAAGCCACCCGAGAAGTTCCTCGGCGAGTGTCCCATCCCTCCAAAAAGTCGATCGGCCTGAGGGTGCCCAACCACGGGCTGGCCCAGGCCGTGCTGGGCGAAATGGGGCAGGCCCTGATCGCTTCAACCTTGCAGTTGCCGGGTCAGTATGAACCCATGACCGATCCAGAACTGATCCGCGATGAGCTCGAGCACCAGGTGGATTTGATTTTATCCACCGGGCAGCCTTGCGGGTCGGCACCAACTACGGTGGTTGACTGGACCGCGGACGATCCGGTGGTGATTCGCGTGGGGGCAGGGCCGTTGACCGGGCCGCTGGAGCCTTTTGAGATCAATCTCGAAGACAGTTGATGCGCCGGCTTGCTACAATGCTTGCCGATGGAATATAACCTCATACAAACCATAGCGATTTATGCGTTGCCGGTGATCTTTGCGATTACGCTGCACGAGGCTGCACATGGCTATGTCGCACGCATCTGTGGTGATTCAACGGCCTATCTGGCCGGACGGGTCAGCATCAATCCCATTAAACATATCGATATGGTCGGCACTATCATTGTGCCGCTCCTGATTTTGGCTGTCTCCAAACTGATGGGGGGCAGTGGTTTGCTGTTTGGCTGGGCCAAGCCGGTACCGGTCAATTTTGGCAAGCTTAATCATCCCAAAACTGACATGCGTTATGTCGCAGCAGCGGGTCCGCTGGCCAACCTGGCGATGGCCATTGCCTGGGCAGCCTTGATAAAAACGATTTCAGAAGTCAATTACCCCGAACCGTTTTTTATTGAAATGGCCAAGGCCGGCATCATGACCAATCTGGTGCTGGCGACCTTGAACCTCATTCCCATTCTGCCGCTGGATGGCGGACGCATCCTGTTAAGTCTGTTGCCCATGAATATGGCGATAAGCTTTGCCAAAACCGAGCAATACGGCATGGTGGCGCTGATTTTGATGATGATGCTCAACATCCTGCCGGTCTTGATTACTCCGTTTGTCAGCTTGGGCCTGTCTGGCCTGAGCCTTTTGTTTAATTTGTAAGGCTATCAACACCATGTTTGCCGATCGCGTTTTGTCAGGAATGCGCCCCACAGGCAGTTTGCATCTGGGGCACTACCACGGGGTACTCAAAAATTGGGTCAAGCTGCAAAGCGAATACCCCTGCCTGTTTTTTGTGGCCGATTGGCATGCGCTGACAACGCATTACGAGTCGCCTGAGGTGATTGAAAAAAGCGTCTGGGACATGGTGATCGACTGGCTGGCCGCTGGCGTGGACCCCTCACAGGCTGTGCTGTTTATTCAGTCACGCGTGCCAGAGCATGCCGAGTTGCACTTGTTGCTCTCAATGTCGACCCCACTGGGCTGGCTTGAGCGCGTGCCCACCTACAAGGACCAGCAGGACAAGCTGAGCGATAAAGATCTCGCCACCTACGGTTTTTTAGGGTACCCGCTGCTGCAGTCCGCAGACATTCTGATTTACCGTGCCACCATGGTGCCTGTGGGCGAAGATCAGGTGCCCCATATCGAGTTGACCCGTGAAGTGGCTCGTCGCTTCAACCATTTGTACGGGCGTGAGCCCGGCTTTGAAGTTAAAGCACTCGAAGCCGCCAAAAAACTGGGGTCCAAGCGCATGAAGCTGTACCTTGATTTGCGCAACCGCTACCAGGAACAGGGTGATGACGATGCGCTCGCGCAAGCGCAAGCCTTGCTTGGAGACTCCCAGAACATGAGCATGGGTGATCGGGAGCGCTTGTTCGGTTATCTGGAAGGTGGCCGCAAGCTGATCCTGTCCGAGCCCAAAGCACTCTTGACCGAGGCCTCCCGCATGCCAGGCCTGGACGGACAAAAAATGTCCAAGAGCTATCAGAATGTGATTTCACTGCGTGACGAGCCTGAGGCCGTTTCCCAAAAAATCAAGAAAATGCCTACTGACCCGTCGAGGGTTCGTCGCACCGATCCGGGTGACCCCGAGCGCTGCCCGGTGTGGCAGCTGCACCAGATTTACTCGGACACCAAACAACAGGCCTGGGTACAGGAAGGTTGCAAGAGTGCCGGCATTGGTTGTCTCGAATGCAAACAGCCTGTCATCGAGGCGGTGGTCAGAGAGCTCACACCAATGCGGGAACGCGCCCAGCAATATCTGGATGACCCGACCCTGGTCAAAAACGTGATCGCGGATGGTTGCGAGCGTGCCCGCGAGCTGGCGCAGGAAACCATGCGTGATGTGCGCGAAGCCATGGGTTTGAACTACAGCTGATCGGATGAGCGAACACATTGGCTTGGCGCCCTCGCACTGGGTGCAGGATTGCTTGTATAGCCTTCGTTGGACGGGCGATGAACCGTCTCGTGCGATTGATGTGGCCTGCGGCAGCGGGCGCCATGCACGGCTGATGCATGCCCAGGGCTTTGCAGTGACCGCCGTTGACCGTGATCAGGAGGCCTTGTCCCGCATTAATCCGCCGATACAAACGCTTGCACTTGACCTGGAAGCCCAAGGTCCGTGGGGTTTGGCGGGGCAACACTATGACCTGGTGCTGGTGACCAACTATTTGTGGCGCCCGCGTTTTGACGATCTGCTGGCATTGGTTGCGCCCGGTGGCGTGTTGATTTACGAAACGTTTATGATGGGTAACGAGCAGTTTGGCTCCCCCAAAAATCCGGATTTTTTGCTCGAACCGCATGAATTGCTCGAACGCTGTCAGCCGGCGCTTCAGGTCGCGCGTTTTGAACAAGGTCAAAGAGATGTACCGGCCCGGGCAATGGTTCAAAGAATCATGGCGATTCACAAACCCGTGGCTGAGCTACAATCACGTTTTTGCATTTCACTGAAATAGGTAAGCCCCTATGATTACCGGCAGCATTGTTGCGATTGTCACCCCGATGTTTGAAGATGGCTCCCTCGATTGGGACAGCTATCGAAAACTGATCGACTGGCACGTCGAGCAGGGCACACATGCCATTGTGGCGGTGGGTACCACCGGTGAGTCACCCACGGTGAACGTGGAAGAACACAGTGAATTGATCCGCGTCACGGTAGAGCAGGCCGCAGGCCGAATTCCCGTGATAGCCGGAACGGGCGGTAATTCAACCACTGAGGCGATTGAGTTGACCGCGTATGCCAAGTCAGTCGGAGCGGCCGCCTCCCTGCAAGTGGTGCCCTACTACAACAAGCCGACCCAGGAGGGGATGTACCAGCACTTCAAGAAGGTGGCTGAGTCGGTGGATCTGCCCGTGATTTTGTACAACGTCCCTGGCCGTACCGTGGCCGACATGAGCAATGAGACCATTCTGCGTCTGGCTCAGGTCAAGGGGGTGGTGGGTATCAAGGACGCCACTGGCGACCTGAACCGCGGCGCCTGGCTGTTGCGTGACGCGCCCAAAGAGTTTGCGGTCTACAGCGGCGATGATCCGACGGCCATGTGCCTGATGTTGATGGGGGGCAAGGGCAATATTTCCGTCACGGCCAACGTAGCGCCCAAGGCGATGAGCCAACTGTGTTTGGCTGCGATGGCTCAGGATGTCTCGACCGCCGTGACCCTGAATGAACAATTGCTGCCGCTGCACAAACATTTATTTTGTCAGGCCAACCCCATTCCCGTGAAATGGGCATTGGCGGAGATGGGTCGCATGCCGCATGGCATCCGTTTGCCCTTGACCCGTCTTGAGCCTTCTTTTCATGAAACCGTTCGACAGGCAATGCGTGAAAGCGGCATTGCTTAACTGAGATTGCGTATGTCTTTATCTAAAAATAATCTGACGACTGTCGCAAAACTCGTCAGCGTTGTGCTGATTGGTATCAATCTGGTGGCCTGCAGCGCATTCGATTCGGCTGTCGAAGGTCGCAAGGTCAATTACAAAAGCGCTAACAAGTTGCCGCCGCTGGACGTTCCGCCAGACCTGACCTCCTTACCCAACGATGACCGCTATGCAGTACCCGACGGTGGTACACGTGGTACGGTGTCTGCCAATGATGTGGCGGCTGGGCAAAACGTCAGCCTGCGAGGCGGGCCTGATACGGTACTGCCTAAAGTACCTGAAGCGACACTGGAGCGTTCTGGTTCCCAGCGCTGGCTTAAAGTGAACAAAACCCCCGCGGAGTTATGGCCACTGCTCAAGGATTTTTGGGGTCAAAACGGTTTTGCCCTCAAAGTAGATTCACCCGATGTGGGCGTGATGGAAACCGATTGGTCAGAAAACCGCCCGGTGATTCAAGAAAGTGGTCTGCGTGGCTTGCTCAGTCGCGCCTTGGCCACCGTGTCGTCAAATGGTTTGCTGGATAAATATCGCACTCGCCTGGAACGTACGGAGGGTGGCACAGAAATTTACATCAGCCACCGTGGGCTTGAAGAGGTATTTACGTCGACGTCGCAGGACAAAACCATCTGGCAGCCGCGTAAGCCTGATCCTGAACTGGAAGCCGAATTTCTGGGCCGCCTGCTCGTCAAGTTGGGTGCTGCCGATGAAAAAACCAAGAATAATATTTTAACCGCCAGTACAGGCCCACAGCGCGCCGTGCTAAAAACAGACGCGCCAGGTATCCGCGTGGCGGTCAGCGAGCCGTTTGACCGGACATGGCGCCGGGTCGGCTTGGCCTTGGATCGCGTAGGGTTTGCGGTGGAAGACCGTGACCGGTCCAAAGGCATCTATTTTGTGCGTTATATGGATCCTGAACTAGGTCTAGGCAAAAACACCGCCAGCGACAAAGGCTTTTTTGCCAGTTTCTTTGATAAGTCCGTATCCGCTGATAAAAAACTGAAAACCCAGTCCAAATACCGGATTGTGGTGGCCGGGCAAACTCAAGGAACGGAAGTTTCGGTGCAAAGCGTCGATGGCCAGCCGGAGCAGGGTGAAATTGGCAAACGTATTCTCGCGTTGTTGCAAGACGAGTTAAAGTAAATCCAGGACCGCTGTCTGAGCGATAAATGAGGTCTGCATGAGGTTTGCAAGCTTGGGGAGCGGTAGCGAGGGCAATGCCTGGGTGGTTGAGGGGCAGTCAACGGGTGGCCCACGCACCCGGGTCATGGTCGATTGTGGCTTTACGCTGAAAGATACCGTGGCCCGTTTGGCCCGCTTGGGTCTGGAGCCTGCTGATCTGACCGGCGTGATTGTGACGCATGAGCACGACGATCACATCGGCGGCGTATTTAAGCTGGCTCGCAAATTTGGTACAACGGTTTGGCTCACGCCCGGCACTTGGCGCGCCGCCTGCCAATCCAGAATGGTCGATGAGGCGTGGCTCGAGCAAGGTCGAATCCGGTTGTTCGATAGTCACTTTTCCTGGTCGATGGGTGATCTGGAGTTACAGCCTTTTCCAGTACCGCATGATGCTGCAGAGCCCGCCCAGTTGGTGTTGACCGACGGCCGGCGCAAGCTGGGCCTGATGACCGATTGTGGTCGGGCTACACCTCACATTATCGAGATGCTCTCAGGCTGTGATGCCCTGGTGCTTGAATCGAATCACGATGTAAGTCTTTTGAGCGATTCTCCTTACCCTCCGTCATTAAAACGACGAATTTCCAGCGATTTTGGGCATTTGAGTAACGATGCTGCCTGCGAAATTCTGCGGCATATTGATCGGGGGCGTTTAAAGACGCTTGTAGCGGCCCATTTAAGCAAAACGACCAATGAGCCGGCAATTGTAAGACAAGCGTGGGAAGAGGCTGTAGGAGGCTTTGAGGGGGCTTTTCATCTGGCCACGCAGGAAGAGGGCTTGGCATGGCAGACAATTGATTAAGTGCCAGGCGTTGGATACCGGCAAAAAAAAGCCAACCGCGAGGTTGGCTTTTTTTATACGAGAACGAGTCTCGCGAAGAATTACTTCTTCTCTTCAGCTTTAGGAGCTTCAGCAGCAGCAGGAGCGGCTGGGGCAGCTGCAGGAGCAGCAGCGTCAGCGGCTGGAGCAGCAGGAGCTGCAGCAGGAGCAGCAGGAGCTTCAGCAGCAGGAGCGGCTGGAGCTGCAGGAGCTTCTTCTTTTTTACCGCAAGCGGCCAAAGCGATAGCCAACAAAGATGCAACCAGGAGGGACTTCTTCATAATATTTTTCCTTTTCAGATCAGAAAGAAAACAGTGTGAACGATTACCGGTAATCAATCACTTCGCACGGAACTGTGCCAAATAGATGCCAAGGCGTATAGCCTTTTGTTGTATTTGGCTGACAGTACATCGTTTGTGCGGCGCACTACCAATTCCGCAACAGCCTTAAATTTTAGCCAGTTTTGAACTTTTTACAAAACGGTAATCAGCTTTTGCCGTGGAAAATGTCCTCTAATACGGATGTCAACCTGGGTAATCATCAGATGCTTCGGGCAATTTGAGCCAACCGGCATCATATAAGTCATATAGCCAATTGACCCAAACGGTGTCTTTTGCATGGCTCGAACATTGCGCAGCAGTTAAGCCTCGTTGATTGGCAAGTGTTTGAATCAATGGTTTAAATTGCATAAGTTCGGGGTCTATTTTTTCACCATTGATGTAGTAGTGGCTGTCGCAGTAAATAAGGCGTGAACGTGCGCTAAGGCGTATGCCAGATTGCTTGATATGCTTGAGAAAATATTTTTCGGACACACTCTCTTCTGGTGGGATAAAAAAGACATTTTGTTTCGGTTCTGTGAGGTATTGAGCCAATCCATCTGCAATCATTTCTGCGGAGCAGTTCTGCTTGGCCAACTGTTCTGTTACCCATTGTTTCAATTCAGCGGGTAATTGGGCTGGATTATCTTCGGGTAATACGCCGCGTTTGGGATCGGCAAATCGAATATTTTGTAATGTGCTGTCGCTTTCAATCGCGTCTGCCCATTGGCGAAGTACCGCAGCCAGTGTTTCAGCAGCGTTGGGCGCGCGAAAACCAATCGATAAGGTGGCACAGGGACCGATCGCAACACCGTCGTGTGCGTAATGCGGTGGCAGGTAGAGCATGTCACCGGGTTCGAGTACAAATTCCTCGGTCGGTTGAAAGTCGCTGAGAATTTTCAGCGGCAAATCGTCACGTAGCGACAAATCCTGTTGAGCACCGATGCGCCACTGACGTTTGCCGTGCATTTGCAGCAAAAATACGTCGTAGGAGTCAAAGTGAGGACCTACACCGCCGCCGTCGCTTGCAAAGCTCATCATCACATCGTCCAGCCGGGCGTCGGGTACAAAACGGAATTGCTCGAGTAGCTGGTTGGCCTGGGGGATATGCAGGTTGAGCCCTTGGATCAGCACGGTCCAGTTTTTCTTGGATTTGGCGGGCAGTTTTTTGAACGGGCCGCTCTGTAAGTCCCATTGACCGTCAAAGCAAGTGATCAGGCGCGATTCAACATCGTGGTCGCAGGCCAGGGGGAGGATGTCCTCCAGCGGTGCGATGGGCATGTTGCCAAAGGCTTGTCGAAAAAGTCGGGGCTTGACGTGCCAGTCATTGGCTAAAAAGTCGGCAACGGCCACCTCGCCCAAGTGGGTCAATACGGAGGTCGGCGTAAAACAATCGGACGGCAATTGGGAAGGGGTTGTCATGGTCAGCAGATTATTTACGGCTATCATTGCTACATTGGATAGGAGATGTTGAATGCAAATCGAAAAAGACACGGTGGTCACCGTGACGTATCAAGTTACAGACGCGCAAGGTGAAGTTATACAGCAAACCGATGAGCCGATGGTTTATCTGCATGGCGGCTTTGGGGAGGTGTTTGAGGCCTTAGAGCAGGCCCTTGAGGGTAAGACCGTGGGGGACGAGGCCTGGGTGCAGGTCGAGCCTGAGGACGCCTTTGGAGAATATGATTCGGATCTGATGCGGATTGAAGACAGATCCCTGTTCCCGGAGGTGCTGGAAGTGGGCATGCAGTTTGAGGGCATCCCGGACGAGGCGATTGATTCCGAATTTGAAGACGAATCACCCATCTGGACAGTGACCGATATTGCCGACGATAAGGTGGTGCTTGATGGGAACCACCCGCTGGCCGGCATCGCCCTGCGCTATCACCTGGTGGTGACCGACGTTCGCCTGGCCACCGCCGAGGAGCTTGAGCGCGGCGCCTTGCATGAGCAAGAGCCTGTGGTGCAAGTATCTGGCCAGCCCTTGCATTGAGTGTGTGGGCGGTTCGTCCGTCCAGCATTTCACGGTCAGTTGGTTGATTCGTATATTCGTTTGAGCTCAACCTGAAAAACCCCCGGCTTGCTGGGGTCAACGGACACCAAAATCCAGTTGGCCACAAAGGGTGAACCGAAATTTTCAAGGCGGGTGAAGTTACTCACGGTTTGTCCGGACTCATCCTTCAGCGGGTGATCCAGTCGCTGGATGTGGGTGTCGCCGTGGGTCAGCAACACCGGGCGTTTGAACTCCCGGGCCGTGCTGACCAGCCATTGACGTAGCTCTTTATATCCATCCGGTTCAGAGCCAAAACGGGGCGCACCCTCAAAAGGATTGCCCTGCATGCTGATAACCAGCGCCGCGGAGTGGTTTTGCAGGGCGTGGTCTTGTGCCTGTGTAAGCCACTGACGGTTGGCCTTCATGCGGTTTGCGTAATCGGCCTCAATGCGTTTGATGATGTCGGCCGAGAATTGTTCACTGAGCGTTTTGGGTGGATTCAGATTGTTGTTACTGCCCGGAACGTTCAGCGTGACAAAGGTGATGCCATGAAAATCCCAACGCTGATTCTCCGGGTAGTCGGCCTGCCTGGCCACAACCTGCGGCGTTTTTCCCAGTGTTTGTGGATTGTTAAAGGCGATGCTGCGCAGGTAATGTAACCGCTCCATGGGGTTAAAGCTACCGTTGCTGCGGCGATGGCAGTCAGTCCACTCGTTGTCGCCGGGGGTGTAGATCACCGCGGGTCTGAGGGTATTTATTTGCCGGATGCGGGCTTGCAGCAACTCGTTGTTACAGGATTCCCCCCCGGACTTGATATCTCCATCGTGAATCACCAGCGCAGCGCTGCTTTGGTTGATATCGGCAATGACCTCGTCAAGAATGCGAATCTCACCCGCGTTGTAGGGGGTATCGCCAATCACAGCAAAGCTGAAGGGTTCGCCTGTGGATTGAACCCCGACGGGAGGAGGGGATCCGGCCTGTGATGATAAAGCATGTAATGCAATCATGCCGTAGAGCAGGCCCAGGGTCAGACGGGGGATCATATTTAAACGCATAGTTGTTTTAACTCGTAGAGCATGTCTAAAGCCATTCTGGGGGTCAACGTATCCAGATCGGTTTGCAGAAGTTTATCGGTGATGCGTTCTTGCACCTGGTCTTGCATCAATTCCTGTTCGAGGCTGTGTGGCGGGGATAGTGTACCCGCCGGATGGGCAGCAAAGAGATCGCCTTGCGGGATCGTCTGTTTTTGCTCGTTTTCCAGGGCCTGCAAGCGCTTCTGGGCGGCTTTGATCACCGGTGCTGGAATGCCCGCCAGCTTGGCCACCTGAAGCCCGTAGCTGCGGCTTGCGGGGCCAGCCTGCACACTGTGCAGGAACACGATGCCGCTGGCGTGCTCGGTGGCGCTCAAATGAACGTTGACGGTTTGGGTGAACTCCTGAGCCAGCGCCGTGATTTCAAAATAATGGGTCGCAAACAGGGTCAGCGATCGGTTGGTGCTGACCAGTCGCTTGGCAATTTCCCAGGCAAGTGACAGGCCGTCAAAGGTGGAGGTGCCGCGGCCAATTTCGTCCATGATCACCACACTGCGCTCGGTGGCCTGCCGCAAGATGGTGGCGGCTTCGGTCATCTCGACCATGAAGGTTGAGCGGCCCCCGGCCAGATCATCGGAGGCTCCAATGCGGGTGAACATGCGGTCAATCAGGCCAATCGTCGCGGATTTGGCAGGCACAAAGCTGCCCATGTGGGCCAAAAGAACGATCAACGCATTTTGCCGCATATAGGTTGATTTACCGCCCATATTGGGGCCGGTGATCAACAGCATGCTGCGGGTGGAGTGCAAATCGCAGTCGTTGGGCGTAAATTGCTCGACCTGCGCTTCGACCACGGGGTGGCGGCCTTGCTCAATATGGATGCCGGGGACCGGTGTGATGCGGGGGCGGGTCCACCCGCCTTCGTCGGCGATGTGACCCAGGCTGCACAGGGTATCCAGCTCGGCAATGGCTCGCGCTGCCTGGCTGATGGCCGGGATATGCGGCTTGAGGGTCTCGACGAGTTGCTCATAGAGGTGCTTTTCCAGCGCCAGCGCGCGGTCTTGGGCCGCCAGTGCCTTATCTTCAAAGGCTTTGAGCTCGGCGGTGATGTAGCGTTCGGCGTTTTTCATCGTCTGGCGTCGGCGGTAATCGTCCGGCACTTTGTCGATCTGGCTGATGGGCACCTCGATATAAAAACCATGTACCCGGTTGTATTCCACCTTCAGGTTGGCAATGCCGGTGCGTTCGCGCTCGCGGGTCTCCATGGCGATCAGGTATTGCCCGCTGTTGTGCTGCAAACCGCGTAATTCGTCCAGTTCGGCGCTAAAGCCTTCGGCAATCACACCTCCGTCACGCACCATGCCCGATGGCTCTTGCGCAATGGCCTGTTGCAGGTGTTCGCCGATGCCCGGGTTGATCAGCAGCCCTTGATATAAATGCTCCGGGCCTTGCATAAGACTATTGACCAAGGTGGGCAAGGCCAGCAGGGTGTGCCGCAGGGCCGATAAATCGCGGGGGCGGGCGCTGCCCAGACTGATACGCGCTGCAATGCGTTCTATGTCATTGATGCCACGCAGCTGTTGGCGAAGGCCTTGCAAGCGAGGGCGCAGGGAGTCCTCGGGGGGCGTCAGCAGCCAGCCGATGGCGTGTTGGCGCTGCTCGATGATGCTCAATTTGCGTGATGGCTGGTTGATCCACTGACGTAACTTGCGGCTGCCCATGGCAGTCATGCAGTGATCCAGCCTTGAAAACAGGGTGGGTGATGACTCGCCGCGCAGCGTCTCGGTCAGCTCTAAATTTCGGCGGGCGGCCAGGTCGAGTAGCACGGTGTCGGTACTGCGCTCAACGTGAATATCGTTCAGATGGTTAAACCCGGCTTGTTCGCCCTGTGTTTGTTTGACGTAATGCAGGGCGGCGCCGGCGGCGCGCAGGGCGGTGGACGCATCGGCGGTGCCAAAGGCGTCCAATGACGACACGCCGAGTAATTGCTTGATCAGCGTTTGGGCAAAGTCGGCTTCAAAATGCCAGTCGGGCCGTTCAGTCAGCTTGTAAGGTGCAAGAATGTCGCGGGACTTCCAGGCTGCGTGTTCGGCTGCAATGAGGATTTCGGCGGCGTTCAGGCGATCCAGGTTGGCCGCCAGCAGTTCGTGTTCGCAGTCGATCAGGGTCAGTTCACCGGCCGCCAGGTTGAGGGCGGCAATTCCCCAAAGCGGCGCATTGGGGTGGTGGTTGTCATCGGCGGCGGGCCACAGGGCCACTAGGGTACGGTCCTCCTTGTCCGGCAGCAGACCGGCGTCCGTCAATGTACCCGGAGTAATGACGCGCATGATTTTGCGCTCCATCGGACCTTTTTGTTCGCCGGGAACGCCGACTTGTTCACAGATTGCGACTGATTCCCCCAAGGCGACCAGTTTGGCCAGGTATTGGTCCACTGCATGAAACGGAATGCCCGCCATCGGGATAGGTTGCCCCGCCGACTGGCCACGATGGGTCAGCGAGATCTGCATCAGTTGTGCCGCTCGCAGCGCATCATCAAAAAACAGCTCGTAAAAATCGCCCATGCGATAGAACAGCAGCATATGGGGCGCCTGGGTCTTGAGCCGCAGGTACTGCTGCATCATGGGGGTATGTTTCGACGTGTCCAACCCCTCATTCTGGCGATCAGAACTTGTCTTGATGTTTTCTAGTTTTTCCTTATCCATCAACAACTTAGCCTCATTTCTAGGATTCACGCGCCGTCAATCGCCGCCTTCTTCCGTCATTTGCCTACCCCGTCTCAGGGGACTCTGGGGGGACTCAACCGAACCGATTTCTGCTATGCTCCATTTTACTCCCCCTTGAAGCATAAAATCCAATGCTGACAAGGGTTTGCAAGCATGAAAAAGTCCCCCGAGGCCTTTTTCACATGTTCCTTCGGAGAGGATGGCCATGCCATTGAACGACACGAACCAAACGCCCGCCCCCGGCGAAGAGGGCTCTGCCGCCAAGCGCGCGCCCGCATGGCGCGCCGAGCTCAATGACAATTACTGCAAGCTCAGAAAGCTCGAGCTGCCGCCCGTGGGCTACGGCCCCGGTGGCAAGCTGCAATTCGCAGCCGACCCCGTCCCAAATCCCGAAGCCTATATCGTATGGGACATCAGCCGCGACGCCCCGCCAGGCTTCGGATTGAAGGTTGCAGGAAAGAAGACCTACATCCTGCGCCGAAAGGTCATGGGCAAGTCGATGCTCTCCAAGGTCGGGAACTTCACCGATTTCGCCAAGATACAGGATGCGCGGGCCAAGGCGGCGGAAATCGCGCTGACGATGGTGGCCACCGGCCAAAACCCCAATG
>DAITMV010000062.1:0-15418 GCA_036834985.1 Burkholderiaceae bacterium | reverse complement strand
ATCGTACCTACGTTTACGTGCGGTTTGGTCCGCTCAAACTTACCTTTTGCCATGATTCACCTCAATTGACAAATATTTAACTAATAACTATTACTTGGAACGAGCGCTGATAACAGCTTCGGCCACGTTTTTGGGAGCTTCAGCGTAGTGCTTGAATTCCATGGTGTAAGTCGCGCGACCTTGCGTCAGAGAACGCACAGTTGTCGCATAACCAAACATCTCGGCCAGAGGAACTTCAGCCTTGATGATCTTTCCACCACCGATCATGTCATCCATACCTTGAACCATACCGCGACGTGAGGACAAATCGCCCATCACGGTACCGGCGTAATCTTCAGGAGTTTCGACTTCAACGGCCATCATCGGCTCGAGCAACACGGGGCTGGCTTTGCGACAACCTTCCTTGAAAGCCATCGAACCGGCCATCTTGAACGCGTTTTCGTTCGAGTCAACATCGTGGTAAGAACCGAAGAACAAGGTCACTTTGACGTCGACCACTGGATAACCAGCGACCACACCTGCGCCCAACGTTTCTTGAACACCCTTGTCAACCGCCGGAATGTATTCACGAGGGACCACACCGCCCTTGATGGCGTCCACAAACTCGTAGCCCTTGCCCTGTTCGTTAGGCTCAACCTTCAGAACCACGTGACCGTACTGACCACGACCGCCTGACTGCTTGACGAACTTGCCTTCAACTTCTTCACACACTTTACGGATGGTTTCGCGGTAGGCCACTTGAGGCTTGCCAACGTTAGCTTCCACACCGAATTCACGCTTCATGCGGTCAACGATAATTTCCAGGTGCAGCTCACCCATCCCGGAAATAATGGTTTGACCTGACTCTTCGTCAGTACGAACACGGAAAGAAGGATCTTCAGCCGCCAGACGCTGCAAAGCCAGACCCATTTTTTCTTGGTCGGCCTTGGTTTTTGGCTCAACGGCCTGAGAAATCACAGGCTCAGGGAACACCATACGCTCCAGAATCACGATAGCTTCCGGATCACACAGGGTTTCACCCGTGGTCACTTCTTTCATACCCACGCAAGCAGCGATGTCGCCCGCGCGAATTTCTTCAACTTCTTCGCGGTTATTGGCGTGCATCTGAACGATACGACCAATACGCTCTTTTTTGCCTTTAACCGAGTTGTAGACCGTTGCACCTTTAACCAGAACACCAGAGTAAACGCGGACGAAGGTCAACTGACCAACGAACGGATCGGTCATCAGCTTAAATGCCAAAGCAGAGAATTTCTCATTGTCATCGGCTTTACGGCTGACTTCTTTTTCATCTTCGTCTGTGCCGGTTACAGGTGGAATGTCCACCGGGGAGGGCATCAGCTCGATGACCGCATCCAACATACGCTGCACACCCTTGTTTTTAAACGCGGTACCGCACAGCATTGGCTGAATTTCGCAGGCAATCGCACGGGTGCGCAGACCCAGCGTGATCTCTTCTTCAGACAAATCGCCGTTTTCGAGGTACTTGTTCATCAACTCTTCAGAGGCTTCGGCAGCAGCTTCAACCATCTGCTCGCGCCATTCCTGAGCGGTTTCGAGCAACTCGGCCGGGATTTCTTCGAAGTTGAATTTCATGCCCTGTGAAGCCTCATCCCAGATGATGGCTTTCATCTTGCGCAGATCAATCACGCCCTTGAAGTTTTCTTCAGCACCAATCGGGATAACGATTGGCACGGGATTGGCCTTCAGACGCAACTTCATCTGGTCAACCACCTTGAAGAAGTTGGCACCGGTACGGTCCATCTTGTTCACGAAGGCCAGACGAGGCACTTTATACTTGTTAGCCTGACGCCATACGGTTTCAGACTGCGGCTGAACGCCACCCACGGCACAGTACACCATGCATGCGCCGTCCAGAACGCGCATTGAGCGCTCAACTTCAATGGTGAAGTCAACGTGTCCTGGGGTGTCGATGATGTTGATGCGGTGCTCAGGGAAGGAATTATCCATACCCTTCCAGAAACAGGTGGTCGCAGCCGAGGTGATGGTAATGCCACGCTCTTGTTCCTGCTCCATCCAGTCCATGGTAGCCGCGCCATCATGCACTTCACCGATCTTGTGGTTTACACCTGTGTAAAACAAGATACGTTCGGTGGTGGTAGTCTTACCCGCGTCGATGTGAGCGGAAATACCAATGTTACGGTAACGCTCAATCGGTGTTTTACGAGCCATTTGATTACTCCAATCGTTCTGTTAGAAGCGGAAGTGCGAGAAGGCCTTGTTGGCTTCTGCCATGCGGTGAACTTCGTCACGCTTCTTCATTGCGCCACCGCGACCTTCGCAGGCCTCCAGAAGCTCGCCTGCCAGACGCAGACCCATTGATTTTTCGCTGCGCTTTTTAGCAGCCTCACGCAACCAACGCATGGCCAGCGCCAGACGACGACTTGGACGAACTTCCACCGGAACTTGGTAGTTCGCGCCACCGACTCGACGGCTCTTGACCTCGACCATTGGTTTTACGTTATTTACTGCAGTGGTAAACACTTCCAGAGGGTCTTTACCCGATTTGGTCTGGATGGTGTCAAACGCACCGTAAACGATCTGCTCGGCAACAGCTTTTTTGCCCGAGAGCATGATCACGTTAACGAACTTGGCAACCTCTGTGTTGCTAAATTTTGGATCTGGCAGCACTTCTCTGCGCTGCACGACACGACGACGTGGCATTTTGATTCCTTTTTCTTCAGTTGGGCCTACTGCCCGACCGCATATAAGCGGAACTTACTCGACATCTTGTGGGACTGCCGCTGCTTTGTCTCAGGCTAGAGACGCCCGCAGGTCATAAGTATTGCTTGTTAATATAAAACAGCGATGAAACCAATCCTGGGGCTTTTTACTTGGCCTTTGGACGCTTTGCACCATATTTGGAACGTGACTGCTTACGATCCTTAACACCTTGCAAGTCCAGAGAACCACGTACGATGTGGTAACGAACACCAGGCAAATCTTTTACACGACCACCGCGAATCAGTACGACCGAGTGTTCCTGCAGGTTATGGCCTTCACCACCAATGTACGAAATAACTTCGAAACCGTTGGTTAAACGGATCTTGGCGACTTTACGCAGTGCTGAGTTAGGCTTTTTAGGGGTTGTGGTGTATACACGGGTACACACACCACGCTTTTGTGGACAGTTCTCAAGGGCAGGACTTTTGCTCTTGATCTGCGCCATGGTTCGCGGTTTGCGAACCAGCTGGTTAATGGTTGGCATATTCTCGTTCCGGTTAAACTAAAAACTACAACAAAACTACAAAAAAAATCGGTTCCCACGGACAATTGTCCGAGGGAACCTGAGATTTTAGAGGGTGTCGACCCGTTTGGTCAACGCCCTCTGCTTAAAATGTTGTCAAACCTGCACGTCGTCGGTACTTGCGCTACCGGCGGCGGGCATATCAAACAACGCTTCAGCCTTGCTCAGCGCATCTTGCTCAAGCGCTGCATGCTCAACGGCATCCTGATGCTCCTTCTCTTTACGGGCCTTATGGAATGCAAGGCCGGTACCGGCAGGAATCAGACGGCCGACAATCACGTTTTCTTTCAAACCACGCAATTCGTCACGCTTGCCCATAATGGCGGCTTCGGTCAGAACACGGGTTGTTTCCTGGAAGGACGCGGCCGAGATAAAGGAATCGGTCGACAGCGAGGCCTTGGTAATACCCAAGAGTATGTTCTCGTATGTCGCTTCGATCAGACCTTCGGCACGGGCCTTGTCGTTGGCATCCAGAATTTCAGAACGTTCAACCTGTTCACCCGGAATAAAGCCGGTACCACCTGGGTTGCTCACCACAACACGGCGTAACATCTGACGGACAATCACTTCAATGTGCTTGTCGTTGATCTTCACACCCTGCAAGCGGTATACGTCCTGCACTTCGTCTACGATGTAACGAGACAGGGCTTCGATACCCAACAGGCGGAGGATATCGTGCGGATCGGCTGGGCCATCCACAATCGACTCACCCTTATTGACCACCTGGCCGTCGTGCACCAGTACGTGTTTGTCTTTGGTGATCAGGAACTCGTGAGCAACGCCGTCCATGTCGGTAATGACCAGACGCTGTTTACCCTTGGTGTCCTTACCAAACGAGGTTGTACCCGTCACTTCGGCCAACATACCTGCATCTTTGGGCGAACGTGCTTCGAACAATTCAGCAACACGTGGCAGACCACCGGTAATATCCCGGGTCTTCTGGCTTTCCTGAGGAATACGCGCCAGCACTTCACCTACCTGCACCTGCTGACCATCGCGAACGGTGATCAGTGCTCCAACCGGGAAAGAAATATTCACGGAGTGGTCGGTACCAGCGATCTTGACTTCTTCGCCGGCTGGATCAAGCAACTTCACCTGAGGACGAACGCCCTTGGTGTTGGCGCTTCGGCGCTTGGCGTCAATAACCACCAGGGTCGACAGACCGGTCACATCATCGATCTGCTTGGCAACCGTTGCACCTTCTTCGACGTTCTCGAATTTGATGGTACCGGTGTACTCGGTGATGATCGGACGGGTCAGCGGATCCCATGTGGCCAATTGTGTACCGGCCTTGATGGGGTTGCCATCGAGCACGGCCAATGTGGCGCCGTAAGGCACCTTATGGCGTTCGCGCTCGCGTCCGTTATCATCCGTGATCAAGACTTCGCCAGACCGTGAAATCACGATCTGTTCACGCTTGGCGTTGGTCACGTAACGCATGGTGGCGGTAAACCGCACAATACCGTTGGACTTGGCTTCAATGCTCGACGCAATCGCGTTCCGGGATGCCGCACCACCAATGTGGAAAGTACGCATGGTCAGCTGTGTACCTGGCTCACCAATGGACTGGGCAGCGATAACGCCCACGGCCTCACCTTTGTTGACCAGACTTCCACGACCCAGGTCACGACCATAACACTTGGCACACAGACCGTAGCGGGTTTCGCAAGTCAATGGCGTGCGCACACGAACTTCATCGATGCCCAGGGATTCGATCAGATCGACGCCATCTTCGTCGAGCAGCGTACCCACTTCAAACACAGTTTCCTGTGATTCGGGATTAACCACTTCGTGAGTCACAACACGACCTAAAATGCGGTCGCGCAGGGCTTCGATGACCTCACCCCCCTCAACCAGTGCCTTCATGGCCACGCCGTTGGAGGTGCCGCAGTCGTCTTCGACCACCACGAGATCCTGGGTCACGTCAACCAGACGACGGGTCAGGTAGCCCGAGTTGGCGGTCTTTAACGCCGTATCGGCCAGACCTTTACGAGCACCGTGGGTCGAAATGAAGTACTGCAAGACGTTCAGACCTTCGCGGAAGTTTGCGATGATCGGTGTTTCAATGATTGAACCATCAGGCTTGGCCATCAGACCACGCATACCGGCCAACTGGCGAATCTGCGCAGCAGAACCACGCGCACCTGAATCGGCCATCATGTAAATCGCGTTGAACGATTCCTGCTTGACCATATTGCCGTGGCGGTCTTCTACCTGCTGAGAGGCCAGACGCTCCATCATGGCCTTGCCGACCTGGTCACCGGTACGGCCCCAGATATCAACCACTTTGTTATAACGCTCGCCCTGGGTCACCAGACCCGAGGTGTACTGCGCCTGAATTTCTTTAACTTCCTGCTCGGCCGCACGGATCAGCTCTTCCTTTTGAGGAGGAACCAACATGTCACCCATCGCAATCGAAATACCGCCACGTGTCGCCAGACGGAAACCGGACTGCATCAGTTTGTCAGCAAAAATAACGGTCTCGCGCAAGCCGCAGCGACGGAAAGACGAGTTGATCAGACGAGAAATTTCTTTCTTCTTGAGTGCCTTGTCGATGTGCGAGAACGGCAGCCCTGGTGGCAGAATTTCCGACAGCAAAGCACGGCCTACCGTGGTGTGGTAACGGGTGATCTTCTCAGTTTTTTCGCCCGTCGCCTTGTTGACGTCGTACTCTTTCAGACGAACACTGATGCGAGCATTCAGCTCAACTTCCTTGTTGTCATAAGCACGCAACATCTCGGATACATCGGCAAAGACCATGCCTTCGCCAATACCGTTGATTTTTTCACGCGTGGTGTAATACAGACCCAACACGATATCCTGAGACGGAACAATCGACGGTTCGCCGTTAGCCGGGAACAGAATGTTGTTTGACGCCAGCATCAAGGTACGTGCTTCGATCTGCGCCTCGAGTGACAGCGGTACGTGCACGGCCATTTGGTCACCGTCAAAGTCGGCGTTAAAGGCAGCACAAACCAGCGGATGCAATTGAATGGCTTTACCTTCAATCAGCACCGGCTCGAAGGCCTGAATACCCAAACGGTGCAGAGTTGGCGCACGGTTGAGCATCACAGGATGTTCACGAATGACTTCTTCCAGAATGTCCCATACGATGGGTTCCTGGTTTTCAACAAACTTTTTGGCCTGCTTGATGGTGGTTGCAATACCCATCACTTCCAAGCGATTGAAAATGAACGGTTTGAACAACTCGAGCGCCATCAGCTTTGGCAAACCGCACTGGTGCAGCTTGAGCTGAGGACCCACCACGATCACTGAACGACCGGAGTAGTCAACGCGCTTACCCAACAAGTTCTGACGGAAACGACCGCCTTTGCCCTTGATCATGTCAGCCAAGGACTTCAATGGACGCTTGTTGGCACCTGTCATGGCCTTGCCGCGACGACCGTTATCAAGCAGCGAGTCAACCGACTCTTGCAGCATCCGCTTTTCGTTGCGAACGATGATGTCAGGTGCCTTCAGTTCCAGCAGGCGCTTCAGACGGTTGTTACGGTTGATCACGCGACGATACAGGTCGTTCAGATCGGAGGTCGCAAAACGACCGCCGTCCAGCGGAACCAATGGACGCAACTCGGGTGGCAGCACGGGCAGCACTTCGAGAATCATCCAATCAGGCTTGATACCTGATTTCTGGAAGCCCTCGAGCACTTTCAAGCGCTTGGCCAGCTTTTTGATCTTGGCTTCTGACGAGGTGGCCTGCAGTTCAGCGCGCAGGGTCTCGACTTCGCGGTCGATGTCAATGCTCTTGAGGAGTTCACGGATACCTTCGGCGCCCATGTAGGCGGTGAAGTCTTCGCCGTACTCTTCCTGCTTGGTGATGAAGTCTTCTTCGGTCAACAGCTGGCAGCGCTTCAGTGGCGTCATGCCAGGATCAACGACTACAAAACCTTCAAAGTACAGAACCCGCTCAATGTCGCGCAGGGTCATGTCCAATACCATACCCAAGCGGGATGGCAGGGACTTTAAGAACCAGATGTGGGCAACGGGTGAAGCCAGTTCGATGTGGCCCATGCGTTCACGACGCACTTTGGCCAAGGTGACTTCAACGCCGCATTTCTCACAAATGACGCCGCGATGCTTTAATCGCTTGTACTTGCCACACAAGCATTCATAGTCTTTGATCGGGCCAAAAATCTTGGCACAGAACAGACCGTCCCGCTCGGGCTTAAACGTACGATAGTTGATGGTTTCTGGCTTTTTAACTTCGCCATAAGACCACGAACGGATTTTTTCGGGCGAAGCAATTGCGATGCGAATTGCATCAAACTGTTCGTCCTGCTGGACCTGTTTAAACAGATCAAGTAATGCTTTCATTCAAAACCTCCGATGTCGTGGCCGTTGATCAATAACGATCCAAATCGATATCAATACCCAGCGAGCGAATTTCTTTCACCAGCACGTTGAATGACTCAGGCATGCCCGCATCAATGGTGTGATCACCCTTGACCAGATTTTCGTACACTTTGGTACGGCCATTTACGTCATCCGACTTCACAGTCAACATCTCTTGCAACACATAAGATGCGCCGTAAGCTTCCAGCGCCCACACTTCCATCTCACCGAAACGCTGACCACCGAACTGGGCTTTACCACCCAGCGGTTGCTGGGTTACCAGCGAGTACGGTCCGGTTGAACGGGCGTGCATCTTGTCATCGACCAAGTGGTGCAACTTCAGGACATGCATGTAACCCACGGTGACCTTGCGGTCAAACGAATCCCCTGTGCGGCCATCGTACAGCGTCAACTGGGTTTTTTGATCGTTAAAGCCCAATTGTTCTGTGACCGGGTGATCATCTGGGTAGGCCAGATTCAGCATGGTCAGAATGTCCTGCTCGGTTGCGCCATCAAATACTGGCGTTGCAAACGGTACGCCGTTACGCAGGTTCTTAGCCATGTTGACGATTTCGGTATCAGTCAACTCGTTAAGATCTACGGTACGGCCAGTACTGTTATACACCTTATCCAGATACACACGCAGAACCTTGGCCTGATCTTGTTCGTGCTGATCGAGCATTTCGCCGATTCGCAGACCGATACCCTTGGCAGCCCAGCCCAAGTGGGTCTCGAGAATCTGACCTACGTTCATACGTGACGGAACGCCCAAGGGGTTCAAAACGATATCCACAGGACGGCCATCGGCCATGTATGGCATGTCTTCGACCGGAGTGATCTTGGAAACCACACCCTTGTTACCGTGACGTCCGGCCATCTTGTCACCAGGCTGCAAGCGACGCTTGACCGCGAGGTAAACCTTGACCATTTTGAGCACGCCTGGCGGCAATTCGTCGCCTTGGGTCAACTTTTTCCGCTTTTCTTCAAACGCGAGGTCAAACTGGTGACGCTTGTCTTCGATCGACTTCTTGAGTGACTCCAGGGACGCAGCTGCTTCTTCGTCGGCCAGACGGATATCAAACCAGTAGTAGCGCTCAACACTGGCCAAATACTCGGCAGTGATGGCAGAACCTTTGGATAACTTGCCTGGGCCACCGTTGACAACCTTGCCGTTGAGGAATTTCTCGATACGGTCAAACGTATCGGCTTCCACAATACGCATCTGGTCGTTCAAGTCCAGACGGTAGCGCTTGAGTTCATCATCAATGATGGACTGGGCACGCTTGTCACGCTGTATGCCTTCGCGGGTAAAGACCTGAACGTCGATCACGGTACCTGTCATGCCAGAAGGCACGCGCAGGGAGGTGTCTTTGACGTCAGAGGCTTTCTCGCCAAAAATGGCGCGCAGCAGCTTTTCTTCCGGGGTCAGTTGGGTTTCGCCTTTGGGCGTGACCTTGCCGACCAGCACATCGCCGGCTTGTACTTCAGCCCCGATGTAAACAACACCTGATTCATCCAGGCGTGCCAATTGAGCTTCGGACAGATTGGAGATATCGCGAGTGATTTCTTCTGGTCCGAGCTTGGTATCACGGGCAACCACGGAGAGTTCTTCGATATGAACGGAGGTGTAGCGGTCATCAGCCACCACGCGCTCGGAGATCAAGATCGAATCTTCGAAGTTATAGCCGTTCCACGGCATAAACGCGACCAGCATGTTCTGACCCAAGGCCAGTTCACCCAGGTCGGTTGATGCGCCATCAGCAATAACATCGCCGCGAGCGATGATGTCACCACGATTCACAATCGGACGCTGGTTGATGTTGGTGTTCTGGTTGGAACGTGTGTACTTGATGAGGTTGTAGATATCAACACCCACCGAGCCAGTTTCCACTTCATCGTCGTTTACACGGACCACGATGCGGTTTGCATCAACGTAATCGACCACGCCGCCATGCAAGGCTGTAATGACGGTACCTGAGTCAACGGCAACAGTACGTTCAATACCGGTACCAGCCACTGGCTTTTCAGGCCGCAGGCAAGGAACCGCCTGTCGCTGCATGTTGGCACCCATCAGCGCGCGGTTCGCATCGTCGTGTTCGAGGAACGGAATGAGCGACGCCGCAACAGACACGATCTGGCCTGGGGCCACGTCCATATACTGCACGTCTTTTGGAGACACCAGCTCAAATTCACCGGCGCGACGGCAAGACACGAGTTCGTCGGTGAGGTTTTTAGCCTCATCCACGCCCGCGTTCGCCTGGGCGATCACATAGCGACCTTCTTCAATCGCTGACAGATAATCAATCTCATCGGTGACAACCCCCTCCTTGACGCGACGGTATGGCGTTTCCAGGAAACCGTATTCGTTCAAGCGGGCGTACATCGCCATCGAGTTGATCAAACCAATGTTTGGACCTTCCGGTGTTTCGATTGGGCACACACGACCGTAGTGGGTTGGGTGTACGTCACGAACCTCAAAACCGGCACGTTCACGGGTCAAACCGCCAGGCCCCAGAGCAGAGACACGACGCTTGTGCGTGATCTCGGACAAGGGGTTGGTTTGGTCCATAAACTGGGACAACTGGGACGAACCGAAAAACTCCTTGATGGCCGCGGAAATCGGCTTGGAGTTGATCAGGTCGTGAGGCATCAGATTTTCTGCTTCTGCCTGACCCAAACGCTCTTTGACTGCACGCTCAACACGCACCAGACCCGCACGGAATTGGTTTTCGGCCAACTCACCCACACAACGGACACGGCGGTTACCCAAGTGGTCGATATCGTCGATTTCGCCACGACCATTGCGCAGCTCAACCAAAATCTTGATCACGGCAAGGATGTCGTCATCTGTCAAGGTCATCGCGCCTTCGATCGCATCACGACCGACGCGGCGGTTAAACTTCATGCGACCAACGCGCGACAGATCGTAAGAATCAGCGCTGTAGAACAATCGGTTGAACAACATTTCAACCGCTTCTTCTGTGGGTGGCTCTCCAGGACGCATCATGCGATAAATCGCAACGCGGGCAGCGGTCTGATCCACCGTCTCATCCACACGCAGGGTCTGAGAAATGTATGGACCTTGATCCAGCTCGTTGGTGTACAAGGTTTTAATCTCTGTCACCTTGGCATCACGCAGCTTGTCGAGTAACTCTTCGGTCAGCTCGTCGTTGGCGTTGGCAACTACCTCGCCCGTGTCAGGGTTGGCGATGTTGTGCGCCAGCACACGACCCAGGAGGTAGTCTTCAGGGACAGAAATATGCGTCATCCCGGATGCAGTGATGTCGCGAATATTTTTGGCGTTGATACGCTTGTCTTTCTGTACCAACACCTTGCCGGATTTGTCGACGATGTCAAAACGGGCAATTTCGCCACGCAGACGGTCTGGCACCAGCTCCATCAGGGCGCCTTCGCTCTTGATCTGGAAACCGTCGAAATCAAAGAAGCCGGACAAAATCTGTTCCGGCGTCATGCCGATGGCCTTGAGCAATATGGTCACAGGCATCTTACGACGACGGTCAACCCGGAAGTACAGGATGTCCTTGGGGTCGAATTCAAAATCGAGCCATGAGCCACGATAAGGAATGATACGCGCAGAGAACAGCAGCTTGCCGGAACTGTGTGTTTTACCTCGATCGTGTTCAAAGAACACGCCGGGTGAACGGTGCAGCTGAGACACGATAACGCGCTCTGTACCGTTGATCACAAACGAACCGGTGTTGGTCATGAGCGGCAATTCGCCCATGTACACCTCTTGTTCCTTGACCTCTTTAACGGTCGGCTTGCTAGCCTCCCGATCCAGAAGGACCAAGCGAACCCGTGCACGCAACGGCGCGCAGAAGGTCAGACCACGCAATTGACATTCGGTGACGTCAAAGGCTGGTTCGCCGAGGTTGTACTGCACAAATTCAAGTCGTGCGAAGCCGTTGTGCGACACGATCGGAAAGATCGATGTAAATGCGGCTTGCAGACCTTCGTCGGCGCGGTTTTGGGTAGGAACACCCAGTTGTAGAAACGAGGTATACGATTCCAGCTGCGTGGTTAGCAGGTAAGGTACTTCAAGCACCGGGGGGCGCTTAGCGAAGCTCTTACGGATTCGTTTTTTCTCGGTGAACGAATAAGACATGTCTTCCGTCCTTAAGTCGAGCAGGTTAGGCGATGAATACAAAATACGCAGTGCGTAACCAACTCAGATAAAAAAGAGCAAAAAGCCCGGCGGCTTAAAAAACCACCGGGCATATGGCCACACTAAGATTACTTAACTTCAACTTTAGCGCCGGCTTCTTCCAACTGCTTCTTGAAGTTTTCTGCGTCAGCTTTAGACACAGCTTCTTTAACAGCTTTAGGTGCGCCATCAACCAGATCCTTAGCTTCTTTGAGGCCCAGGGCGGTGATTGCACGAACAACTTTAATCACGTTCACTTTGTTGTCGCCAGCGGCGGTCAAGATCACGTCGAATTCAGTTTTTTCTTCAACGGCAGCAGCAGCGCCACCAGCAGCAGGAGCGGCTACGGCAACAGCAGCGGCAGCAGCTGACACGCCGAATTTTTCTTCCATTTCTTTGATCATTTCGGACAATTCCAGCACGGTCATGCCAGCGATTGCGTCCAGGATTTCGGCTTTAGAGATCGCCATGTTGTAACTCCAATTTCAAAAAGTTTAAGTTCTGTCGAATAGGGATTAAGCGTCTTGCTTCTGATCACGTACCGCTGCCAGGCCACGTACAAACTTGGTAGGCACTTCATTGAGCGTGCGTACAAAGGTTGCGATCGGGGCTTGCATCGTACCGAGCAACTTGGCCAGCAGTTCTTCACGGCTAGGCATGGTGGCCAACGCTTTAACAGCATTGACGTCCATGGCGAAATTCGCCATGGCACCACCTTTGATAACAAGCTTTTCGTTATCTTTGGCAAAGTTGGACAATACTTTGGCAACTGCAACTGGGTCAGGACCAATACCGTAAATCAGCGGACCGACCATTTTGTCGGACAACACTTCAAACGATGTTCCCTGAACAGCGCGACGAGCCAGTGTGTTTTTCAACACACGCAAGTACACTCCGGCGCCACGAGCCTGCTTGCGCAGTTCGGTGGCTTTCCCTACAGTCAGTCCACGGTATTCAGCCACGATAATCGCCTGGGCGTTTGCAACTTCAGCAGCCACCTCATCGATTACAACAGCTTTTTCCTGTCGATTAAGACCCACGGTCTAACTCCTGTAGAAACATGTATTGGCAAAGCCTTTACATGCCGGTTTTTTAAAGGCGACCGAGAGTTGGTTTTTTTGAAACATGTGTTACGTCCAAACCTCATTCGGGACCGCCATCTGCGTTGGATTTTTACGATTAAGCGTTGTTCAGCTGAACGCGGCTCCAACGGTCTTTGACAACCTGTTACCGACTCCAAGGAACCGGTAACAGCCCAAAGTCTTTATGCCTGGGCAAAGAGAGTTGTCTGATCTACGCGAACACCGCCGCCCATGGTGCTGGACACTGCGATTTTGCGCAGGTAAACACCTTTGGAGCTAGCTGGTTTGGCGCGATTCAGAGCGTCTACCAATGCCAACAGGTTTGTTTTCAATTGAGTCGGCTCAAAAGAAGCGCGACCGATGGTGCAATGAACGATACCGGCTTTGTCGGTACGGTACTGAACCTGACCCGCCTTGGCGTTTTTAACCGCACCAGCGACATCAGCAGTTACAGTGCCAACCTTCGGGTTAGGCATCAGGCCGCGAGGACCCAAGATTTGACCCAAAGTACCCACAATACGCATGGTGTCAGGGGAAGCAATCACCACGTCAAAGTTGATGTTGCCAGCTTTGATCTGTTCAGCCAGATCTTCCATGCCGACGATTTCAGCACCGGCTGCCTTGGCAGCTTCGGCTTTTTCACCTTGGGCAAATACCGCTACGCGAACTGACTTACCAGTACCAGCAGGCAGAACCACGGAGCCACGAACCACTTGGTCAGACTTCTTGGCATCAACGCCCAGCTGAATGGCCACATCAACGGATTCGTTGAACTTGGCGGTTGCTGTTTCTTTGATCAGCACCAGTGCGTCGTCCACACCGTATGCCTTGTTACGGTCAATTTTTGCTTTGAGCGCTTGTGCGCGCTTGGATATTTTAGCCATGTTATACACCCTCCACATTCACACCCATGCTGCGTGCACTGCCAGCGATGGTTCTTACAGCAGCGTCCATGTCGGCGGCTGTCAGATCAGGCATCTTGGCCTTGGCGATGTCTTCTGCCTGGGCGCGGGTGATGGTTGCCACTTTATCAACGTGCGGCTTGGCGGACCCTTTGGTGATGCCAGCAGCTTTTTTGATCAGGATGGTCGCAGGAGGAGTCTTCATCACAAAGGTGAAGGACTTGTCTGCAAACGCAGTGATCACCACGGGAATTGGCAAACCTACTTCCAGACCTTGAGTCTGGGCGTTAAAGGCCTTGCAAAATTCCATGATGTTCAAACCACGTTGACCCAGTGCTGGACCAATTGGTGGGGAGGGGTTTGCTTTACCAGCTGGCACTTGCAGCTTGATAAAACCAATGATTTTCTTTGCCATTTCATTTCTCCGAGTTCAAACGCTTGGCTAAAAACCAAGCTCCTCATTGACTGCCTTTTATTGACGCGGGGTCGTCACAGGCAGGAGTGACGAGCGCCTTATAAAACTTGATCCGTTAGACTTTTTCGACTTGATGAAAATCGAGCTCAACCGGGGTTGCACGGCCAAAAATGGTCACAGACACGCGCAGCTTGCTCTTTTCATAGTTCACTTCTTCAACGTTGCCGTTAAAGTCAGTAAACGGACCTTCTTTAACGCGAACCATTTCACCCACCTCAAACAGCACTTTAGGACGTGGCTTTTCAGCACCTTCCTGCATCTGCTGCATGATTTTGGCCACTTCTTTTTCAGAAATGGGTGTTGGGCGATTGCCTGTACCACCTACAAATCCGGTGACCTTGGGCGTATTTTTTACGAGATGCCAGCTATCGTCAGTCATTTCCATCTCCACCAGCACATAGCCGGGGAAGAAACGACGCTCAGTGATCGATTTTTGACCACCCTTGATTTCTACAACTTCTTCGCTTGGCACCAGAATTTGACCAAACAGGTGCTGCATGCCGCCACGGTCAACACGCTCTTGCAGCGCACGCTGAACACTTTTCTCCAGGCCGGAGTAGGCATGGACTACGTACCAACGCATTGCCATTAGCGCTTCCACCCAAGAAGTAAGTCATACAAAACCCACTCTAGGGATTTGTCGACGATTAACAGATATATGGCCATGATCACGACAAAGCCAAAAATGATGCCCGTCATCTGGACACCCTCTTTGCGTGTAGGCCATACCACGCGCTTCGTCTCAGCCACCGACTCTCTGGCGAACCCAATAAAACGTTGGCCGGTTGTGGAAAACCACAGCAGCGCAAGCGCCACAACCACTCCGACCAATACCGCCAGCAGGCGCAAGGGGAGAGGCTGATTGGACAAGACCTGGAAGGCCGCAGCACCTGCTAAAGCAGACACCACCGCCAATGCGATCTTGATGCGCTCAGATGTATTACCGACAGTTTGAATGTTTTGTTGTGTCATAAGAACAGAAACCGCCACCGAGCGCGTCAGCACCCGGTGGCGTCACCTTTCGGTGGCAGGGCAAGAGGGAATCGAACCCCCAACCTTCGGTTTTGGAGACCGACGCTCTGCCAGTTGAGCTATTGCCCTACGCTAAAACTAAAAATTATTTAACGATTTTTGCAACGACGCCGGCGCCGACGGTACGGCCACCTTCGCGAATCG
>DAITMV010000061.1:0-15460 GCA_036834985.1 Burkholderiaceae bacterium | reverse complement strand
CGGTGGAACAGCAGGTATCCTTGCGCACGGTGACCATCGCCGCCGCCGAGCAGGGTCCTGATGTGCCACCCATCCAGATTGTCGGTGTGATTCAAAACCGGGACGAAGCCCGTCTGGCGTTCAAAGTGGGCGGCGTGATTCGCGACATCACTGTGCGTGAAGGCGATACCGTCAAAGCCGGGCAAGTATTGGCGACCTTGCAAACCGATGAAGTGGATGCGTCGGTCACTCAGAGTGAAGAAAATTACGCCAAAGCCAAGCGGGATCTTGAACGCGGGCAAAAGCTGTTTGCGCAAGATGTGATCACCAAGTCCCAACTGGATGATTTAGCCACAGCCGCCGCGGTGGCCCAGGCCGGAACCCGAGCCGCTCGTTTTAATCGGGGTACTGCACAAATTGTTGCGCCTTCTGCAGGCATTGTCTTGCAGCGGCTGGCACAAGCCAAAGAAGTGGTAGCGGCCGGTCAGCCAGTGGTGACCGTGGGCAGCGCCTCACAAGGTTTGGTGATCAAGGCCGGATTAACAGACCGGCAGGTGACCAAGGTCAAGCGGGGCGATAAAGCCAGCATCGTGCTTGACGCGATGCCTGAACAACCCCTGACAGCCCACGTGCTGGAAGTGGGCCAAGCGCCCGATGCACGCGCCGGTACCTATCGCTTAGAAGCCCGTTTGGATGCCTCTGCCGAGCGTGTATTGCCCGGTATGGTGGGCCGGGTCACCCTGATTCCGGCCGCCTCACGCACGCTGACTTACATCCCGCTACAGGCGTTGATCGAGGGCGATCAAAACAAGGCGTGGGTGTTTACCGCGACGCCGGTGCCCAATCAGGCCCAGCGCTACACCGTCAAGCGGATTGCCATTACGCCTGCATTTATTACTGAACGCCAGATCGCGTTGACCGATCCCTTGCCCGCCAATACCCGCTTGGTCACCTCGGGGGCGGCGTTCCTTAACGACGGAGAAGTCGTCATCCAACAAGTCGCGGGGAAATGACATGAGACTGTCCAATTTTGCGATCAAGAACTATCAGTTCACGATCGTTATTTTCCTGCTGCTCACCGCCATCGGCTTTAGCGCGTTTAAATCTATTCCGCGAACCGAAGATCCGTATTTCCCCATCTCGGCTTTTAACGTGGTCAGTATTTATCCGGGCGCTGATCCTGGTGAAATCGAACGACAGGTGGCTGAACCCATCGAAGACGCCATCAATGAACTGGACGACGTCAAGGAAATCATTTCTACCTCGCGCGACAGCGTGGGGGTCGTCAACGTCGAGTTTTATGCCCATGTGGATGTAGATAAAAAATACGACGAGTTGACGCGTTCCATCGCCGCCTTGCGTTCGTCTTTGCCACCCGGGGTCAAGTCCGTTGAAATTCGCAAAATCAACCCGGGCTTGGTCAATATCGTACAACTGGCGCTGGTCTCTGAGACAGCCAGCTATGCGGCCATGGCCGATGCGGCTGAAGATCTTCAGGACCGCCTGGAGCGTGTCGCCGGTGTTCGCAAATCCGAAACTTGGGCCTACCCGCAAAAAGAGTTACGTGTTTCACTGAACCTGAAAAAACTCGCTGAACTGAAAATTCGTCCGGGCGATGTGCTCAATGTGATTCAGGCCGAAAACACCAACATCCCGGGTGGTTCGGTCGAAGAGGGTGATCGGCGTTTTAACGTGAAGACAACGGGCAGCTACACCAGTGTCGAGCAGGTCCGCAATACCGTTGTTCGTGGAGCAGGGTTGACCAATGGCAGCGTGGTGCGGGTGTCGGATATCGCTGATGTGGGTTGGGACAATCAGGCCAAAGATTACACCGGTCGGTTCAATGGCAAACGTGCGGTGTTTGTGACCGCCAACCAGAAAGATGGACAAAACATTTTTGTCACCAAGGACGGCATCGACGCTGCGCTGGAAGAGTTTGAAAAAACCCTGCCTGCCAACATCAAACTCGAGCGAGGTTTTGATCAGTCGCGCAACGTGGATCAGCGCCTGACCCGCTTAGGCAAAGATTTCGGGATCGCACTCGTCCTGGTCTTGTTTACGCTGATTCCGCTGGGCTTGCGCGCTGCCGGAATTGTGATGGTCTCCATCCCGCTGTCGCTGGCCACCGGCCTGGCCGCCTTGTATTTCGCCGGGTTTTCGCTCAACCAATTGTCGATTGCCGGTTTTGTGGTGGCGCTGGGCTTGCTGGTGGACGATTCAATCGTGGTGATCGAGAACATCGCCCGGTACATGCGCATGGGCTACTCGCGGGTTGAGGCTGCCAAGGAAGCCACCTCGCAAATCACACTGGCTGTGTTGGGCTGTACTGCCACCTTGCTGTTTGCCTTTTTGCCACTCCTGATGCTGCCGGGCAATGCGGGCAAGTTCATACGCTCCTTGCCGCTGTCAGTGGTGTTTACCGTGTTGGCATCCTTGTTTGTGGCGCTGACCATCATCCCGTTTTTGGCCAGCCGCGTCATGCCCCAACACGAAAGCGAGCACGGCAACGTGTACCTGCAAAAGCTGATGACCGTGATTGATCGGGTCTATGCCCCGTTCCTGCGGGTATCGCTATCTCGGCCCAAAACCACCCTGATTGCCTCCATGCTTTTGTTTGTCGCCAGTTTGGGCCTGGTACCGTCGATTGGTTTTTCATTGTTTCCCAAAGCCGATACGCCGCAATTTTTAATTCAAATCAACTTGCCCAACGGCTCCAGTCTCCAGGCCACAGAAAAAGCCCTGAACGACGTGGAGGCTATCCTTAAAAAGACGCCCGAGGTGGCTCGCTGGATGAGTAACCTGGGTCACGGCAATCCGAAAATTTACTACAACATTTTTACCCGCGAGCTGTCGTCCAACTACGCTGAGGCTTTTGTCCAACTGAAGGAATACAACCCCAAGACCACACCACACATGTTTGACCGTCTGCGCCAGCAGTTTGCCGGTATTGCCGGGGCGGATGTGCTGGTCAAGGAGTTTGAAAACGGGCCGCCGATTGATGCACCCATTGCTGTGCGGGTGGTGGGCCCCGATCTGGATCAACTTAAAAATCTGTCCACCGAGGTGGAACGCATCGTTAAAGCCAACCCGGGGACTCAAAACGTCGTTAACCCCCAACGCACCAACCGGGTGGATTTGAAATTCAAACTCGATGAAGACAAAGCCGGTTTGCTCGGCGTGCAGTCGCTGGATCTGGATCAGTCCGTTCGTGCCGGGTTGGCAGGCATTTCTGCCGGCAATTTTAAAGAGCCTGATGGCGATTCTTACCCCATCGTATTGCGTGGCCCGATGAAAGATCGGCCGGAATTGGCGGCGCTGGATGGTTTTCACATCGCCACCGCAGCCGGCGGTTTTGTGCCGATGGATCAAATTGTCACCAAAGAGCTGACCAGCTCTCCCGACAGTATTTATCGCCATCAACGTGAGCGTGCCATTTTGATCACTGCTTACACCAAATCTGGATATAACACCGAAGCGGTCACGCGTGAGCTGCAAAAGGCGGTGGAGTCGGTCAAGTTGCCGCAAGGTTATCGCATCAACTTTGCGGGTGAAATCGCAAGTCGTAAGGATAGTTTCGCCGGGTTCGGAACCGCCATCCTCGTAACGGTTTTCGGCATACTGGCTATCCTGGTGCTGGAGTTTGGCAGCTTCAAAAGTACGCTGATTGTGTTGACTGTCATTCCATTGGGGGTGATGGGCGGCTTGGTGCTGTTGTTCCTGAGCGGTTACAGCCTGTCATTTACGGCGATGGTGGGGTTTATCGCCTTAATTGGTATCGAAATCAAAAACTCGATCCTGCTGGTCGACTTTACCAACCAGCTTCGGCGTGAAGGCAAAAGCATTGATGAGGCCGTTCAGGAAGCCGGGCAGATCCGCTTTTTACCCATTCTGCTGACCTCGGCAACCGCCATCGGTGGCTTGATGCCGCTGGCTACTCAAGGCTCAGGGCTGTACTCACCGATGGCTTGGGTCATTATCGGCGGGTTGATCAGCTCGACCTTGATTGGACGCTTTGTAACACCGGTGCTTTATAAATTACTGCCCCCCGTCATTGAGGGGGAGCAGGGCTGACGGTGTACCGGGTACGTGCCGCCATCTTGGTGGTCGTACCCAGCCGCCGTACAACATGCGCCAGGCTCAGCGCTTGGGAGTCCAGGCCCAGATCATCTGTGCAAAAATGGGCTCTTTGCGTTCGCTGTCGGTGATGGTCACCGCTACATTCACTTCCCCTTTGGGGTTGTTTTGCATGGCGTCGATTTGTTCCTGGGTCAGCATGGCCTCTGCGGTCATGTCGCCTTTGGCGCGCTTGAGGTAATCAATCTCCATGTGCTTGATGACCGGTACACAGTTGGCTGGCACGTTCAGCCCGACCAGTGCACCGGTTGCAGATTCTGCAATCATCGCCATACCCACGGCGTGAACGCTGCCCAGGTGGTTTTGCACCGGTTTGTTATTTTTGATCACAACCTTGCTGTGATGCAGTTCAATGATCGTAAATTTCAAGCCGCAGGTGCGAAAAAATTTCACCGCACGACCAAAGACCAAGGAAAATCCACGCGCCTTGATCGGGGCGGGCAAGTGGTCCAGCGTGTCGTACACGCGGCGAATCAGACTGGTTTGGCTCATCTTGTTATCTCTACACTCAATAGGTTGTTGTAATGGATTAAATGGTATTGGTTTAAATGCGGGCAGCCAGTCGAACGGCCTGGTCAATGGCGCGCTTGGCATCTAACTCAGACGCTACATCAGCCCCACCCACCAGATGAACATTCAATCCTTTGGCCTTCAGGGGTTCTTGCAAGTCACGTAACGGGTCTTGACCGGCGCAGATAATCACGTTGTCCACCGCCAAAATCTCAGGGCGTCCCTGGATGTTCACGTGCAAACCTGAGTCATTGACCTTGAGGTATTCAACACCCTGCAAAAATTTCACCTTGCGATGTTTCAGGCTGGCTTTGTGTACCCAGCCTGAGGTTTTACCCAAGCGTTTACCCAGCGGCTCGTCTTTGCGTTGGCACAAATAAATATCCCGCGCGGGGGCAGGGGGTTGAGGGCTCATTTTATCAATACCGCCTGCGTTATCGCGGTCAAAGGTAATGCCCCATTCCTTGAGCCAGGCGGGAGCATCCAGCGTGGTGGACACGTGCGCCGGGTCATGGGTCAAAAACTCAGAGACATCAAACCCGATGCCACCTGCACCAATCACCGCCACAGTTTTACCCACGGGGGCCTTGTTCAGCAGCACATCGATATAAGAGAGCACCTTGGGGTGGTCGATGCCTTCAATGGCTGGGGTACGGGCACGTACTCCGGTGGCCAGCACCACTTCATCAAATTCTTCATTGGACAGGCTTTCAGCCGAGACCGCAGTCCCCAACCGCAGCTGCACGCCGGCCACTTCCAGTTGTCGGCCAAAATAATTCAAGGCTTCTTGAAACTCTTCTTTGCCTGGTACCCGCTTGGCCATATTGAACTGTCCGCCAATTTCGGTCGCTTTATCAAAGAGTGTGACGCTGTGGCCCCGCTTGGAGGCTTCCACCGAAAACGCCAAGCCCGCTGGGCCTGCGCCTACCACGGCAATCCGCTTGGCGCTGGTGACCGGTTTGAGCACAATCTCTGTTTCATGACAAGCCCGTGGGTTGACCAGGCAAGACGCGCGTTTGAGTGAGAAGGTGTGGTCCAGACAGGCTTGATTACAAGCAATACACACATTGATTTCGTCAGCCCGGCCTGTCGCTGCCTTGTTCACAAATTCCGGGTCAGCCAACATGGGGCGTGCCATCGACACCATATCGCACACGCCCCGAGCAATCAGGTCTTCGGCCACCTCAGGCTTGTTAATGCGGTTGCTGGCAATCACCGGGATGTGCAAGGCCTTGCGAATGCGCTCGGTCAACGGCGCAAATACGGCACGCGGCACCGACGTCACGATGGTCGGAACTTTGGCCTCGTGCCAGCCAATCCCCGTGTTCAGCAGATTAGCGCCAGCATTTTGTACCGCTTTGGCAATGTATTCCACCTCGTCCCAGGTGTTGCCGCCTTCGACCAGGTCGATCAAGGAGTGGCGGTAAATGATGATGAAATCATTCCCGGCTGATTGACGCACCCGTTTGACAATTTCTGTCGACAGGCGTGAACGGTTTTCGACGGACCCACCCCAACGATCCGTTCGCTGATTGGTCCGTTTGCAGATGAACTGATTCAGAAAATATCCTTCTGAACCCATGATCTCAACGCCGTCATACCCGGCCTCTTTGGCGAGCTTGGCCGCACGACCAAACGCCGCAATGGTACGACGCAGGCCAAAATCACCGATTTCACGGGGCTTGAATGGGTTGATCGGGCTTTTGACAGAAGACGCTGACACGCTTAACGGATGGTAGGCATAACGCCCCGCGTGCAATAATTGCAGACAGATTTTTCCGCCATGACGATGAACGGCTTCGGTTACCTTACGGTGTTGCTTGACGCCGCTGCGCGAGGTCAGTTTGGAGGCAAACGGGTACAGCCAGCCTTCCATATTGGGTGAGTAGCCTCCCGTAACGATCAATCCCACGCCCCCTTTTGATCGCTCCTCAAAATAGGCGGCCAGTTTGTCAAAATCTTTGGACTTATCCTCAAGGCCGGTGTGCATGGAGCCCATCATCACCCGATTTTTCAGGGTGGTGAAACCAAGGTCCAGCGGCGCAGTCATATGCGGGAAAGCGTTTTTCATCATGTCTCCGTTGTGCGCCTGTGCATTCATTCAGCAAGGTCGCTATAGTGTTATGGTCGCTGACAGGTCAAAAGCGAACGGTCGTTCGTTATGCGATGGGAGATTGTGTCACAACACGCTAAAAACGTCGCATGCTTGACAAATAATTTAGAGTAATTCCGCTAACTTGTTAACCCGGGCTTGACAGCCAGAGAGTTTTTTCATGTCGGTTTACACCTTCTGGCGCAGGGAAATGCGCACAGGTTCTTTGCAGTTATTGTTGCTGGCGTTGGCTCTGGCGGTGGCCTCTGTCAGTTCTGTAGGCATCTTTGCCGAGCGGCTTGAGTTGGCGATGAGCAATGACGCCAAGCAGCTTCTGGGCGGCGATGTTGTCGCCGTATCCGATCGTGGAATTCCTCCCGAGTGGGTTGCCAAAGCAGAGCAACTGGGCCTGGCCCATACACAGACGGTAGGCTTTCCCAGCATGGCGATTGCCGGGGAGCAGTCCCAATTGGTCTCAATCAAATCGGTGGCCAGCGGATACCCGCTGCGCGGCCGTTTGCGCGTGGCGGACGCTCGTGCTGGCACCGACACGCTGACCACCGATATTCCGCGGCCAGGGCAGGTGTGGGCGGACGAAGCCGCATTGGCAGCGCTTTCCATCGATGTCGGCCAGACGATGCAATTGGGTGATAAAACCATGACGGTCGGCAAAATCATCACCGTTGAGCCCGATCGTGGCGTGGCCTTTGTCAATTTTGCACCGCGCGTCATGCTCAACGGCGCCGATCTGCAGGCCACGGGTTTGTTGCAACCCGGTAGCCGCGCCACCTACCGCCTGCTGCTGGCAGGTTCACCCCCAGCGACCAAGGCCTTTGACGAATGGGTCCGTCCGCAGCTCAAACCCGGCCAGCGGCTGGATAACCTTCAGGGCGGTCGTCCAGAAATCTCCGCTACCTTGGAGCGCGCTGAAAAGTTTCTCTCACTGGCTTCATTGTTGGGTACCTTGATTGCGGCAGTCGGTGTGGCCCTGGTATCCCATCACTTTGCCCGCAACAAGTCGCCGGAAATCGCCTTGCTCAAATCCCTGGGGTATACGCCAGGCCAACTGCGCTTAATCTGGTTCCAGGGCTTACTCGCGCTGGCTATCGCGGGCAGTACGTTGGGGGCTGTGCTTGGCTGGTGTGCTCATTGGGGGTTGGTGATGTTGCTGGGGTCTTTGGTTGGGGTTGCCTTGCCAATGGCTGGTTTGCAATCCGTCGGCCTGGCCATGGTGGTGGGTGTGGTGCTGATGGTGGGGTTTGCGCTGGCACCGGTGATGTCCGCCTTGGCCACGCCGCCGATCAAGGTTTTGCGTCAAGAGCTTGAGCCGGTCAGGCCCGCCGGGCTATGGGTTTGGTCCACTGGTGTCCTGGCCGCTGCGGTGTTGTGCATCATTGCCGCTAAAGACATCAAACTGGCAGGCATCGTACTGGCGGGTGCTGTGGGCGCAGTGGCCTTGTTTGCCGCTGTTGCCTGGCTGACCATACGCATCGGTTTAAAAGCCTTTGAACGTCTGTCCCAAACCACGCAAGGCGGCGGTTTGTCCTTCCGGTTTGCCTGGATGTCCCTCTCGCGACGCACCGGTAGCACAGTGCTTCAAGGGGTGGCGCTAACCCTAGGTCTGACCAGCCTCTTGCTCTTGTCGGTGGTCAAAGGCGATTTGATCGAAGGATGGCAAAAAGCCATTCCAGCGGACGCGCCCAATCGGTTTGCCTTAAATATCCAACCGGAACAGGTCAGTGAGTTCGAACACACGTTGCGTTCCATGCATGTCAGCGACGCTGCGTTGTATCCCATGGTCCGAGGGCGCCTAGTGGCCGTCAATGAGCGCTCCGTAGATGCGGATTCATTTGAAAATGAGCGGGCCAAACGACTCGTGGATCGCGAGTTCAACCTCAGTTATGGCGACCAGCTGCCAGCACACAACCGCCTTTCGGGCGGACGCTGGTTTGCTGAGTCAAGCCATGCCGGTGTCCCTGAAATCTCCATCGAAGAAGGAATTGCCAATACCCTCGGACTCAAGCTGGGCGATCAGCTGACGTTTGACGTCGCTGGACAAATCATCAAAGCACCGATTACGAGTCTGCGCGCACTCAATTGGGATTCAATGAAGGTCAATTTTTATGTGATTTTCCCAAGCACAGCGCTCAAGGATTTTCCGCACAGCTGGATCACGGCATTCCATTTGCCTGCTGCCTCCAGCCTGCAGGGCCGACGCATCATCAAGCAGTTTCCCAACGTGACCCTGGTTGACACCGGATCGGTGATTCGTCAAATTCGCGGCATTCTTGATCAGGTCGCGTCCGCGGTTCAGTTCATTTTCAGTTTTACCGTCCTTGCCGGTGCCTTGGTATTGTTTGCAGCCATGATGTCGGGGGCTCAGGTTCGTACGCGGGAGGCCGCCGTGATGCGGGCGTTGGGTGCGTCACGCAGCCAGTTACGCCGGTCACTATGGCTGGAGCTGGTGTTGATTGGTGTGTTGGCGGGCGGACTGTCCGCAATTACTGCGCAGGTGGTTGGCTATGTGATTGCGCGCACCGTTTTTGACTTTACCTATGTGGTGTCACCGTGGATTGTTGTGGGTGGGGTCGGTTTGGGGGTGTTTACTGCGGTGCTGGCCGGTAGTTGGTCGGTTCGTGTCATCACCAACAGCCCACCGCTGCAGGTGCTGCGAGATATTCAATAACAGGATGCTCCATCGCGAAACATCCAGGCACGGGTCATCTGCAAAGAGGACGTCTTTGAGCCAAGCACGTACAATATCGATATGAAAGCTCCTACACAAGATACCGGGACCACGGGCGACGACTTGCCTTGTGCGTTTGACGAGTTCGGCTCAGACGAGCCCTCGCGTCTTCAGAAAGTGCGTCTGTTGATCGACACGTTCTATGATCACATGGACAGCAATCCTGAGTTCAAATTGATCCGCGATCTGCACCCCAACGATTTGACCCATTCGCGCGAGAAGTTTTATCTCTTTCTGGTGGGCTGGCTGGGTGGCCCTGATCTGTACGTCCAGCAGTTTGGACATCCTCGTTTGCGTGCTCGCCACATGCCGTTTCCGATTGCCAGCACCGAGCGTGATCAATGGCTCCGCTGCATGGCGCTGGCGCTGATCGATCTCGGGTTTTCAGGCGAGTTTGCACAACGGCTGATGATGTCTTTCTACCGAACCGCTGACTGGATGCGCAATCGCCCCGACAATCCTGCTTCCTTGGCACCAACCCATGATGTCTGACCCCCTGCTTGTTGGCCTGTTGGCCGGTTTATTGATTGTTATGCTGGTTGGGCTTTATGTGGTGCATTCGGTCGTACGGCGGATGCTGCACATACTGAACGATGATCACAGCCTGGTTCAGGAACGTAATGAGCAGCGTCTGATCCGCTTGGGCGAACAGCTGGCGGGCCTTACCCAAGGGCTGGATATGTCCTTTCAGTCCACCGAGCGGGCGCTGCGGGCCGTGACCGAACAAGCCCAACAGGGCGCAACCTCCATGCGTCAGGAGCATCAGTTGGCATCGGCACAATTGCAGCAACTGGTGGCCCAGCAAATTTCTCAAGCCGCTGGCCATCAAGGCGAGCAGCTCAAGCAGTTTGCCGAGGTGCTACACCGTACCAATAGCCTGTTGAATCAACAACTCGAACAGCTCAGGACCAGTGTTGAGTCGCGTTTAAAAGACATGCAGCAGGACAACACCAACAAGCTCGAAGAAATGCGCAAAACCGTGGACGAAAAGCTGCACGCCACGCTGGAGCAGCGTCTGGGTGAGTCCTTCAAACAAGTCAGCAACCAGCTTGAGCAGGTGTACAAAGGCCTGGGCGAAATGCAAAGCCTGGCCACGGGGGTGGGGGACTTAAAACGCGTACTGACCAACGTCAAAACCCGTGGTACTTGGGGCGAAATTCAGCTTGAGACCTTGTTAGAGCAAATGTTGACCCCTGAGCAATACGGAAAAAACATCAAACCGGTACCAGGGTCGTCAGCAATTGTCGAATTTGCAATCCGCCTGCCGGGCCGCAGCGATGACGACAAGCCTGTGTGGATGCCAATTGATGCCAAGTTCCCCAAGGAGCAGTACGAACGCCTGCTCGATGCGTTTGATGCGGCAGACATCGAGGGCGTAGCCAGTGCAGGCAAGGCGCTGGAGTCCGCAGTCAAGCTCGAAGCCAAGTCCATCGCTGAAAAGTACGTCTGCCCGCCTCACACCACGGATTTTGCCATTCTGTTTTTACCCACCGAAGGCTTATACGCCGAGGTGGTTAAACGGGCAGGTTTGCTCGATACCCTGCAGCGTGAGTACCGCGTGACCGTGGCTGGGCCTGTCACGTTAACGGCGCTGTTAAATGCTTTGCAATTGGGTTTCCGCACATTGGCACTGGAGAAACGCTCCAGTGAGGTCTGGACCGTACTGGGCGCTGTAAAAACTGAGTTCTCTAAATTTGGTGATGTCTTGGCCAAAACCCGCGATACCCTGGAAAAAGCAGCCCGTAACATTGAATCTGCTGAGGTTCGCACTCGACAGATGGAGCGCAAGCTAAAGAATGTGGAGGCCCTGCCTGAAGAGCAAGCCAGCTTGCTGCTGGACACCTCAGTGCTGTCGGCAGCCCAAGAGGCTGCGCTGGACGCAGACAATCAGAGCCGCAGTTAACAATCAGAGCAGGTAATTGAGTTTAAACGTTAAACCGTTCCAGCCACGTCAAACAACTGACCATGCCCAACCAAAAATCGCTACGAGCATCAACAGATTTTCATGTCCACTGGATTGCTACTGGTGGAACCATTGCAGGTAGCGGTGCAGCGGGACAAACCGCTGGGTATAAAGCGGGTCAGTTGACCAGCGAGGAAATGCTCGCTTTCTCTCCGACCTTGCGTGAGCAGGCACACTGGAGTTTTGAGCAGCCATACAACATCGCCAGCCAGCACATCACTCTCACTCATTGGGCGATGTTGATACGCGCGGTGATGGCGGCGCTGGATGATCCAGCCGTGGACGCTATTCTGATCACGCATGGCACCGACACGCTAGAGGAAACAGCGTTCTTGCTGCATCTATTGATACCGGCTTTGTCAGTCTCCAATACAAAACCGCTCGTCCTGACTGCGGCCATGCGACCTGCAACAGCCTTGTCCGCAGATGGGCCTGGCAATATTTCCGATTCGCTCGCTTGGGCCCGCTACGTGAAGCAGGCACCACACGCCAACGCCATGAACGGGCAGCGGGTGTGGGTTGTGATGCAAAACCGGGTGATGCAGCCTGTAGGGCTATTCAAACGCCATGCCACTGGAACCGATGCGTTTTCCGGTAACCCGACGGTGGCAACAGTGCTGGATCAAAGGGTCCTGTTGTCGACATTGCCTGCGTCATCTGAGCGCCACGCTTGGGCGGCTGGCCGATTTAATACATTAAGTGAGCGCATTGCAAACGGCACGGCTGTATGGCCTGATGTGGTCTTGAGCTATCTGTACGCTGATATGGATGCGGCTCGATTCAAGCAAATGCTAACCCCCGCACCTGACGGCCTGGTGCTTGCAACGCTGGGGCATGGGTCAATCCCGGACTATTTGCGTGACAAATTGGAAGATTTGCTGGATTTGCAGATACCGATAATCAAAACGTCTCGCACGGTACAAGGCCCGGTATTTCAAACGGTCAATACCACGCATAGTCCCAAGGATGCGGTCGAGCAGGGCATTATGCTGGCCGGCGGGATGCTCACTCCACCCCAGGCACGGCTGGCGTTGCAGTGTTGCCTGATGGCGGGTGAGTCGTGGCCCGCTATGTAAGCAAGGCTGTTTCTTAAGTACGAGCCGAACCCCCCGGCTTTTTGTACGGACTCATTCCCGCCGGAATCGTGCGTTCACGGACGATTTTCCAGCCGTCCTCTTCTTGTATCCACAACAACGATTTGTTGGTGACGTCGCGATAGGCATCTGATCGGTATTTTTGTGTGAATCGAACTTCGACCTCCTTCGAATTATTCGGATTCGGCGTCACTTGAATGTCAGTGAGGGTCACGTTAATCAATTTAGGCTCAGACAATCTGCTACGTCGCTGTGCCTTCCAACTATCGAACGGCAAACCGTCGGGTTTAAAGTGGCTTGAATACATCGCCAAATAGTTTTTCACATCTTTCCCGGCCCAGTATTGCGCCCATTGCTGTGTCAGCAAACCTGGCTGCTTGCTTGTGTCGTCGTTTGCTGTTGTATCCGGAGACGAGGGCAGGCCAGGTAATCCTTCTATTGCTTCGCTGGCGGTTTGATTCTGAGGTGCAAGCAAGCTGCTAGCCGCCAGCCGTGAGGACAGGCTCGCCAATTGAGCAGCATCAGGCAGCGGGTTTTCCTGGTATTCAAAACTGTCTGCCGGGCAGGCAAGATCAGAGGCTTCAATCCCGATATTGCTGGGTGCAAGTATCAAGGTACGCCGTTCGGGCAGGCTGACTTGCTGAATCTGGGTGACACCCATGTCTGATAGCAGACTGCCTACACTGGCCAGCAGTGTCGCGCGTGCGATGCTTCGATCTGCCTGGGCATTGACGATGGCTCGCTCGGCTTGAAACAATTCATTATCTGCATCAAGCAAATCAAGCAGATTTTTTTGCCCCACATCAAATTGCTGAATGTAGGCTTGACGGGCTTTGCTAATGGAGCTGCGTTGTGCCTGAAGATAGTCAATTTTTTTATCGTTCGAGGTGTTGTCATACACAGCGGCCAACAGACTTTGCCTGACGTTATTACAGACACGAACCTTGTCCTCCATTTGCTGCAATTTTTGGGCGGCCGCAACTTTTTGCTGGGCGCTATCTGAGCCTCCGCGGTACAGATTGACTTGAGCCAGCAGTTCGATCGCTGATATTTGTCGACTCTCGTTGGTGGCCAGATAATTGCTATATCGATCTGAACGGGCGCGCAGATCAACCCGTGGATAAAAGCCGGCCGACGCTACCCGCATTTCAGCCGCCGACGTGGCCACTCGTGCACCCGCAGCGCGTATGGACGGATGGGACTCCAACGCAGCTTTTAGCATGCCACCGGTATCGCCCTGGGTTTGTATGTCCAGGTCCAGGGTTCCTGTTTGATCTGCACCCCATGCTTGGCTGGTGACCCGTTGGTATTGAGTCAGCGCTGCGTATAAGTTGTTTCTTTCCGCAGTAACATTTGACAGGGCCAGAGACAAACGACTGACTGTTTGATCAAGATCAGACCGGCGCCCAACACCGGCTTCAACTTTTCTTTGAATCTGCATCAACGTCGTTTGATGACGTTGATAGTTGTCCTCCGCGAGTTTGACCAGTGTTTTATAACGCACGACATTCAAGTAGGCGCGCGCGACATCAGCTGCAACGTTGTTCGCTGTTTCTTCTAGTTCAAACAATTTCGATTGGGCTGTGAGTACCTCACGCTCATAAGCTGCCTGAGATGAAAAGCCATTGAAAATCAACTGGCGAGCTTCGATTCCAACCGTTTTGGCGGTATAGCGCAAATCAGGCGAATTTTGAAAATTGCTGTTTTCACGCCCTACGCTGGATCGAAGATCGACTCGTGGCAACTGATCTCCATAAACAACATCCGAGTTGGCAGCAGATGAGTTGACCTGGTGAGTTTTCAGACGAACTTCAGGATTGTTTTGTAAAGCCCTGACAAGTATGGCCTGCAAACTTCCGGCGTCTGCTGGGGGAGGTGTCGCGACGGTGGCAGCCGCTGGGGCGTTTATTGAAGCAGCTTCGTCTGCACTACTGAGCAGTGGGAAACAGAAAGAAAAGGCCACCAGTAAGCGACCTAATACCCCGGGGAATGGATGAGTGGGTTGTTGCGTATACATAACTTCTTTAGTGTGAGAGTGGGTTTACCCGTGATGCATTGCGTGCTGTTCGTGCATTGCAGGCAATAAGGCACTTAGAAATGCGCAAAACTGTGTGGATACGCTGACAGGCAACTCACAACTTGTTGCAGTCGTGTTCAGTGCCGTACTGGTACAGGATTGACCGGAGTTCGCGACACAGGGTGACGATGAATGGTGCGTGAAATCGCAAATAAGTTGGTAGATGTCATCGTTGTGACAGGTCAGGGGGTTCGTGACGTGTGAGCCCGCATTACTCGCAGTACTTGGTCCCGGTGCGCCAGAAGGTTCATAAGAGGACGAAAACTCTTGGTAGTGCATTAGGGTAAAGTTGCCATGCGAGTCCGTGTAATTTGCGTGGCTTGAATTATTGGGATGTCCAGGGTCAATGTTCAAATTGACAGTGGCCCTTGACGTGTTGCCCGCCTCGTTCTGAATGGTGTAATAAATGTAGTCGCTATTGCCACCCGCTTCGTTGGGTGTATAGGCCAAGGTGTTGTCGTGGTTAATCGTCACCGTACCGCTGGAGGCTGAAGCTCCAATAATTGTGAGAGCCTGACCCGACGGATCTACGTCATTGGCCGTTACATCAAGGGTCGATGTTTGGCACAGGGGAACGGTGTAGCAATCATCGTAAGCCTGGGGGTGGGGTGGACAATCCCCATGAGCTCCTGAGGAGCTATCGATGTTCAAGTTGACCGTAGCCCTTGATGTATTACCCGCCTCGTTCTGAATGGTGTAATAAATGTAGTCGCTATTGCCACCCGCCTCGTTGGGTGTATAGGCCAAGGTATTGTCGTGGTTGATCGTCACCGTACCGCTGGAGGCCGAAGCACCAATGATTGTGAGGGTCTGACCCGACGGATCTACGTCATTGGCCGTTACATCAAGGGTCGATGTTTGGCAC
>DAITMV010000060.1:0-15478 GCA_036834985.1 Burkholderiaceae bacterium | reverse complement strand
CCCCAGAGCACCGCTTTTTTGCCGCCTGCATTCATGGCGATGTTGCCGCCAATACAAGAGGCTTCAGCGGAGGTCGGATCGACGGCAAATACCAAGCCATTTTGATCGGCGATATCCGATACGCGTTTGGTCACCACGCCTGCGCCCGAAAACACGGTCCCGACTTTGTGATCCATACCCGGCAGCTGTAGATACTCGACCTCACCCAGCTTTTCCAGCTTTTCGGTGTTGATAACGGCCGACAAAGCTGTAAGCGGCACAGCGCCACCGGTATAACCCGTACCACCTCCACGCGGGATGATGGTCAGACCCAATTCCACACAGCCTTTAACCAAGCCCGGAATATCGCCTTCGTTATCGGGGGTGAGCACGACAAATGGGTACTCAACGCGCCAGTCGGTGGCATCGGTCACATGGGACACACGTGACAGACCGTCGAACTTGATATTGTCTTTGGCCGTGTGTTTGCCCAGCACCTTGTAGGTTTGTTTGCGCAAGTCGGCCGCGTGATCAAATTCTTGCTCAAACGCCTGGACTGCGGCATGCGCAGCGGCCACCAGCTCGCCCACCTTGGCGCTGCGCTCATTGGCATGGTCATCGTGACCATCTTCGTCGTCAGTTAACTGGCGGCGCTTTTCAATCTCGTTTAAGCGATGTTTTAAGGCATCGACCAAGGCAGCCCTGCGTTTGGGATTGTCCAGCAAGTCGTCTTGCAAATACGGATTGCGACGCACCACCCAGATGTCACCCAATACCTCGTAAAGCATGCGGGCTGAGCGGCCTGTTTTACGCTCGGCACGCAAGGCATCGAGCGTTTCCCATGAGGACTCGCCCAAGAGGCGAATCACAATTTCACGATCGGAAAACGACGTGTAGTTGTATGGAATTTCGCGCAGACGAGCCGGTGCGTTGGCCGCAGGCATGAGTTTATGTAGCAAGGTGGGCGCGTTCATGTACGGGGCACTGCCTTTGACTTCTAAAGACTGATTGTAGCCCGTATCACAGGCTTTTGCATGCGATGCGGACCGCTGAAAACTTCTTAAAACCCTTATGACACAAGGGTTTATTACATTCGCTCTGGAGCGCTTGCGCCCAAAATACGCAAGCCGTTACACAACACTTGACGTGTAGCTGCCAAGAGCGCCAACCGGGCGTGTTTGACATTGTCATCATCCACCAGCACACGCTCGGCGCCATAAAAACCGTGAAAATCGGATGCCAGATCGCGCAGGTAAAACGCTACATGGTGAGGGGCCATTTCAGCGGCGGCTTGTGCCAGCACGTCGCCATACTGCGCTAGGCGAGCCATCAAAGCCACTTCCTTGGGCGCTATCAATGGAGACAAACCCACACGGGACAACGTTGTCACATCGCCACCCCAGTTATTCACAATCGAGCAGATGCGCGCGTGGGCGTACTGCACGTAATACACTGGATTTTCGTCGCTTTGCGACAACGCCAAATCCACATCAAATACAAACTCTGTATCCGCCTTGCGCGAGACCAGAAAAAACCGCACGGCATCCCGGCCTTTGGTGACGGCATCGGTTTGTTGATCCACAGGCTGGTCTTCGGCGACATTGCCCGACCAGTAAATCAGATCACGCAAGGTCACGTAACTGCCGGCGCGTTTGGAGATTTTGACTTCCTGACCGTTGCGCATCACGGTGACCATTTTGTGCAGCACATAGTCAGGATAACCCTGCGGAATACCCAGTCCCACGGTTTGCAAACCCGCGCGCACACGGGCGATGGTGCCGTGGTGGTCAGACCCCTGAATATTGATGACTTTGGTAAAGCCGCGCTGCCATTTGGTGATGTGATAGGCCACATCGGGCACAAAGTAGGTATACCCCCCCTCTGTTTTGCGCATCACGCGGTCTTTGTCGTCACCAAATTCTGTAGATTTGAGCCACAGCGCGCCCTCGGACTCATAGGTGTGACCGGAGGCCTTCATGCGGTTTACCGCGTCCTCGACCTTACCATCGGTGTACAGGGAGCTTTCAAGGTAAAAGTTGTCAAAACGCACACCAAATGATTTTAAGTCCAGGTCTTGTTCGTGGCGCAGGTATGCCACGGCAAAGCGGCGAATCGACTCGATATCGTCCGGATCACCGCTGGCCGTTACTTGCTCAACATCCGCCGCACCCACGGTGTTGCCGGCGAGGAAATCACTCGCAATGTCAGCAATGTAATCGCCATTGTAGGCACTCTCGGGCCAGGCCTCATCGCCCGGCCTGAGACCTTTGGCGCGGCACTGCACGGAATGGGCGAGCGTTTGGATCTGGACACCGGCGTCGTTGTAATAAAACTCGCGATACACCGCATACCCCTGGGTTTGGAGCAGTTGCGACAAGGCATCCCCCAGGGCCGCCTGACGACCATGCCCCACGTGCAAAGGACCTGTCGGGTTGGCAGACACGAACTCCAGCAAGACGGTTTGACCTTCATGACGAGAACTCACACCGAAAGCGTCTGCGTTGTGAAGCACCTCAGAGACCACCGACTGACGGGACGCTTCGGTCAGCCGTACATTGATAAAGCCCGGGCCGGCAATTTCCACCGCCGCCACCAGTCCTGCCAATTGTAAATTACCGGACTTTTGCTGCTCAATGTGAGCAACGATGCCTTGCGCCACTTCACGTGGGTTCTTTTTGGCGGCCCTGGCCAGTTGCATGGCGATGTTGCAGGCAGCGTCGCCGTGCGCGGCCTGCTTGGGGCGCTCCAATAACACCTCCGCAATGCCGACCTCTTGCAAAGCACTGCCCAGAACCGATTCAGCCGCCTGACTGAAAGCCTGCACCAATAGTTCGCGCTGAGATTGCAACATACGATAAATCCGGTTTGTGGAGAAAAGCCTTCTATTTTACCAAGGCGAGAATGATTTGGCTGTTTCGGACACAGGAAGTTCAGCGTTGTATGAACGATTCGTGCCGATTAGCCGACAAGAACACCCGCAACAGCCGCCAGACGAGCACGTCCCACCGCCTCTCTGACGGGTAGACCTGCCTGTTGAGCCTGCTCGACCACATATCCCATGTCGCAGTTATTGATCGCCTGCAAGGCTTGATCCCATTGCGTTCGGGATATGCTCAACGACAACTGCCCTGCGACAACCGCCAATAATTGACGCCACCGGACGGGCTTTCGCAAGGCATCACACCCCTCCAAACACGCCAACACAGCGGCCGGAGATGCCGCAGCCGCAATAGGCCCGGAAAACTGCAGCACCAGGCGCCCCAGATCCCGCACCTCGGTGGGTAACTTTAATACATCAGCGATGCGCGGGTGGGCGGTCGATATGCCATCGCTACCGTTGCTGCCCATTGCCAGATCCGCCCACAAACACCAGATGGCCCAGCGTTGCGTCACGTCGTGCCCGGTCTCAAGCAGTTCGTCCAGGCGGGTGCTCAGATGCTCGACCCACGCCTGCCCCAACCCGTGCGTCACGGTGCCCCAGACGCCCGACTCCCTGAGCACCTGCATCATGCGATAAGGCTCAGGCGCCATCAGGCCACGCGCAACTTCCTGCCATACGCGCTCAGGAACCAGGGCATCTGCTTCACCATCACGCACCATTTGCTGGCATAAGGCCATCGTATCGGGTGCCACACTAAACGCGCCAAAGCGGGCAGCAAAACGACCCAGACGCAAAATACGCACCGGATCTTCACCAAAAGCAGGCCCCACATGCCGCAAGATCTTGGCCTGCAGATCGGCATACCCGCCCCATGGGTCATACACCACGCCGTACTGATCTTTACCCATTGCGTTGATGGTCAAATCACGTCGCGCCAAATCCTCTTGTAAAGTCACGGTGGGGTCAGCATGGAACACGAAACCCTTGTAGCCCGGCGCTGTTTTACGCTCGGTGCGAGCCAGAGCATACTCATCATGTGTATGGGGATGCAAAAATACCGGAAAATCAACCCCGACCGGCTTAAAACCCGCCGAGATCATCAACTCGGGCGTGGCCCCAACCACCACCCAGTCATTGTCGTAAGAAGCTGCTCCCATCAACTCATCACGAACCGCGCCACCTACAACATACACCTGCACCCCCGAACCTAAGGCGCAGACGGCTTGGTCTGGTGTAAAGCCGGACAACGCCGGCGCAGCAGAAACGATCGGGGAAACCGAATTTGGCTCAGAGCTCATCAAGCGATTGCAGGGTGATCAAGGCTTTCTGTTGTAGCTCAGTTCGGGCCGCCTTGTCCAATCGCGTGATGTTTTTGGCCATGAGCGACGTGCGTGGATTCTTACTGAGTGCCTCCTCATGCCGATCCAGAAACGACCAATACAGGGTTGTGACCGGGCAGGCCGAGTCGCCGGTTTTTTGCGCAGGGTCGTACTTGCATCCTTTGCAATAGTTGCTCATGCGCTTGATGTATGCGCCCGAAGCGATATAGGGCTTGCTGGTAAAGCGCCCGCCATTGGCAAACAGGGCCATACCCGCCACATTGGGCAGCTCCACCCACTCCACGGCGTCTACATACACGGCCAAGTACCAGTCAGCCACTTGTGCTGGGTCCAGTTGGGCCAGCAAGGCAAAATTGCCGGTCACCATGAGCCGCTGAATGTGGTGAGCGTAACCATGCTCGAGCGTTTGCCCCACCACCTGCTGCATGCACACCATGTTTGTTTGCCCTGTCCAGAACCACGCGGGCAACGGGCGGTTGTGACCGTAAAAGTTGGCGGTTTTAAGGGCTGGCATGTCGGTCCAGTACACCCCGCGAATAAACTCGCGCCAGCCGATCACCTGCCGTATGAACCCTTCGACGCTGGCCAGCGGCAAACCGTTGTCGCGGTATGCCTGCTCAGCGGCGGTGACCACCTCGCGAGGGTCGAGTAAATGCAAGTTCATGCTGCTGGCCAACAGGGCATGCCAACCAAAGGGATGATCGGTCCACATGGCGTCCTGCCAGGGACCAAAATGCGGCAAACGATGTTTTATAAAGGTGTCCAGGGCCTCCAAGGCCTGTGATCGATTCACCGGCCAGGCAAATGAGTCCAGACTCCCCGGGTTGTCCGGCAACAATCGGTTAACGTCATCGATGACCTGCCGAGTCGTGTCGTCTGGCTCAAACCGGGCTGCAGGCACCACCGCACCTGGCCCCGTTTTGGGATATCCCTGCCGGTTATCAGCGTCATAGTTCCACTGTCCGCCCTCAGGCTCACCGTCGGTCTGCATCAACACCTGATAACGCTTGCGCATGTCGCGGTAAAAATACTCCATCCGCAGGCTTTTGAGCCGAGAAGCCCAGGTCGCAAAATCGGCCCGCGAACACATAAAATGAGTGTCGTCACACAGCCGCAGAGGTGTCTGCGACTCTCGACATAACTGGACCAGGGCCTGTTCAAGCCGATACTCACCGGGTTCGCAAGCCCTTAACGACTGGGGGGATTGTGTTTTTAAGTGATGGCCAATGACTCCCATCAGTGTCGCGGGAGCTGCGGTTGGTGAGCGATCGGTCAGATGGTGGTAATGAACTGACCACCCCCGCTGAACAAGTTCATCCCTGAAATGACGCATCGCCGATAAAAACAGGACGGTGCGGGCCTTATGGGACCAAACCACCTGACTTTCATCGACGGACTCGACCATCAGGATACGGTCTAGCGCCGGGTCCATATCAGCCAGCGCGGGGTTGTTGTGGGTGAGTTGATCACCAAAAATGACGATCAGGTGACGGCAGCCTGTCATGAGCGGGCTTGTTTACGACAAGCGTCTGAACAAAACTTCACTTCATCCCAGTTTTTAGCCCAACTCTTGCGCCAGACCATCGGCCGTTTGCAGGCGACACAGCACTTACTGGGCAACTGTCGCTTGTTGCCTTTAAACGAGCTATCAATCACAGCAAGTATTCCACACGAAGACTCACTGCTTGTTCAGCCCGTGTGTAATACGCCATTGGGCCATTTTCTCGGGAATGTCTTCCAAAGAGGACAGCACGTGTATGCCTTTCCCGGCTTTTTTTCGAATGACGGGCGATGCTCCACCACACCATATTTCGGTGACATGTGGCAGCTTTTGATGCAACTCCGACAAACTGTCTAGGACAACTGCATTGCTCTGCACGGACGAAAACGACAAGGCGACAATGTCTGCACGTTGTGTGGTGGCAGCCAACGCGATATCCCAGATGGGCGTCTGGGTACCTAAAGAAATGCACCGGGCCCCCTCAAGCGCGAAAATCGCCTCAGCCATCAACAAACCCAAGCCGTGTAATTCATTAGGAAACGTGGTCAGCAGCACGCGTGGCCGATCCAGGCTGACCGGGATGGTGTTGATTGCATTACGCATGACAATCTGCACCGACTCGGTATACATGTGCTCTTCAAAAATTTCAAAGTAACCGCGAGCCCATGCATCGCCCACCATGACGGTTAGCGGCCCTACGAATTCGTTAACGAATCGATGTAAACCCATCCGCAACTGGGCGTGGTTCGCCGCTCTGCGAAACTCGTCGATCTCATGCGCTTTGATCATTTCAAGGTAGGTTTGGAGGTCTTCGCCCCCGTGGACAAGCCCAGCAGGACGGGCACTCAGATTGGTCACCTCGGCTAGAGCCTGTAACTCTTCAACGGGCAGCGCAATAATTTTGCCGGGGCGATGGCCCAAATCCATCAAGCGTTTGATGATGCGAAGCTTTTCGACCTGAGCTGTCGGGTAGGTGCGCTCTCCGAAGTGATCCCGATCAGGCAAGGGGTACCCATAACGCCGCTCCCATACGCGCAGCGTATCTTTGGACAAACCCGTATCGCGCTCAACCGCCGCTATGCTCAGGGATAACATGTGTTGGACAGACCTATCGTTCATGACAACCCATGAATAAACAAACTTTTACGAACAATATGAGTAAAACATTTACGCGCATTTTTCAAACTTATACAAACTTTGTCTAAGACAATAATTGACTGAACTGATGCTAAGAACATATTATATGAATGTAAGCTTGCATTGACTAGGACAATTTGAAATTTGAGGTAGATTGACTTTCGGACACTGATGAACAGACATTCACACACATTACTGACAGCCCTCCAATACCGCGGATATCCGTCTTTTGCACGATTTCTCTTGGCCTGGGCTGCAGCCTTATGGATACTTTTATCACCCGCGCCTGCCGCAGCAGGCAGTTGTCCGGAATCACTGAATTTTCACGCCAATCGCCTGCAAGATGATGCCCCCCAAAATCTATGTCAATACAGCGGCAAAGTAATTTTAGCTGTCAACACGGCGAGCTTTTGCGGATATACAAGCCAGTACAAAGGCTTGGAGAACCTGTATGCGCAATGGGCGCCCAAAGGGCTGGTGGTGGTCGGTTTTCCCAGCAATGATTTTGGCGGTCAAGAGCCAGGGTCCGCCAAAGACATCGCCGCATTTTGCGAAAACACATTTGGCGTGAAGTTTCCCATGATGTCCAAAACGGCGGTGACCGGCCCACACGCCCATGGATTTTACAAGTATCTGACCAAAACGACCGGTCAGGCCCCGCAATGGAATTTTCACAAATACCTGATCGACCGAGACGGTAAAGTAATCGGCAGCTACAACAGCTCAGTTACACCTGACAGCAAACGGCTGCTCTCTGACATCGAATCTGCGCTTGGGCGCACCTCCAAAATTAAGGATCCCACATGAACGCGCCTGACAACCATTTGCTACCGGACGTACAAGCCATCACCGACCTGCGTAATATCGCTATAGAGCGGGTGGGCGTTCGCGGCATACAACACCCGGTGATCATCCAGACCCCCAACGGGCCTGCGCCTTCAGTGGCCCACATAGACATGTCCGTGCACCTGCCGGGCGATGTCAAAGGTACCCACATGTCGAGGTTTCTGGAAATACTGGGCGAGCACGGCGAGGCGCTGAGCCCTGCCAGCCTGCGCACCATGATGGCCAGCATGCTGTACCGGCTCGATAGCACGGGCGGCACGATTCGTATCGCTTTCCCTTACTTTGTGCGCAAGACGGCCCCTGTGTCAGGCGTGCAGAGCCTGATGGATTATCAGGTTACATTTGAAGCCGATGCGCGCAATATCACCGCTGACGGCACAGATATTTGGGTAACCGTGGTGGTCCCGGTTACAAGCCTGTGCCCATGCTCCAAAAAAATATCTGAATACGGTGCACACAACCAGCGCTCCCACATTACGATTCGTGCCCTGGTGGAGGATGATCTTGGTCTGGAAGATCTGATCGTGATTGCTGAACAAGCCGCCTCCTGCGAACTGTGGGGGTTGCTTAAGCGTCCTGATGAAAAATACGTCACCGAACGCGCCTACGACAATCCCAAGTTTGTAGAGGACCTGGTGCGGGACATCGCACTGGAATTAAATCGCGATCCGCGCGTCTGCGCCTACCGGGTAGAAAGTGAGAACTTCGAATCCATCCACAACCACTCGGCGGTCGCCTGGATCGAAAAAGACAAACGCAAAACAGCTCCTCGCAGGTGATCTGAGACAACCGGCACCGGGCAGACTCTCACACACAAACCAACGCCCGGTGTAGTGGTTTGTATCAGATTGATTGTGACTTCATGTACGATACGCCAACCCCCATGTGCAAACAGACTTTTAGGTGACATCCAAGTCGTGTGCACAGTCGTTTAATCAACAGCAGCGCAGTACCAGCAGTCAATGCGGGACGACCCCTCAGGTGTGTTGTCACCTGCGGTAAAGCAGGTCGGTTCGCAGATTTTTTCAGGGTCGGTATGACAATACAATTGGTAGGCAAGTTAGGTGGTAGTTCTCTACATCAACCCAAAGTGGCTGTGGTGGGTGGCGGCATTTCGGGCCTGACGGCTGCCTACCAGCTTCGGGACCACGCAGAAGTTACTCTGTTTGAGGCCAATGACTATGTCGGCGGGCACACCAATACGGTTGATATTGAACTGGAAGGTATCCAATACCCGGTCGATACCGGCTTTTTGGTATTTAACGAGCGCACGTACCCCAACCTGATCGCGCTATTTAAAGAGCTTGGCGTTGAGACCGCTTTGTCAGACATGTCCTTTGGCGTCTGCTTGCCCGAACTGGACCTCGAATGGTCTGGCTCAAACCTTAATACCGTATTTGCGCAACGCAAAAACTTGCTGCGCCCGTCTTTTTTGAGAATGCTGGCTGACATCCTGCGTTTTAACAAACAAGCCACGCAGATGGCCCTCAGACAATCGGCCAGCCCGGACCAGGCGACTACCGCTGAAATGCTGACGCCGCTCGGCCTATTTTTGGAACAGCACCGCTACAGCCGTCAATTCAAGGAGTGGTATCTGCTTCCCATGGCTGCCGCGATCTGGTCCTGCCCGGCCGATCAGATGATGGCCTTCCCCGTCGCCAGCTTTGTCCGCTTTTGCCACAACCACGGCCTGCTACAAGTTGAAAACCGCCCTCGCTGGTTCACCGTCAAGGGCGGTGCACGTCACTATGTTGAAAAAATCCTGCCGCACATTCCGCATGTATTCAAAAAGACCCCGATCACCCGGATCGATACGGACGGTCCCTGCCCGGTTGTGCACACCGCCCAGGCCTCGATGAGTTTTGATGCGGTGGTGATGGCCTGCCACAGTGATCAGTCGATGAATATCCTCCCTGGCAATCAAACCCGGCAGCGTGAAGTGTTGCAGCACATTCGTTATCAGGACAACGTGGCCTATCTGCACACTGACACCTGTCTGCTGCCCAAACGCCCTGCTGTGTGGTCTGCCTGGAATTACCTGAGCGACGTTACCAATCCGCAACCCAGCGTGTCGGTGACCTATTGGTTAAACAAGCTGCAACCCATCCCATTCAAAACACCGGTATTGGTGACATTGAACCCGATTATTCAGCCCAACCCTGACCGCGTGATTCAAACCATCCATTACAGCCACCCGGTGTTTGACGGACCAGCGATTGACGCACAAACCCGCTTGGCCAGTGTACAAGGTGAAAACAATGTCTACCTGGCAGGCGCATGGGCCGGTTACGGATTTCACGAGGACGGTCACAAATCAGGTCTGGCAGCCGCGCAGGCCCTACTGGATCAGTTGCTCCCGCAACGCGCCCGTTCGGCGGCTGTGGCCTGATGATCAACGGCGACGCTCACATGACCCAGCCCGTCGAGGTGATTGTGGGAGAAGTACGCCATACGCGTATGGCCCCCAAACGACACGCGTTTGAAGTAGCTTCGTTTTGTTTGCGTTTGGATATGAAACAACTGGCCCAAATCCCTGTGAGCCCGTGGTTTGCCATCAACAAGACAGCCCGCTTTAGCGTTCAACTGAGCGATTATGGTACCCGCAAGCATGATGGCTGCGCCCAGACCCTACTAGGCCAGATCTATGAACTGGTCGAACAGGCTGACATGCCGGTGCCTGCGGGCAAGGTCTACCTGCACACATTCCCCCGCATGCTCGGCTATGTGTTTAATCCAGTCAGCTTTTGGTATTTACATCGGGAAGACGGAGCCCTCGGAGCAATCGTTTGCGAAGTGAACAACACCTTCGGAGAACGCCACTTCTATGTATTGGGCGGACAGGACGGTCAGCCTATTGCGCAGGGCCAACAGCTGACCGCCCGCAAGGAATTTCATGTGTCGCCCTTTTTTGATGTGCAAGGGCGTTACCGTTTCAGGTTTTACACGACACCGTCGCGCGTGGTGGCCCGCATTGATCTGGACAACGAACTGGGCCACGCCCTGGTCACCAGCATCAGCGGGCGACGGATTCCGGCAGATAACGCCCTGTGGCGATCCCTGCTGTGGACGTACCGCTGGTTCACGCTGGGTGTCATTGTCAAAATTCATTGGGAAGCGCTCAAATTATTTGCCAAGGGAATGCATTTTTTCAGCAAACCTGCGCCTCCTTCACATATAGCCACTCGTTCGAGCCATTGATAGACCATGAGCCAATCAGCCGCCTCCGCCCTTGAATTCTCCCTCCCCCAGACAGCGCCGGCTGCGGCCCAATGGGTTTTGAAACTGCTGTCCCGACTTAAGCATGGGTGCCTGGAAATTGTCACGCCTGAAGGAGAATGTCTCCGATTTGGCGAAGCCAATGCCCACCCGGCCCGCATGGTTTTGACCAACTGGGGGGTGTGTAGCCGCGCGCTCAAAAGCGGTGACATCGGCTTTGCTGAAAGCTACATAGCTGGGGAATGGAGCACACCAGACTTGTTTTCATTGCTCAGCGTGTTTTTGCTCAACCGAAATGAAGTTGAAGCCGTGATTTACGGCTCATTCTGGGGCAGCCTGGCCTACCGCATCAAACATTGGTTTAACCGCAACACCAAGGCACAGGCCAAAAAGAACATCCATGCCCACTATGATTTGGGCAACCCGTTTTACCAATTGTGGCTGGATCCGTCGATGACGTACTCGAGCGCACTGTTTAACGGAGATACCAGCCAAAGTTTAGAGCAGGCCCAGCATGCGAAATACCAGGCCATGGTGGACTGGATTGGCGCTGTCCCGGGCACGTCAATTCTCGAAATTGGCTGCGGCTGGGGCGGATTCGCCGAGCGCGCGGCGCGTGCCGGTGCTCGTGTCACGGGCTTGACCCTCTCAACGGAGCAGCTGGCATATGCACAGGCCCGCCTGGACCAGCAAGGCTTGGGAGGTCTGAGCGAATTCCGTCTGCAGGACTACCGCGACTGCCAGGGGCAATTCGACGGTATCGCCTCCATCGAAATGTTTGAGGCGGTCGGTGAGGAATACTGGCCCAGCTATTTTGAATGCGTCGCAGGTAATTTAAAGCCGGGCGGCAGAGCTGCCGTACAAACTATCGTGATTGCCGACAAGCTGTTTGATCGCTATCGCAAGTCAACGGACTTTATCCAACAATATATTTTCCCGGGTGGTATGCTGCCCAGCATCAGCGTGTTTACCCAACAGGCCGAGCGGGTCGGATTACGTGTGCATTCCATGAAGGCGTTTGGACTGGACTACGCCCGCACTCTGCGCTTGTGGCGAGATCGATTTATGCATCAACTGGACGCCGTCAAAGGACAGGGGTTTGACGAACCCTTCATCAAAACCTGGGAATTTTACCTGGCGTACTGTGAAGCCGGGTTCGCCCATCACAACACCGACGTTGTACAGTTTTACCTTGAAAAACCATGATCCGAGCACGTCTTCATCGTTATGTAGTGATTCTGTGTAGTGCGGCGGTGCTTGCCATCAGCCAATCAGCCCACTCACAAAGCGCTGACGCAGGAGCCAACGCGTCACCCACGCCTGCGTATGTCGCGAAAGAATTGCCCAATGCCAAAAAACTGGGAGGTGGTGTTTTTCGATGGTTTGGCCTCAAAGTCTACGATACGGCACTGTGGGTCAACGGTGCCAACGCTGGCAATACTTTCGACTACAAAAAAGATAGATACTGGCTGGAGCTGACCTACGCCAGAGCCTTCGAGGGCTCCAAAATAGCCGAACGCTCTGCCGAGGAAATGGAAAAAATCGGTGCAGGCACCGACGCCTTGCGCGCGGCCTGGGAAAAAAAACTGGCTGCCATTTTCCCGAATGTAGACAAAGGCACCCGGTTGGCGGGTTTGTACCTGCCAGGAATCGGTGCCAAATTTTTCAGGGATGGAAAAGAACTCGGACAAATCAACGACCCGGAGCTGGCCCAAGCCTTTTTTGGTATTTGGCTGGATCCAAAAACCTCTTCCAGTTCACTGCGTGAACGATTGCTCGGACTCGCAAACGACTAAGGACACAAGCTCATGGCCAGCCGACCGGGCAAACTGATGGGTTACGCGGGTTTAGGCTGGGCCTTGGGTGCAGTCGCAGTGCCTCTGTACATTCAGATCCCCTACCTCTACACCCGCAGCTTCGGCGTACAGCTGGCGTGGGTCAGCGCCATTTTGCTGGCTACCCGTTTTATCGATGCATTGATGGACCCATTGTTGGGGGTCTGGATTGATCGGTGGAAAGCCCGACGCGGTTACCTCGCTCCCATCCTATTGGCCGCGCCACTATTAGCCTTGGGGATGTGGGGGGTGCTGTTGCCTTTTGCTCAAACCCCGGTCGGCAAAGCCATCAGCCTGGGTATTAGCCTGGTGGTTGTGCATTTAGGCTACAGCCTGGCAATGATTGCCTACCAGTCCTGGGGGGCCGAGCTTGGCAGCACGGACCAGGAAAACTCCAAATACGTGGCGGCCCGAGAAGCGGTCGGCATCGCCGGGGTCATCGTGGCGGTCTCGCTGCCAGCCAGCCAGTACGCTGGCCCGCTGTTCCTTGTGTTTTTGATCACCCTGATCATTGGGTTGGTGCTGCTGGTCAAGTATGCGCCCCGTCCCGGCTTGACGGCACACACGGCCCGTGATCATGAATCCACCGAAACACTCTCAAGCCTGATGATCCCGCTCAAACGCCCGGCATTTCGAGTCTTGTTGCTGGTGTTTTTGGTCAATGGAGTCGCAGGTGCCCTGCCCGCAACCCTGGTGCCGTTTTTTCTGCGTGACCGCCTGATGCTTGCGGAAAACACCCAGTGGACGCTCGGCGTATATTTCCTGGTGGGCGCTTTGTCCACCCTGATCTGGGTGCCTCTGGCTGGTCGCATCGGTTTGGTCAAATGCTGGATGATCGGCATGGTGCTGACGGTGATCGCGTTTTTGGGCGTGTTTCAGATCAGTACCGGCAGCGTCGGCGGCTTTTTAGTGATTTGTGTCCTAACTGGACTGGCCTTGGGCACCGACCTGGCGCTACCCGCCGCGCTGCTGGCCAAGGTGATTCACAACGCCGGCGACACCGGCCGCCGAGAAGGCGCTTATTTCGGTCTGTGGAATTGGGTGAACAAATTCAACCTTGCCGTGGCTCCTGCCATTGCCCTGCCCCTGCTTGGTTTTTTTGGATATGAAGCAGCGGGGCAAAGCGCGTCCCAGGTGGCATCGGGGGCCCTGCAAAACACCAATGCGCTGATGGTTGTCTATGCCGTAATTCCCTGTGCTTTAAAACTTTTTGCCATTGTTGTGACTGCCTGGGGTGGTTTGTTCAAACTGGATCAAACCGACCCCATACCGCTTGGGGACATCCACTCCAAGTCCGTGATCTGAGCCTCTAGAAGGGATACCCCATGAAATTCTCAAGCAACGTCGGTTTACTCACTCAACGCTGGCTGCTCGCAGTGTTTTGCATGGCCGTGTTGGCGCTGGCCGGTTGCGCTTCACCGGTTGAACCATCGATCTACAAGGCAGAAAAGCCGGTACTCGATCTGAAATCCTATTTTAATGGCACCATTGATGCCTGGGGTGTGTTCACCGATCGGTCTGGTAAAGTCGTTAAACGCTTTACTGTGGTCATGACCTGCACATGGACAGGCGACACCGGTGTACTGGATGAAGACTTTACCTACTCGGACGGTAGCAAAAGCCGTCGGGTCTGGACCATCCAGAAACACGGTGACAACTATATCGGCACAGCAGCGGATGTCGTAGGCCAGGCTGACGGGGTAGCAGCCGGCAATGCACTGAACTGGAAATACACGATGGCTTTGCCTGTGGACGGATCGGTTTACAACGTTCAGTTTAACGACTGGATGTACCTGATGAGCGACAAAATCATGCTCAACCGGGCCGAAATGAGCAAATTTGGCTTCACACTGGGCGAAGTATTTTTGAGCTTTACCAAGCGTTAATCATAAACACGCGTCTTAAGGACACCCCACGTATGTCGCTCAATACACCTATCAAGGACTGGACTAATAAACGGGTCTGGATCATCGGAGCATCTACCGGCATTGGTGAAGCCTTGGCCCGTCAGATCGCCCACCGGGGAGCCCGGCTGTGTATATCGGCCCGCTCCAAAGACAAACTCGATTTATTGGCCAAGGCCTTACCCGGCACACACGCCAGCGCCGTAGACATCACCGACGCCTTTGCTTTGCAACAGGCAGCCAGTCAGCTGATTGCCCAGTGGGGTGGGCTGGATTTGGTCGTGATCATGGCGGGCACTTACTCGGAAATGCGCGCCCGTGAATTTGACTTGGCCAAAGCCATGCCGCAAGTGGCGGTGAACCTGCACGGTGTGCTCAATACCCTGTCAGCCGTGCTGCCACAACTGGTCACGCAGCGCAGCGGTCATTTGTCGATTGTCTCTAGCGTAGCAGGTTACAGCGGTCTGCCGAACTCGACCATTTATGGACCGACCAAAGCGGCGCTCATCAATATGGCTGAGTCCCTGTATGTTGATTTGCGGGAAGATGGTGTGGATATCAGTGTGATCAACCCCGGTTTTGTGGATACCCCACTGACCCAGAAAAACAAATTCCCGATGCCTTTTATTGTGTCGGCTGACCAAGCTGCCCTGGAGATCATCCAGGGCTACGCTGCCGGCTCATTTGAAATTCACTTTCCCAAGGCGTTTAGCCGCATTCTGAAGGTCTTGCGCCTGTTGCCCTATTGGGCTTATTTTCCGGCAGTTAAACGTTTTACCAAGGTATAAGTCATGAGCACCCCAGCCCCCCGCCCGGCCCACGTACAAGCTGCGGTGACC
>DAITMV010000059.1:0-15521 GCA_036834985.1 Burkholderiaceae bacterium | reverse complement strand
CCGCCACACTGCCCACGCCACCATTGGCTCCCGTGACCAGAATATCGCCATCGCCAGGCTTGATGCCGTGCTTTTCAAGCGCCATCACACACAGCATCGCGGTGTACCCGGCCGTACCGATAGACATGGCCTGACGGGCGGTGAATGCGGTGGGCAACGCCACCAGCCACTCGCCTTTAACTCGCGCAACTTGTCCCAAACCACCGCAGTGTGTTTCGCCCACGCCCCAGCCGTTGAGCAGTACTGAATCTCCAGCCTTCCATGCCGGGTTGGTGCTGTGCGTCACCGTGCCGGCCAGATCAATGCCGGGCACCATCGGGAACTTGCGTACCACCGGCGATTTTCCGGTGATGGCCAAGCCGTCCTTGTAGTTGATGGTTGACCATTGCACAGCAACCGTGACATCGCCCTCAGGCAGCACCGCCTCGTCGATCTGGGCCAGCTCCGCGTGATAACCCGCGTCGTCCTTATTGATGAGAATGCCTTTAAACACGTCTGCCTCCGGAATGAGTCTGCACATTGAATGCTGGGGGTTACCCTTCTGAATGGCCCATCAAGCCACCAGAGCAACCTTAGCATATCAAGCGGCAACCCTCATCTCAAACGCATCAAGACGTCGCGCAGCCCCCACCACCGCCATGATTGAGGCCGTCACAATATTCGCATGCATCCCCACGCCAAACCGCACGCCAGGGACACTAGGCAAGGCCGCCTCCACCATGGCGATGGCCTGCGCATGAGCGCCACTGCCGACCGATCGCTCTTCATAACTGGCGACGTTCATGGGAACGCCCAAGGCGTTGACAGCCGCTGCAATGGGGCCATTGCCTACGCCTCGAACCGTGCGCATCTGCCCGTTGACCACCATATCCAGCTCGATGGCCTGCCCGGCGGGCGTTTCGCTCAAGCGATGAGCCTGATAGGCAATGCCCTGAGTGCCGCTGTATAAATAGGTGTCGCTGAACAAGTCCCACAACTGCGATGAGCTGACTTCGGTTTCGCTGGTATCGGTCACCTGTTGCACCACGGCGCTAAATTCAATCTGCATGCGGCGCGGCATCACCACCCCGTAGTCACGCTCCAGCAAATAGGCCACGCCCCCCTTGCCCGACTGGCTGTTGACTCGAATCACACTGTCGTAGGTACGACCCACATCGGCTGGGTCGATGGGCAAATAGGGGACCTGCCAGAGGCCGTTTGCCCGTTGAACAGCAAAGCCTTTTTTGATGGCGTCCTGATGTGAACCTGAAAAAGCAGTAAAGACCAGATCGCCCACATAGGGATGACGCGGATGAATCGGCAACTGCGTACAGTCTTCCACCACGCGCGCCACCGCATTGATATCGGAAAAATCGAGTCCCGGATGCACGCCCTGCGTGTACATGTTCAAAGCGAGGGTCACGATATCCACATTCCCGCTGCGCTCGCCGTTGCCAAATAAACACCCTTCCACGCGGTCGGCGCCTGCCATTTGCGCCAACTCGGCGGCGGCTACGCCAGTGCCCCGATCATTGTGGGGATGAACGGATAACACCACATGCTCGCGGCGATCCAGATGGCGATGCATCCACTCAATCTGGTCAGCAAACACGTTGGGCGTTGCGTTTTCCACGGTGGTGGGCAAATTGATGATGATCGGTCGCCCGGGCCCCGCGTCCCAGGCTCGAATCGCGGTGTTGCATGCCTGCAGGGCGACTTTAAGCTCCGTCGAAGAAAAGGTCTCGGGTGAATACTGCAATACCCATTCAGTCTCGGGATGCGCGTCGGTCAAACGTTTGAAGATCGCGACGTGCTTGTCGATCAAGCCCATCACCTGATCCACCGACATGCCAAAAACCACCTCCCGCCACACCGGCGCGGTTGCATTGTAGATATGCACAATCGCCCGCCTGGCACCGCGTACTGCCTCAACGGATCGGATAATCAAATCTTCACGCGCCTGAGTCATCACCATTGGGGTGACGTCCTCCGGAATATGTCCGCCCTCAATCAACTCGCGAACCACGTTGTAATCGGTCTGTGAAGCAGCTGGAAACCCCACTTCAATTTCCTTGAATCCAATGCGCACCAGCTCCTTGAAAAAGCGGATCTTGGTCTGGCCATTCATGGGTTCAAACAAAGCCTGATTGCCATCCCGTAAATCCGTGCTCAACCATACCGGTGCCTTGGTGATGGTGCGGCCAGGCCACTGGCGATCAATCAACGTGATGGGGGCAAATGCCGTGTATTTGCCTGACGGGTTCTTTAACATGACATGCTCCGGATCGCCTTTTGGCGTTTACTTTCGATGTCATTAGCTTAACGTGATAAGGCCGACAGAAGATTGCGATTATTGCTTTTATATGCTTTATTATTGGCACAATCTGCCAAAATAAAGTAACCAAATCATATAAAATGCTTTATATACTGAATTGTTAGCAATCATTTATAGTGCGAAAGGGCTTTAGACGCCATGGACAACACCCCATCACCCACCGGACGCCTGGACAAATTTGACCGGGCTATTCTGGAGGTGCTGCAAGAAGACGGCCGAATCAGCAACCAGGATCTGGCCGACCGCATTGGTCTGTCTCCGTCGCCCTGTCTGAGGCGCGTACGCGCCCTGGAGGAGGCGGGGCTGATCAGTGGCTATCGTGCGGTGCTCGACCCCAAACAGATCGGCTTGTCGCTGATGGCGCTGATTCACATCTCAATGGACCAACACACCCCTGAGCGCTTTCATCATTTTGAAGCTCAAATTGCCGCCATTCCCGAGGTGATCGAATGTTTGCTCATCACCGGGCAGTCAGCCGACTATCAACTCAAGGCGGTGGTCAAGGACATGGATGGCTATCAACACTTGCTGCTTAACCGGATCACCCGCATCAAGGGTGTTACCGGCGTACATTCGAGCTTTGTACTGCGACGGGTGATTGATAAAACCGCCCTGCCGCTGGATGGGTTGTAAATCCCTTCGCTCAATCACACAGCCTAGTGTCACTCGCAAGCGATCGGCCAGCTGCCTCGATCAGGCCGGATGAACCTCAAACCGCAGATTGATAAAATCGCTCATCCACTTTTGCTGATCCTCATCCCAGCGCAGGTAGACCGCTCGAAGCAGATACCAGCCCGGCAACGGCGGGGTAAATGACAACGCACCGTGATCATCGGCAGATAACCACACACCCACCGGCAGTGACTCACCCACCAGCTCGACGGCCTGTCCCGCCAACGGCTCACCGGCAACCTCCAACAACACCCGTTGGGTCTGCCCGGCACGCCAGGTGGAATAGGGGGCGCTGATGGTTAAACGAACAGCCCCGTTATCGAAGGTCTGGCGTAAATCGGTCATAGCATAGGGCTGGGCCGCATCCCGTTTAAACCATGCCGATTTGCGATAGGACTCCAACCACGGCATACCGTTGCGCTCCTGCTCTGCACGACGAGCCACAATCTCTGGTGTTGGATGGATATCTTCAAAGTACGTGTGCAGCTTGTCTGCATTCAGCGTGATGTCCAGACGCTGGGTTCGCAAACCGCATATCAAGGGGCCGGCTACGTGTCGTTTAAAACGAAACGCATCCTCTGTTTGCAAGCGGATGGGCAGCAGGCGATGGCTGCTGCTATGTGAAACGCAAATCAATTGCTCGACATATCGATGCGGGGCTGTGCTGTCGGCGTTTGGATATCGGCTCCCTGTCACCAACTTGAAAAACTGCTCTGGGTGTTTTGCAGCCGGTTTGTGTTCGATCTGCAGCCATGACTCGTGTGCCCCGACCCTTAAGTTTACAAGGCTTAACAAGGCCGCTAAAACGTACAAATAGTTACCGCGCATACACACCCACTTCAGATCATTATCAACAAAGGATTCGCCATGGCCACAGCCGCTTCCAAACGCATGGGTATGAGAATACCAAGCCATTCGATGGCTGCCGTACTGGCAGCCTCGCTCACCGTGACCAGCGGGTTGACGGCTCATGCCTCCAGCCACCGCGAGGGGCCCGCCATTGCTGGCATGCCCCGCGTAGATGCCAGCGACTTTTACATGTTCAGCAAACGCTCCGGGTTTGTTACGCTGATTGCCAACTACCTGCCACTGCAGGATGCATTCGGTGGACCGAACTACTTTAACCTGGAAGAGAACGCCCTGTACGAAATTCATATCGACAACAATGGCGATGCCCTGGAGGACATCACCTTTCAATTTCGATTTAAAAACATTATCAACGATATCACCGTACCGGCCGGGCCTAACGGGAGCAGCGTGTCAATTCCCCTGGCATTGGCTGGCAGCTTGACGGGCGCTTCCGGAGATCCCATCAACGTGATGCAAACCTATACGGTTGACATGGTCAAAGGCCCTCGACGGGGCGGTGTACGAACGTCAGTGACCAGCAGCAGCGGCAGCACTTTCATCAAACCGATGGACTACATCGGCGACAAAACCTTTTCCAGCGCAAACGGCTATGACAACTACGCCGCCAAATACATGTACTCGGATGTGAAGTTTGGCGATTGCGCAGCAACTGGCGGGCGGGTATTTGTCGGCCAGCGCAAGGATCCGTTTGCTTTGCCATTGGGCAGACTATTCGATCTGGTCAACATCGACGCCACCAATCCAGGCTCTCAGGTCGATAGCCTGGCCAGCAAAAATGTCACCTCGCTGGTGTTGGAAGTGCCAGTGTCATGTCTGACCCAAGGCAAAGAACCGGTGATCGGCGCATGGACCACAGCAAGCCTGCGTCAGGGTCGCATTTTGCTGGGGGCCCCCACCAGCGGCGCAGCGGGCAAGTCCGCATCTAACGTCAGTAAAGAAGGAGGGCCTTGGGTTCAGGTATCACGGCTGGGAATGCCCTTGGTGAACGAAGTGGTCATCGGCTTAAAAGACAAGGATCGTTTTAACGCCTCCAAGCCCACCGGCGATGCACAATTTGCCACCTATGTTACCAACCCGACATTGCCCTATCTGATCGAAGCAACACACCCTGAATACAAAGCAGCCATCGGCGGACAATCGATTGTGCCCACCGGTGTCCGTGACGATTTGGTCGCCATCTTTTTAACCGGCATTGCTGGCCTGAACAAACCGCTGACGGTCACTCCCTCCGAGATGCTGCGCTTGAACACCACCATAACCTCCCGATTTCCCAACGGCCGCAACCCTCAAGATGATGTTGTCGATATGGCCTTGCAGGCCATGATGGGCGCCTACTGTATGGGCAATCTGGGTGAGCTCAGCCCAATTGGCGCAACCTGTAAGGCGGCCTTGCCCACATCGATCACAACAACGCTGGGCGATGGAGTACCGGTGCCAGCCTGCTGGTCCAGCTTTCCCTATCTGACCACACCGGTCTCCGGTTCAAAGTGAGCACATCATGACCCCATCAAAACACATCGCAGGTTCTGATTCGCGACGGATCACCGTCAGCCTGACTGGCATCTCCAGCAGGGTGATCGTATGTTTGATCGCTGCCGCCATGACAGGTTGCGGCAGCCCGTCCGACTCAAGCAACAGCAATGGCAACACGGCCGTCAACACCTCGGACATGGCCTCCATGCTGACACGCTTTGGGCCCGACATGGACGGCGCCTACTTGATTGTGAGCCAAGCAGAAGAGGACAGTCACGAAGCTGTCGATCTGAACAACGACGCCACCCTCGCCGTACTGACTCTTACGCCCGTGAACGATCGGGAGGCACAATAGACCGATCCGGGGAAGGTCTACCGTACTCGCAATCGGAGAATGGATAGACCCGAAATGCCGAGGGTGCGGTACCAAACCAACGCTTAAACGCATGGGTAAAGTTCGAGGGGTCCGAGTACCCCAAGCGATCTGCAATCTGCCCGAGCGATAAATTCTGGTTACGCAACAAAACCAGTGCGTGCTGACGTTTGACTTGCTCCAATTGTGCGCTAAAACTGGTGCCGCAGGCGGCCAGTTCGCGCTTTAACGTACTGACCGACATGTGCAATTGCCCCGCCATATCGTCCTGACTGAGGTAACCACCCGCCTGTCGTTGCAAGAGGGTTTTTATCCGGGCGATGATCGTTTGTGCTTGTGTACGTTGCAACAGCAATTTGTCGCAATGGAGTTTTGCGCTGGCATGTGCAAACGGGTCACTGAATAAGCCCGGCAAATCCAGATACTGATTGGGCCAATGTCCACAGATAACGGGGGCATCAAATACCCATCGCATGGCCGCTCGTTCAAAAGCGGGCGGCATGTCCGCCGGACGCGACTGAGTCATCTCAAACCAGCCCTGAGCTTGGCCCCCCAGGGTCAATTCGCTCAAGCGACACATAACGCCGGCCAGGTAACACTCCAGAAACTGCACGGCCGCTGCACAGTCACTGTGCACGTTCACCAGCATCACGCCGCTATCCTGTAGTTCATGAAATTCAAAACTCAGGATGTCGGTGACCAGGCCGTAATAGCGGCTCACCAGACGGGCTGCCTCACGCACGGTGGGTGCTGTCATCAACAAGACGCTGATCGCCCCCTGGGATGTCAAACCCGCATGACTGCCCACCTGCCAACCCATCCAAGCAGGCGAGCGGGACGGGTGCTGCAACCACTGCTCAAACCAGGCCAAGGGCACCATGACATCGCCCGTCTTCAGCGCCGACGTGGGCACATTACACAGGCTGGCCAGCGCATCGAGCGTATGGTTCAGATCATTCTCGTCAAGCAGGATCGACAAGGTCCGGACAAGCCAGCCGCTGGGCAGGGGCGGCACTACGCTGCTGGTGGGTGTAGGCATGGGTTAACAAATCCCCCGAAAGAGTCCTGAGCTAAAATCACAAACCAACGGTCTTGTATCACATTCACCCCGGACCGTGGCGGTCTTATGCTGACTGTACCATTATTCAATGTCATCCTGAGGTCTCGCCATGTCATCACAACCCACCGCTCCAGCCGCTCGCGTGTTAGCTGGCGCCACCGTTGGAATCCCGCCTCGCCATCTGAACTTTCACTTGCCCGATGAGGCGCCCCGTTATGTGCTTGGCAACAACCCGTTCGCCTCGACGGTGATTGGCATGCTGTCCGGGTTTTTTCCGCCGGGTGAGCGTTTTTTCATGGATTCAGTCAGGCACTTTAAAGGGCATATCAAGGACGACGCCTTGCAGGCCGCCATCTCTGGGTTCATTGGCCAGGAGGCCATGCACGGCAAAGAGCATGACAAATTGAACGCCTATTTTTTAGCTCGGGGTATCCGGGTGGATATGGCTGAAAAAGGGGTTGCACTGGCCATGAGCATGCTGGGCCTGCTGCCAGTCAAACAGCAATTGGCTTGTACCGTGTTTATGGAAGACATCACCGCCATACTCGCCGAAGAATTGCTCACCAATCAGATGATTCAACGCGAAGCTGATCCCGAGATGATCAAGATGTGGTTCTGGCATGCGCTGGAGGAACTGGAACACAAATCCGTCAGCCATGATGTGTACGAAGCGGTTAGGGGAGGCTATCTGCGACGACTCCTCGCTGTCGGTTTGGTCACAGGGATTGTGCTTCCCTCAGCGCTGGCCTCGGTGGGCATCATGCTGTACAAAGACGGGCAGTTGGGTTCGCTGCTGCAACACAAACGCGGCTTTCGAATGATATTTGGCAAAGGGGGCTTGTTCCAGCATGTACCCAAACGGCTTAAAGGGTTTTTTGCTCGCGACTTTAGCCCGCGTGATCGCAATACCTCGCAGCTGGAACAGCAATGGCGTGATCACCTCTTTGGCAAACAGGGCTTGCTAGATAAGGAGTTTAAAAACCGTGCGATGGTCGAGCGATCAATACCCGGCCATCTAGCCACACCCATCCAATAAACAGACCAGCGTGTGTTAGGGTTGCGTCGCCAATTTCATGAACGAGCGACGCGCCATGTCTTCAATACGCCGATTGAGCACTGGGTCGCCATCGGCCCTCAGTTGCAACAACAAGCCGTTGATCTGCACCACGATCATCGCGGCCCGCAGCTTGTATTCAGCCGCACTGATCCGAGGTTCCAGATCACGAATCAGCTTGAAAATTTCCTTGCGTTCGCGAGCCTGCACATGCTCAATCAGATGCGCCGCAAACGGCATACGCTGGGCCAGTGCCCAGGTTTCCACAAAAATGCCATAGGTCTGCGGCTTTTTGATGTCTTCAAAAATCATGTCCAGAGTGGCTGTAAAACGTGCCAGTGGACCATCCTGCTTCATTGACTTTCCCAAGGCAGCAATACGGCTTTGGTAATCATCCAGTACATAGGTCAGCAAGGCTTCGACAAGCGCCTCTTTACTTTTGTAGTAATGCTGCACAGTGCTCAAGCTGATACCCACGCGCGCGGCAATGGCCCGCATTGATAATCCAGCGTACCCCTCAGTGACCAGCAATTGCTGCGCTGCCATCAGAATTTCCTGCGCTCGAACCAGGCCTTTGCCCGTTGTAACGGAGGGCTTTTCACCCAAAGAATCAATAATGCTGGTCGACATGGTGTGTCGGATACAGGTTAAGACAATTGCGTATTGTCCGCGTGATTGACAAATCGGTCAATTGACCGGTAATCTGCCCATGATAAATAGGTCATATGACCGATAACACTGAGACATCTTTCAAAGACACATCAATCATTAGGTATTAACACCATGACTTACCCCACACCCGCCTGGATGGACGCAGACCTTGAGCTGTATCGCGATACTGTTCGCCGATTTGTACAAACCGAAATCGCAGCGCATGCCGACACATGGAGAAAACAACAACATGTCGATCGCAGTCTGTGGAACAAGGCGGGCGAGTTGGGTATTTTGCTGGCGGACATTCCGGACGAGTTGGGTGGTAGTGGCGGTGACTTCAAGCATATGGCGATTTTGTTTGAAGAGCTGGCCTACGCCGGTGACCGCGCTTTCGGTGTGCATGTACACGCGATTGCTGCGCACTACATCATGAACCTGGGTACCGAAGAACAAAAGAAAAAATACCTGCCCTTGATGGCCTCGGGTGCCATGGTCGGAGCGATTGCGATGTCCGAGCCGGGCGCAGGCTCCGATTTGCAAGGTATTCGCACCTCCGCTGTGCGCGATGGAGACGACTACGTCATCAACGGTTCAAAAATCTTCATTTCCAACGGCTACCTAGCCGACCTCATCGTGGTTGTGACCAAAACAGATCCCACCGCGGGCGCCAAGGGCGTGTCCCTCTTCCTGCTGGAAACCAAAAATGCACCTGGCTTTAAAGTGGGTCGCATTCTGGAAAAACTGGGGCAAAAGGGTCAGGACACCTGCGAGCTGTTTTTTGACAATGTACGCATTCCTGCCAGCAACCTGCTGGGCGGCGCCGAGGGCAAAGGGTTTTATCACCTGATGAGCGAGTTGCCGTACGAACGCGTGATGCTTGGTGTGGGCGCGATGGCCGCCATTGAGGCCGCCCTAAAACTGACCATTGAATACACCAAGGAGCGCAAAGCCTTTGGTCAGGCGCTGATTCAGATGCAAAACACCCGCTTCAAATTGGCTGATCTGAAAGCGCAAGCGGTGGTTGCACGTGTGTTTATAGACGACTGCATTCAAAAGCTGGCCGACGGGCGCATGGACACCACCACCGCCTCCATCGCCAAGCTGGTTCTGAGCGAGCTCGAATGCAAGGTGATGGATGAATGCCTGCAGTTTTTCGGTGGCTATGGCTACATGTTGGAGTATCCGATTGCGCAGATGTATGCCGATGCCCGCGTGCAACGAATTTACGGCGGGTCCAGCGAGATCATGAAAGAGATCATTGCACGTTCGCTGTAAGCCTCAAACGTCATGGTCTGTTTGTCAGACCCGACGCTGGCGCTGAGCATAAAAAAGCCGGTGTAGATCACCGGCTTTTTAGGGTCCTGTTGTTACGATTTAGGCCTTATTCAGCCTTTGAGCACCGCAGCAAAAGAGGACGCGACATACTCGACGTTTTTGGTATTCAAACCGGCGACACAAATTCGGCCTGAGCGCACCAGGTACACAGCAAACTCTTCCCGCAGGCGATCGACCTGTGCACCACTCAAACCGGTGTAGCTGAACATGCCACGCTGGCTGGTAAAGTAACTAAAATCACGACCCGGCACCTTGACAGAAATCACGTCCAACAGCTTTTGACGCATGGCTTTGATACGGTCACGCATCACGCCGACTTCAGCAACCCATTCGCTGAACAGGGCTTCATCGCCCATCACCATGGCAGAAATGGCAGCACCGTGAATCGGCGGGCTGGAGTAGTTGCGGCGAACCGTAAACTTGAGCTGACCCAAGACGCGATCCGCCTCTTCCTTGTCTTTGCAGACCACCGACAATCCGCCGCAACGCTCGCCGTAAAACGAGAGATTCTTGGAGAACGAGTTGCTGACAAAGTAGCTTAAGCCAGCATCGGCCATGGCACGAATGGCGTAGGCGTCATCATCCAGACTTTCACCGAAGCCTTGGTAAGCGATGTCCAGGAAAGGAATCAGGTTCCCGGCTTTGGCCGCGGCAATGACCTGGTCCCATTGAGCCTTGGACAAGTCCACACCCGTCGGGTTGTGGCAGCAAGGATGCAACAATACGATGCTCTTGGCTGGCAGCGCTTTAATGGCGCCAAGCATGGCGTCAAACGCCACCCCGCCGGTGGCGGCGTCATAGTACGGGTAATCGTGGACCTTGATGCCGGCCCCATCAAAAATGGAACGGTGGTTGTCCCACGTGGGGTTGCTCACCCAGACTTCACTGCCAGGGAAATAACGCTTGAGGAAATCAGCACCCACCTTGAGCGCACCCGATCCGCCAATCGACTGAATGGTGGCAATACGACCAGCTTTGACCGCCGCGTTGTCTGCACCAAACAACAGTTTTTGCACTGCGGCGCGGTAGGCGGCATTGCCTTCCATCGGCAGATAGGCGCGAGTGGTTTGTTTGGCAGCGTAGGCAGCCTCAGCTTTTTGCACGGAGCTTAAGACCGGAATACGGCCTTCTTCGTCGTAATACAGGCCAATACCCAAGTTCACCTTGTGGGCGCGCGGGTCTTGGTTAAACGTTTCAACCAGGGTCAGGATGGGATCGCCTGCATAGGCGTCGACGTGTTCAAACATGATGTACAGGTCCTAGGATTGTCTACGGATATTCAGCCGTTATGTTACCCGCTTTATGCGGCCATGAATATTAGGCCAACCCCAGGGGTCACTCCTTGCAGGTTACCTGGCGCCGTGAACAGCCGACAGACGGGGGGCCACCCATCCTCCCAGGGCTTTTTCCAAAGCCATCGCGCCAGCTAAGCCCAGATGATCAAACCCTTCGTTGGCCACTATCTGCACACCGGTGGGCAAGCCGTCGCGATTGAGGCCTGTTGGCACCGAGGTGGCGGGTAACGACAGCGCATTAAAAATCGCACAGTTGATAAACTTGAACGGCGGAATCAAGGGCACATAATGGCGAGGTGCCACGGTGGGATAGGGCACCGTGATTAGAATGCCGTCGTCACCCAATGCATCTTCAAAACGCTGTCGTAAAGCCTGTGCCTGTTTGACCAGGCGCTGGGTGCGGCGGGGCATCAACTCCGGGACCCGCTCGACCAGTGTCAACAACACCAAGGGCAAGGTGTTTTGCGAACGACCTGTCGCCAGTCGCGCCAGTTCGCGAGCGGCGTATAGCGGGTTTTTTGAGCCAAACAGATGATCGGCAAAACCTTGCTCGGACTCCGAGCTCGCCAGTACCGCCGACCACAGGTCAAACGCTTTGCTCATCAGCGGCTCATCAATCACATGGCGTTTAGCCCCCATCTGCTCCAAGGCCTGCGCAGCCTTGCGCACCGCGCCCGTCTGGTCGGCATCCGGTTTGACCGCCCGTTCCTGCTTGAAGGTAAATACCGTCAACGATGAGATATCCACTCCAGCAACCGGTTTGAGCGTATGGGCATTGTCACCGGCCACGATGCGAAGCAGGGGCTCCAGATCTGAGGCTTTGCGGCAAATCGGGCCGGTGGACAAACTGCGGTCGATGTGGCCCGTGGCGGGGGGGAATTGCCCCGGGTTGGAGACCAGGCCCGGCGAGCTTTTATGTCCAAACACGCCGTTAAAAAAGCAGGGCATGCGGATTGAGCCGCCCACATCCGATCCCAGTCCAAATGCAACGGCACCACTGCCCACAATCGCGCCCTCACCACCGGACGATCCGCCCACCGTGCGCGAGGTGTCGTACGGGTTACGCGTCAGGCCATAGACCGTGTTAAAGCTTTCCATCCACATACAGGCTTCGGAGGTATTGGTCACACCCATTACCACCGCGCCCGCTTCTCGCAAAAAACGGGTCGTGGGAGCGTCCGCATCGGCGCGAACGCCCAACCGATTCATCAAACCGCCGGTGTTGGGCATGCCCTGGACACGAATGCTTTCCTTGATGCTACAAGGCACACCGAGCAGGGGCTTGCGCTCAAATAACTCGGCCAAGCCACCGCTGGTGCGTGCGATTCGGATCAGAGCATCCGCCTGCTTTGCCTCGGCCAGGGCTGCACCGTAGCGGTCGTGCACAATCGCATTGATATGTTGGTTGACCAACCGACATTGGTCGATCACCAGGCTGGTTAATTCGGTCGACGTGATGTGCCCCTCGCGGATGGCAGCGGCCTGATCAAAGGCAGACGCAGTCAACAGATTCACAATACACCCCACTGATTAATAAATTTAAAGTCGGCCCAACAGGGCGTTGATTTGCATGATCTCGTTGCGCTGTTCAAGCGCCATCGCAGCAGCCAGTTGGCGTACTGCTTCGTTGCTGGCCTGACGACTCGCATAACGCAGCATCGGTAGAGCGCCTTCATGGTGTTTTTTAAGCAATACCAGAAAAAGCCGATTGGCGGCCGCCGCATCCTGCGTCATCAATTGATTGAGCTCATCCATCGTGGCCATGCCCGCCATGCCACCCGGTGTGGCACGGCACATGGACACAAATTCGATGTCGTCCTGTGTCAATCCATGGCTCATCCAGTCCATCGAGATACGGGGTGGCAGCAACGGTTGTTGCCATTGCATCAGCCATCCCCGGAACATGCCTATTTCAACCCGCTGCTGGGCAAGAACGCTTTGCGCCAGTTGTCGAACCGGCCCTTGTGCCTTGTTCATCATCATCGTTGCCAGGGTCAGCGCCTGATCGTGATGCACAGCCATGTGCTGCAAAAACGGGATATCTGTGGTCTGTTGCTGTTCGCGCTGTTGCGCGTGTTCATAGGATTGATAACCACACATCGCCGCTGCGCCTATGGCAGCCCCCAGCAGCAAGATTCCCGCTATCTGGGCTAGCCCACGTCGGGCATTGATCGAGTTCACTGAGAGGGCCTGCTCAGCGGGTAAACGTTGTTGGTCAATTCAAGCACCATAAAGCCGTTGTCTTGACACGTCACCCACAGCTGATTGCCGACAAATCGGGGCGGGGAGCTGCACCAGTCAGTGTTTAAGTCACCTTTAGGGGTCAGTTTGGTGGGGATCCCTGTGCTGCCATTTTGAATATCGCTCAAGCCCGGGCCACTGCCGGCAATGCTTGCAGCATGTTCAGATCCAGGCAACTGGGCATTTTCGCCCGTCTGTGCCGGTGGGTTGTAGTAGGCAATTTCAGTGGGGCGCAATGGGTTGCGAATATCAAATACCCGCACGCCGGATTGGAAATACCCACACGCCAAAGCTGTTGGGTTGACCCGAGAGTCGACGTCGCAATAATGTCCCTCGTATCCGAAGGTACCGTTGTTACTCAAGTCTTGGCGTCGTTGGTCCGCGTGCTCGGGTTGCTGGATTTCAAGCCGAAGTTTCGACAAAATCACCGGCTTTTTTTCATCCGAAATATCAATGATGCGAGTCGCACCGCTGCCAAATTCATCGACAGCAATTAAATACGGTTTGCCGTTGTAGCTGACGGGGATGGCGTGTTGCGATATGGCGCCATCAAGCCAGAGTATCGTACTGACTGATTTGACCACTGGAATGGGCGCCCTGCGCTGAACATCCGACACGTCCAAAATCAAAATGCCTGCTGGTGCGGAGCTGGCCAGGTACATTCGATTACCATCCGGGCTGAAATCAAACCCGTGGTTGGGCAGCAGTGAATTACCCACGTAAACAATTCGTGGACTGACCGGGTTGCTCACATCAATGGCGGTGATAATGCCACCCGCCGAGCTGGTGGCCCAATAGGTTTTACCATCAGGACTGAAATTCCCTTCATGTCCCACCAGGTTGGACGGCACCGTCAACGTGCCAATCAGCGGGTTTTTCAGGACCGGTTTTGTACAGTCGGCTCCGATATCATAGATATCGAAAAAAGCGACATCCTCAATCGGGCCCACAGCCACTCCGGCCAACAAACCGCGCGGTTCATTGACCTTTAAACTCTCCCAAGTGCCTTGTTTAAATGCGGCACTGTCCAAGCTTTTTACAAAACGCGGATGATTTACATCTGCGACATCAATCACCTGTACGCCTGGCAGCTTTTTTTGCAGGTTGCCCGAAAAAGCCGTTGCCATGTAAGCGCAGTTTTTATATGAAGGGCTGACCCAGGTCGCGCCTTCCCCCTGAAACTGACCCAAACGCACCAGATTGCAGTTATAGCCTTGGGTACTACGACCATTGGTACGCTCTGCCAACGGCACTTGCCCCTGCAATGCAGTCTCAGGTTTATCGTCAGGCCCACACGAAGCTTTGGCCACCGAGGTCGCGGCCAGTTCAGCAACTTGCGCGGTGGTGGGCGCATTGGACGATCCTCCGCCATTACAGCCCGCGATCATTAATGTCGCAACTGCGAATACGGTGACTACAACATGCTTCATGCCCTGCCCCTGCAATTTGTTCCGATGGTATTTATATCGTCCATATCTGGAATTGGATGTTGTCAGATCAAGTTTATACCGTAATTCCCGAATAATTTCCCTAAGGATTACAAACCAATGCGGCCAATTTTGTGAGATAACATCATCCAATCTCTATTCCGTTCAAGGTTGTTGATGTCAGATACCGCCAAAGCAAAAGCCCAACTCCTGTTAGATGCGCAAGTGCAGTTTATGATCCGCACCCTTGGTAAAAAGCAATTTTTGCCCATCCTGACCGAAGAACTCGGATTTTTGTACGAAACCTTGGGGCAAATGACGCTCTCGCAGATGGTGTCGGAGGACAAAGTCAAAGCGACGGCTCAGCGCTATGCGGTCGAAATGGAAATTGGCGGGGGCATTCCTGAGCTGTTTGGACAAATCGCCAACCTCATTTATGAACACCCAGCCAACCAGCACACGCGGATCGGCGATATTGTGTCCGACCGCGCAGCCAACGACCTGATCCAGAAAATTTTCGAGCCCGACAGTATCGTGGACAAAGTGATCCAGAACGTGGGAGCAAGTCACGTTTTTAAACTGTTTATATCGGATCTGATTTTCACCGTATTCAAAGGGTATTTGCTGGAGCAAAACGGCCTGATGAAATTGGCCCCCATCGCCAGCAGCACCCAGTTTGTCCGCAATTGGATTGGAAATAAAGCCCCCGAACTAGCTGACAACCTGGAAGATCGTATTCGCTCCGTAATGGAG
>DAITMV010000058.1:0-15525 GCA_036834985.1 Burkholderiaceae bacterium | reverse complement strand
GCGGAGTCGTTTGCACACACCTTGATTGGTGCCGGGGAGGCGATGTCCCGCTGGTGGGTGTCACATCCGGCGATCCCGTTGACCGAGATACACCGGATGCTCTCCGAACTACTGATGCCTGGGCTTAGACAGCTACAGGCGTCCCGATGATCGAGCCTTCGATCAAGGCCTTCGAATCACGTGCACCGAGCAGCTCAAACTGGGCTGCACCGTCTTGCACCTGAAACTTCAAGGTTGATTTGGAAGGCAACAACACCGGCTGCTTGAACTTCACATCAAAGCGTGTGGCCAAGGGGCCCATCTTGGGTTCCAAGAGCGACAGGATTTTGGCAGCTGTCCACATCCCGTGGGCAATTGCCTTGGGGAACCCAAACAACCTGGCGGTTTGTGCATACAAGTGGATCGGGTTGTAATCACTCGACACCTTGGCGTACCTTCGACCTTGATTGGCAGGGACCGACAGCGCGTGGTACTGCGAATCAACGGCATATAAGGGCGCAGGTACTGCAGTGGCCGATTTGGCCACCACGGCACGCGGACCAGCGACACGGCTCAGAATGGTCGTGACCGCCGACCATGCTTTGTCACCCTCATCCAGGAACTCGGTGATCAGATCAAACTCGATCCCTTGCGGTACGCGGCGGGTTTCACCGACTCGAACCACCACCTCATAGCCGTAGCCATAGTCCAGCGCCTTATACAGTTCAATGCTGTTACGCAGATGCACCATGCCCAGAAGGGGCACAGGCATCATCGGACGTGTCAGCAAAACATGTGTAACGACGAGGCCAGCACCTGGGGGGCTGTGAGGCAGATGCGTGTGCCATCAAAACCGCACACCTTATTGTACTCACGGACCCACACCGGGTTAAACGTGACCTTTGGTACGCGTACTGCGACCTGAGGCACAATGGTGTCGCCACTGACCTTGCGCGAGGCGGTGGTAGCCGCCTTGAGCAAGAGCAATTTTGCGTTGGGCAGGCTGGACAATTCAAAAAACTTGTCGGCCTGCTTGACGCTGTTCACCAGCGAAGTGCTCGTTGACATGGTTGATACTCCTGCCCGCGAATTAACGCTCAATGATCGCTGTAACGCCCAACCCCCCGGCTGCGAAAAGGGAGATCAAGCCTTTGCCACTGCCTTTTTCGGCGAGCACCTGGGCCGGGGTGGGGATGATACGGCCACGGGTGGCTGAAAAGGGGTGCCCCACCGCCAATGAACCGCCTTTGACGTTCATTTTGGAGGTGTCGATGGAGCCCAATGGTGCATCCAGACCGAGCTTGTCCTTGCAGAACTTTGGATCTTCCCAGGCCTTCAGGGTGCACAGCACTTGGGCGGCAAACGCTTCGTGGATTTCATAGAAATCAAAGTCCTGCAGCTTCATACCGGCTTTTTCAAGCATGCGGGGCACGGCATAAGCCGGTGCCATCAACAGGCCTTCCTTGCCCGATACAAAATCAACACCCGCGGTCTCAACGAAGGTCAGGTAAGCCAATGGGGTAATGCCACGGGCCTTGGCCCACTCTTCTGAGGCCAGTAACACGGCGGAGGCGCCATCGGTCAGCGGTGTGGAGTTACCGGCGGTCATGGTGCCCTGGCCGCTCTTGCGGTCAAACGCTGGCTTGAGGGTCGACAGCTTTTCTACGGTGGTGTCGGCGCGCAGGTTGTTGTCTTTGGTCAGACCGGCAAACGGGACGAGCAGGTCGTTAAAGAAACCTTCTTCGTAGGCCTTGGCCGCTTTTTGATGTGAGCTGGCCGCCAGTTCGTCCTGTGATTCGCGGCTGATGTTCCAAGTCTTGGCCATCACTTCGCAATGGGCACCCATGGACATTTTGGTACGTGGCTCACCGTTGGCGGGTGGCAGCGGTGTCAAATGCTTGGGACGAATCTGCAACAGGGCCTTGAGCTTTTGGCCAGTGGTTTTGCCACGGTTGGCTTCGAGTAGGATTTTGCGCAGGCCTTCAGACACAGCGATCGGTGCATCGGTGGTGGTGTCAACGCCACCGGCGATACCCACTTCGATCTGGCCCAAGGCAATCTTGTTACCCACGGTGATCGCAGCTTCCAGGCCGGTTCCGCACGCCTGCTGAATATCAAACGCAGGGGTATCGGGAGACAGGCCTGAACCCAGTACAGATTCGCGGGTCAGGTTAAAGTCACGGGAATGCTTGACCACTGCACCGGCCACGACGTCGCCGAGGGTCTCGCCATGCAGCTGGAACTTGTCAACCACACCACGCAGGGCGGCGGTCAGCATGTCCTGGTTAGACTTGCCGATGTAGGCGCTGTTAGAACGTGCAAAAGGAATACGTGCACCACCGAGGATGGCTACGCGACGAACTGTTTTCATATTTTTCTCCAGAAATCGTTAAGGGGCGTTCAGTGAGCGATCGCTGACTTACGCACCCACAAAGCTTTGACCACACACACGAAGGGTTGCACCGTTCACACCGGCCGACAGGGGGCTGGCCAAGAAGGTCACCGCTTCTGCGATGTCTACAGGCAATCCACCTTGTGACAGTGATGACAGGCGACGGCCTACTTCACGGTTGACCACCGGAATAGCTGCAGTCATTTGAGTTTCGATAAAGCCGGGGGCAATCGCGTTAATCGCCATGCCCTGGTCAGCCACTTGGGCTGCGACCGATTGAGCGTAGCTGATGACGGCCGATTTGGTCGCCGCATAGTTGGTTTGACCTGCGTTACCGGCAATGCCACCAATCGAGGAAATACAGACGATACGGGCATGGGGCTTGAATACACCGCGCATCAAACGCTCGTTGCAACGCATGATGGCGCCGAGGTTAACATCCAACACCATATCCCACAGATGCGGTGCCATATTGCGCAACATCTTGTCACGGGTGATACCTGCGTTATGCACGATGATGTCGATGCCGCCAAAACGCTCTTTGGCCAGTGTGGCCAACGCTTCTGGTGCATTGGGATCGGTGATGTCCAATGGCAAAACGACGCCTCCCAAGGGAGCAATGGTTTCACCCAAAGCACCCTCTTCGGCAGGACGATCCACGCCAATCACCGTGGCGCCTTCCCGCGCCAGTACCTGCGCAATCGCAGCGCCGATGCCGCGGGCCGCACCCGTGACCACGGCCACCTTGCCGGTCAGACTCTTCTCGATGGCTTTATCCTTGTAACCGCGAGGAGCGCCCACCACGGGCAACACTTGCCCCGTCACAAACGCAGAATGGCCTGACATGAAAAAGCGCATGGCGCCTTCCAGATGGCTTTCGGCACCTTCACGGACAGTCAACAAATTGGCGGTTGAGCCGTTTTTGCCCACTTCCTTGGCCAGGCTGCGAATAAAGCCGGGCAAGGCACCTTGTGCGGTGGCATGACCGATGTCCTTCAGTTCAGCCGCGGGGCGACCGATCACAACAATGCGGGCGGCCGACGGCAGTTTGCGCAGGCGTGGATTCAGGAAGTCGTACAGCAAACGCAGGTCTTCGGCACTCTTGGCACCCGTCATATCCAGCACGTAGAAAGCCTCGGCTTCACCTGCATCGGCGTTAGACGTTACCAGTGCGATATCCGCCTTGACCGCGACCGCCTTGACGGGGGGCAGACCGACGAGGGTCGATGACACCGACAACTGCGCGCCCATATTGACCAAACCCTTGACGAACTGTTCAACCACCGCGCCGTCGGAAAACGCACCGACCAATACCGCCTTGCCCTTGAGCGGTACAGATTCGTATCCGCCCGCTGCACGCTTGAGCTTGGGAGGAACCGGTAAACCCAGGGCACCCACCAACTGCTTGCCAGTTTGTGAATGGACGAATTCCAGAATTTTGTCCGCCATGTTTTTATATCCTTCAGTGATGATTTTTGATGTTACTTTAACGTAACATTCTGAATAGTAGCGATAGTATTCAACAAATTGCTAGAGGGGGGATTCTATAAAGCATTCGGTAGCGTCTGCAGGCTGTCTTCCACCCTGAGATGCGCCACCCGCCTGGGTTTGCGGGCAGCGAGCAATCGCCTGATCTTAACGGCGCGGCGTTTTAGGGCCGCGTGCGGGCCCGCGAGCCTTGTTGTCCTTGAGCTGGCTGATGCGTTCTTTGCGGTCTTTATCGGAACGCCAAATCACCTCTGGGAACATCAATACGCGCAACAAGCCGATCAACATCCACAAATAACTCACGGAAAACAGAACACCACACAACATCGACACATATTCAAAATTGGCCGACAGGTATTTGATGCCCCACCAGGAGATCACATCGGTCAGTGAGGCCGCCAAACCGACCGGGAATACCCACTGATACACCTTGAGCTGGTTAAACTGCATCGAAAACGGGATGCCGATGATAAAAAAGCTCGTGGTAAAGCCGAATAAATGGGCATGCGTCATCACGATCAGCTTGCCCAGCGACATCTGATCAAAAAACGCCTCGGAGCTTCCAAAAAACTGGAGCTGGTACCAGATCTCTGAGGCACCAAATGCAAATGCGATGCCAAACAAGGTCACCGCCAAGGCCATACCGCGCTTGGCTGCCGGGGGAAAGTTACGCAGATTGATGTCCACGCTGTGGCTGGAAAACGGAATCAGATACCAGTTGATCAACAGCACCATCAACATGAACAGCACCAACGCCACCGGACCACCGACCGTGATCCACTCGGATTTTTCCGGTGGCAACACTACGACGTTGTCAGCCTGCACGGGTTTGTCGCTGAAAAAATCAAATTTTTCAGCCTCACTGCCCGCCTGAGCTTTGGCTGGCGCCTGCGCAAGAAGAACGGGGGTATCGTCGGCCACAATCGATGCGGCTGTGACGCCGGCTGCCTTGTCGTTGGCTGCCGCCGCAACGGCCATGTGACGTGCGCCCACCAGTAATGACACAAACAAGGCAATCAACAAAGCAAGCTGCCAGCGCTTACCCGCATGGGTACGGTAAGAAGTACCTGAAGCGGGCTGTAGCGGAGTTATATCCTTGGGCACATGAGAACTGGGCATGGCAATGAGCCTTAAGCGCTTTTGAGGCGAACAAACAGCAAGGTACCCGCCTTTTTAACGGCAGCCGCAATGGCGGCATCGAGGTCACTGCCAGAAGCGGCGGGCAACTGGTCAACCGATTGCCCAACAAACTTGTCATAGGCCTTGCTTTTGGCCGCGTCAGGCACTTGCCGCGTGTTGACCGGTTCAACCTTGGTGATTTTTAACTGACGATCCGTACCCATCAGCAAGAAAAACGGTTTGCCCTTGAACTCGGCCTGAAAAATCAGCGCAGTACCTGCGGGCTTGGCGTCCTTGAGGGGAATGTAAATCGTGTTGTCGTCCTTTTTGCTCAGGACGGCACCCATGGTCTTGGCGCGTGCAATGTCAGCATCCGTCAGCAGCGCGTCGCGGGGCAAATATTCGCGGGTGTCGGGGAACAGTTTTTGTACTTCTTTGGGAATCAGACTGGTGATGTCGAGCCACTGCCCTTTTTTAGCCGGTGTGGACTGCGGATCGCCCGGGTTGGACTTTTGCGCAGCCTCATCACCGTTTTTGGCGCCATCTCCGTCACTGTCCAGGTTGGCAATTTTATCGAAAGTCGCTGCAGACTCGCCACCATCTTTAAAGCTCTTGCCAAAATTATTCAAGGGCGAGCCACCGCCGTCGCGATGACATGCATTACACGATGGCGCATACCCGTACTGCTGCTTGTACAGGCCCGCAAACAAAGGCTGGGCGATTGCAGATTGCGCGCCCATCAACAGCGTCACACCACCAAACACAGCGCTGAGTAATACGCTTTTTTTTGAATAAGACATGAACTTGAAAACCCTGTGAATGATGTTCTAGAAATCAAACAGACCGGGAACCACTTTACGCATATCGTCCAGCAAAGTAGGTTGTTTAGCCAGTGCTGCCTGAATCTGCGCATGTTGTACTGAATCGGCCGGAGGCATCAGTTTAGAGGCTTTGTCGGTATTCTGATATCGGGCCCAATCCAGCGCATCACGTATTTCCGCCTTTTTCTTGATGTTCTCCAACACCTCCTGCTCGGATTTACCCGCCATGAAGTTGAGCCGCTTGGCAGGGTTACCGCGATGACAGGAGAAACAATACTGCTCAAATGGCTTGAGCGGTGAGTTTATGGAGAGCTTCACAGGTGGTAAGCCAGAGGCGATGGGCTCAGACATGTCCTTGGTGTCCCAATAGGCATACTGCGGCTCACCTTTGCTGTAGGGCAAGCGCCCCTCTGCCAGCAACGCCTTCATGAACTTGACGCGGGCAAACGGCGCCGGGTCAAACAGCGTGTCGGGCAAACGATCAATGGCTTTGTCCAGCACTTGGGCGTCTTGTCCGGCCGATGCATACAGCGAGCTGATGTCAGCATCGGTCATCAAGCTGGCAATGCCATACACACCATCAATATCATCGGCCTTCAGGATGCGTTTGGCGGGCCGCCGTGTGAGAGGGTCAAGGATCGCTGGCAGCTTGGGCAAACGATCAAAGGCATCGAGGTCTTCATTGTTCTTTGCGCCCTCCCCGGGCTTGACTGATGGGGTGAACAGGGCATTGATCATGCCTTTAAAGCCCCGACGCTCCGCCACGGGGTCTCGATTAGGCAGATCAGACTCAGGAACGGCGATGGTCTTACTCGCCAACTGTTGGCGCTGCATGCTGCGCAAGGTATTGGCTGCAGCGCTGTTGTCGCGGTAACCGCCTGGCTCACGGGCATAGATCACCGCTTGCTTGAACATGGCCTTGCGACAAGCGCGGCCTTGTGCTCCATCACCGCAACCATCCAGCCACAGTTTTTGAGTGGCTACAAAAAAGTTGCCCACATCGGTCAGCTCATCAAAACGCTCAGGCTTGTCCAAACCAATCGAGGTGGGTAAACCAAAATATTGATCTGACGGCAAACCCGATGTGCTGCGTGCCTGCTTGATGTCTGCAGCAGTGTCAGAGGAGGCATTGGTCTCGTTCCACGGGCGCTGCGGAAAAATGGGGGCAGCCCCCTGATGACAAGTGGTGCAGACTTGCCGCTTGGCATACACCAGTTTGCGGGCACCCGTTGCGCTGTAATCCTGAACCAGCTGGAACTCATACCGACCAGCGGCTTCGTTGTAGCTGAGCACTTCAATTTCGTTGGCGTTTTCGACAAAGCCTAAAAACAATTGCCCCTTGGTGTTTAAACCCAAGGAAGCGTCATTGTTTTTCGCTTGAAAATCCGCCGCCATCAGCAGGCGTGGATGCTCATCATTGGCCTGAGCCTTGAGCAGGGACCGCCCGTGGGGAATCATGACCACCACCGGCGGCTCGCCGCTTGGGTTCAGCTTTTGGATGCTGGCGACCAGCTTGTCAAACGGATATGGCACGCCGTTGCTTTGGGTGACCACATGGTCAAACAGCGAGCGGGTACCGGCAGGAGGCAAATCGTCGGAGGAAATCAGGCGGGTCGACAAGGCATCCGGGTCTGTCACCCCTTTGACAGTGGACAAGGCTGTCACCGAGGGGCCGCTGGACCCAAACCATCTGAACCCAGCCACACCGGCACCGGCAACCACTGCCAGCACCAGCACCCACTTGATCCAACCTTGTCGTACTGCCATAAAGCCTGTTTACCTGTCTGGTTTACATCATCTTGAGGAATTCACGCAGGGCGCGCTTGTCTTCAGAAGACAAGGATACGCCGAACTGATGCCCCTTGTTTTCAACCTGATCGTCACACTTCATCGTGGCGGGTCGGTGGGGGTCCGAAGATGCAAAGTTTGCAATCGGTGTTCCCTTTTTGACCGGCAGCTTGATCAAGCCCTGCTGATCTTCACGGGTGGCCAACTTGATGTCCGTGTCTGTCACAGAAATTTTCTGTGGGCGATGCGGATTGACCTTGATGTCATCACTGGTCATCAACTCGGCAAAGGCGGCTTCAAACGCAGTCACCCGACCTTTGACAGTGGCATCAGGTGTACCGTCTTTTTGCACCGGCATTTCACCAATCGCGTTGTTGTGCAGGAACGGGGAGGTTGCCCATGCAGACAGCAGGGAAATGTTGCGGTAGTAACCTGGGCCTCCTTCGACCTTGCGCTCACCGATCTTGGTACCGCCCAGACCGGGCACCATGCGGTTGACGGTCACGGGCACTGAGCCAGGTGATGCCCGCTGCTTGTAGGTTTCCGAAGAAAATTCTTCCCAGATATGGCCCTGGTTATGGTTGTCATGCAAGGCACGGCAGCTGTTGGTCCCTACGATGTTAAAGGGGGTCGGCTCGTCGTTGCCCAGCCAGTCCTGACCAAACACCTCATCGTCGGCAAACTGCTTCAGACGCAGGCGACCGGCCTTGTCCTTTTTCATGAACTTGGCAGCAAACTCCGGTGAGCTGCGCTCAGCGGCGGTAAACTCGTTTTGCCAGAACGGTTCTGCACCAAATGCATGGCCTTCGTAGAATTTCTCTAACTGAGCTTTGTCACGACGCACGTTCTCCGGCGCAACCTTGGAGCTGTGGCAGCTGGCACACTCGCGAACAAATACCTTGCGACCTTGCGGCACTTTATCCATGTCGATGTATTTGCTGCCCGGTGTGCCGTCGGTATCAACTGCATTGGCCAGGTAGGTTGGACCACCGGTGACCAGGAACGCGGCCAGATCATCCATTTTGGCATCAGCGTAATTCCATGGCTCGCAATCGCGTGCGCACTGTGCGATGCGGAATGGCGTCTGGTGACTGCGTTCACCGAGGAACTTGCCCGGTGTCGGGAAGTTGGGTGCCCAGCACTCTTCGGTACACATGCCGATGTTTACATACACACGAATCAAGGCCAGGTGATCGCCCACGGAATCTTCACCACCTTTAAGAACGTTCTGGGTCAGACCCATCTTTTTCTCGCCGGTGATGGGATCTTTCATCAGGTGTTTGAAAACCCGACGGTTCTGGAAATCCATGATGTTGTTCTGTGTGCCGGGGTTATTCATGAAATCATTGGCCACCAAGGAGGTGTCAATGGTCCCGGGACGACCGGCTTTGAGTACCTGACGAACCACGGCGTCATGCGGAGTACCCTGGAAGAACATATTGGGTTGCACAATGTGCTGGTTGCCAATGGTTGCCGAGAGGTTTTCCCACTTCGGCTGATTCGGGTTGGCGGGTGGATTGGTCGGATCGATACCGACGTGGCACTGCACACACGGATGGCCCACGATGAACCGCATGTTCTTTTTCAGCTCATCTTCACGAAACGGCGACGACTTAGGATCAAACACAATTTTACCGTCTTTGTCCTTGGTCGGATCTGCATAGTATTTGCGATAACCCAGCACACCGGAGGAGTGCGGATCAGGACATTTGTCCATCCAATAGGTGCTAGCATCACCTTCGGTACAGTCTGGATCGTTGATCAGGCCATACTTGGTAAAGCGCGTTTTGCGCTCACGGGTGTCCAGCCAGGGATACCAAATTTTGTCCTGCCCACCGGCAGCACGGGCAAAGTGCAGATAAGGCTCGTCCTGGTTACCGAAGGTTCCCTTAAACCAAACATCGCGACCACGGCGCACGCGATCCCGCAGGGCTTTGGCCTTGGCGGGGTCTTTGGCTTCGACATCCTTGAACAGACCGGCCACGTAGCGGCAAGACTCTGCGTCATAACCGGTCGGTTGAGGCTGGTCACAGGAGGGAGGTGCCGCCTGAGGAATAGGCTCGTAGGTCCAGGTGATCGGGCCCTGGAATTCATGGGTCTGAGGGCTGGTGCCAGGCTTCCATACTTTTTTGGCCGCCAGGGTGGCGTAGAAGTTTTTCTCGTACCACTCTTTATTGGTATTCAGTTGCGGCGTGCCGGAGTAGATACCCAGTGGCAACGCGTTGCGTGCAGCCAGGTCATCCAGAGACACCGAACGAATCGTGTGGCGATACGGTGTCGTGGGAACCGGGTACTTACCGGCTTGCGGCCAGTAATTTTTGTCTACCTCAACCACGCCCTGCTTTTTGGCAACCGGTGCGGTTGAGTCGCCAGTGGTGTCAGATGCGCTGAGGGCCAGCGATGCAAATGACACAGCCCCTATCACTGCCAGTCCTGCAAATACTAATCGACGCATAACGTCTTCCTCATTATTGTTTTATGTCTGTTGGTTTAATTTTCGCAAGCCAGTGTACGGCGTGAATAAAACCCAAACAAGAGGGAATTTGGGTAAAAAACACTAAAGTGCAGGTGGTACTAATCAGTACTTGTTAATACCTGTTTTTTGATTATTTTCAAGGCTTGAATTTATAGTAATTGTGATTAAGAAACTCAACAACATCATCCTCATCGTCGGGAAACAAACCGGCGTTCAGTTGTGAATTACAAAACTGAATTTGTGTTTTTAACTGCGCACGGGTGTTCACCAAACGGGGAGAACGCAGATACATCTGATCAGGATTAGCCTTAAACCGGCTGGCATGACAGCTGTTGCATGGCTGCTCGTTATACAGTGTTTGGCCACGCACATAATCAGGCTGCGCACTTGACATCGCACACGGTAAAGAGAGTGAAGCCATTAAAACGTATCGCAGCATTTTATTTTGCATTGCAACTTAAGGCTTGATATGGGGGCGTGCTTAATTAACGATGCCAGCCATCAAGGCCAACCGCACCATTTCGATGTCCGACTGTACACCCAATTTCTGCCGAATGGCAGTCTGATAATTCGCCGCTGTTTTGGGGCTGATGTTCAAGGTGTTTGCAATCACATCCAGGGAACGCCCTGCGATCAAGGATTGAAATATTTCGAACTCACGGGGGCTGAGCTGGTTTAAGCGGTCTTCAAACGCGTCGGTACTTTGCAACAGCGCCGTGTGGATATCAGCTGATAAGCCTTGCTCACCACGAACCGCCTGCCGCATTACATCAAGCAGCTCCTTGGGTGAACTGCTTTTACTGACATAACCCGATGCACCGGCAGCCAGCATCTGGCGAACAATCACCGCCTGACAATGCATGGAATAGATCACCACTTTTAAACGGGTATCTCGCCCCAAGAGACGGTGCAGGGTTTCAAGTCCGGACCAACCGGGCATCGACATATCCATCACAATCAAATCGGCCTGTACGTCACGCAGCAGGTTATAGGCTGATTTGCCATTGTCAGCCTGCCCCACCACACAAAAATCAGGGCTCAACTCAAGCCAGCGTGCAAAACCATCCCGCACCACCTCGTGGTCATCCACAAGAACCACCTTGCAGACCTCGAATGTGTGATCAGCTGGCATCTTGCGTATGGCTAAAACGAACGGTGATTGAAGTACCTTGGCCTGCCGCTGACTGCAATTCCCAACGCCCTCCCAAAGCGGTTACACGCTGCTGCATCAAGGCCAGGCCAAACCCCTTCGCCAACCCTCGCCGTGCAGCAGGCACCACCGCCCCGCCGACCCCATTGTCATTGATCTGAAGACACCAGTCTGACTCCGAGGAGTTGCCCCGAACAGTCAACTGAGTGCAGTGTGCGTGTTTAACTGCATTTTGCACACCTTCCTGCAACACACGGTACAGGGCCAGCTGAACGTCTGCAGATAAAGCATCAAGCCCTTGATCAAGCTCCCAGCTTAACTGCACAGCCCCATGCAGGCGTTGACGCCACTGCTCCAAAAGCCGCTCAAACGCGGTTGATGCGTTGTCTTCAAAGCCATCCGGATTGGTAAATTGAAGCACGCCTCGCAGCGACAACATGGCTTGGGTGACGCCTTGTTCAAGTCGCGCTGCGGCCTTACGGAGGGCGGGAGCATCCTTACCATCCACTGGCAGGCACGCCACATCAAACTGCAAGGCGGTCAAGGCCTGCCCCAGATCATTGTGCAGGGCTTGCGCAAACTCATGTCGAATCGCCTGGCTGGCTGCTTGCTTATGGTGGTCCAATTGCTCGCGCACACGCTGCATTTGTGCCAGGGTATCCATAAAACGGGCATGAGCCGTTTGTAATTGTTCGATTTCCAGAAAAGGGGACGGCGTACCAGCACGGCCCGTCACCGTAGATTGCCCGTCAGACAAGGCTTGTGACAACTGCGCAATCGGTGCCAGCGCAAAACGCAACAGGATGACTGCCACCCCGCCGACAAAGAGCACTGCGGCTACGATCACCAGCACAGCGATGAGCAGATCGCTTTGAGCTTCGGCTTTTTCGCTGGCAGCAGAGGGTTTGATGGACCAGCCGCTGTCGTCTTTATGCAAGGTGATATGACGGATGGCTGGGTTGTTTGCGTATGGGGTCAACAAGGCGTCTACGGCGGTGCTTGAGGTATCCGTACCAGCACCTACCGGGTCGGCACGCATAAAACGCTCCAGCAATTGCGCCACAGCCTGGCTGCTGAGCAGCTCAGCCTCGATGTCCTGACGGTATTGCCACCACAACAAGGCCGTGGCTGACAGAGCCGCCACTAGGGCAACCGCAGCCATGACCAGACTCAGCGTCAAGGACAGCGACCTTGCTCGCATCAGTTGTAGTAGCCGTACTGCTCGTATTTGCTGTGATAACCGTCATAGCTGCTGGAGGCTTTGGGGTTATGCTGATTCAATACAAGACCAAACACCGGCTTGTTGTGACGGGTGATCATCGTCAGGCCACGGTGCACCAGCGTGCGTGGTGTTTCGCCCGATTTGACCACATACACAAAGCCAGACACCACTTTGGACAACACTGCGGCATCGCTGATCAGGTTGATGGGCGTTGAGTCCAGCACGATGACCTCAAACCGGGCGCGCAGCTCATCGATCAGATGGGCAAAGCGATTGGAAGCCAACAGCTCCTGCGGGCTGGACGGCAAGCGACCCGATGGAATCACCGTCAAGGTCGAGTTTGGCACCGTGTACAACACCTCATCAATGGTGGCCTCACCGGCGATCAACTCCACCAGGCCCTTGGCGGTACCGGGGATATTAAGCGCGCCGCTGATTTGCGGACGACGCAAATCACATTCGAGCAGCAAGGTGGGCTTGGTCTGCGCATGGGCCAACGCCAGGTTGATACTGACGGTGGTTTTACCCTCACCGGGTACGGAGCTGGTGACAGCAAAGACCTTGTTGGCCTCATCGGCCATGGTCAGCAACACATTGGTACGCGCCGTGCGCAAGCCTTCTGCATACGCTGTTTTTGGATGGTTAAGATAGAACGTGCCAAAGTCAGTGCCCTTGCCTTCAAGGATGGGCAGGGTCGCTAACAGGGGCAAGCCTGTGTGGCTCTCAAGCTCATCTGGCATCTTGTAGGTGTTGTCCAGGCGATCGATCAGATACACCAGCATCATCACGGCAATCAGGCTGGCAAAAAAGCCCGCCATGATGGCCGCCTGCGTGTTGGGCTTGATCGGCACCTCGGACGGCGCTGCGTGATCAACCACGCGGGCCACCACCGATTGCAAATCACCTGTGGCAGAGGTTTCCTTCATGCGTGAAAGAAACAGATCATACAACTGCTTGTTGGTGCTCACCTCACGCTCGTAAGTCGAGAGGGAAAACTCCTTGCGGTTGATATTGGCGATTTGCCCGCGCGCGCTGGACATGGTGCGTTCCAAAGCCTGCTCGGTTGCTCGCGCCACTTCAAACTCTTTTTGCAAGCTGGCCACGACCACGTCAATCTGGGTTTTCAGATCGTCTTTGGCTGTTTTGTACTGCGCTTCGGCTTGAATGTATTTGGGATGTTCACGACCATATCGCTGGGACATATCGGACAGGTTTCGATCCGCGTTGGCCAGGTTCTGACGTGCAGTTGCAACCGACTGATTACGCACAATCGCGGGGATTGACTCAAAATCAAGGCGGTTTTTGGCTTGCAGGCTTTTAACCTGTTCATAGGCCGTTTCAGCTTCGGCACGTCGCACACGGGCCTCAACTAGGCGGCGGCCTACTTCGTCCATCTGGGTCGCTGCAGTGCTGACTACACCCCGTGCATCAATCAGGTTTTCGCGATCACGATACTCCTGCAGTTTTTGCTCTGATTCGGCGAGCTTTTCACGCAATTCTTTAACACGACCCGCAATCCAGGTATTGGCACGCTGCGTCATCGAGAAACGGGCATCCAGATCGCTCTCGATATAAGCCTCTGCAAATGCGTTGGCAATTTGTGCGGACAAATTACGGTCTTCAGAATCAACACTGAGCTTGAGCAGTTGAGACATGCGCACCGGCTCAATGTAGACCGTTTCACGCAGGTGCTCGAGCACTTTGCTTCGAATCATCTCATCATCCATCACAGGCGCCGCGCGGCCCAATGACATGATTTTTTTAATCAAACCGCTTTTTTTCTGACGCGGATCAAACAACGGGTGCTCGGTCAGCCGAAGCTTGTCGATAACCCGCATGGCCACTTCCCTGCTTTGCAGGATTTCAGACTGGGTCTGGAAAAACTCGCGCGCCTGATTGGAATCCGAATACACCTCGTCAACCGAGACCACCTTTTGCTTGGTTTGCTCAATCAGGATCGTAACGGTAGAGCGGTAAATGGGTGTCAGCATCATGACCACGGCAGCAATGATTGCCGTCAGGCCAAGCGTTACCCCGGCAACCGTGTATTTGCGCCGTAAAACGATATGCCAAAACCGGACTAAGGCGGGTACGGCAATGGGTTCAATGATCGTGTTCATTAAAACAGGCTTTCTTCAATGGTCAGGATATCACCAGGGCTTAACAGGGAATCCATATCAACTTTTTTGGCAACCCGCGACGGGTCGTTTTCACGAATCACATACATTTTGGATTTGGAGGCACGTTCCTTCAGGCCCCCCGCCAACGCCACGGCCTTGCGCACGCTCAAACCGGGCAAAAAAGGATAACCACCGGGGCGCTCAACCTGTCCGTTGACAAAAAAGCTGCGGTATTCGTTAATTTGCACCGCCACTTTGGGGTTGACCAGAAAACGGCCACGCAGCTTGTCAGTCACGAGCTTTTCAACCTCGGGAACGGTCATGCCCAGAATTTTCAGCTCGCCCAGCAAGGGGTAAGAAATGCTGCCTCCATCGGTTAAGCGAACACGCTCCAAGGTCATGTCGTCTTCACCAAATACACGAATCGAGACCACGTCGCCGGCCGACAAACGATAACTCGATTGCAGCGATACCTCAGGCGATGCGCCGGGTATTGGCCCACCCTGTATCACCGGTGCAGGCGCAGCGGCAACCGGAGCTGGCGCCTCGACAGACGCTGGCGTTGCAGGTGCCACCGGCGCAGCAACACTTGAGGCAGCAGGCGCCGCGGATGGCGTTTGCCCCGGGAATGAAAACACAGGTATTGTAATTCCCAAAAAGCGGATTTCATTGACCTGCCGCGGTTCGGATGCGGGGGCACTTTGCTGGGCAACAGCCACGGACGTGACGGAGCACCCCAGTGCCAGCGCCAATAGCGGCGCCCAGGTTAAACGCCTGCAAGCGGCATGGACTGTTGATTGACCAAATATATTCACACAGACACCAATCTAGGTTTAAAGCGTTGTTAAGACGTTAAATTGCAGAATATCGCGCGAGTATTCAAATACGGACTGATTTGATGAACGATTCGAATGGGCATACACGCCCTCTAAGCCCAACCAGCGATTGGCCTTATATTTTACCGAAACGC
>DAITMV010000057.1:0-15632 GCA_036834985.1 Burkholderiaceae bacterium | reverse complement strand
ATTTTTTAACACTGTCGACAAAAATATCGGCCAGTGGCTGACCATAGCCGGTTCGATCGTCAATAACCACAATTTTTTTGGCTTTGAGATTTTTAACGGCGTAGTTGCCCAGGGCAACGCCAAGCATGCCATCGTGAGCGATCACGCGAAAGGTGGAGTCAAAACCTTGCTGGGTTACCTTGGGGTTGGTTGCGGAGGGGGTGATCTGCGGAATTCCGCAATCGTGATAGATTTTTGAGGCAGGTATGGTGGTGCCGCTGTTCAGGTGACCAATCACACCAGCCACTTTCATGTCACACAGCTTTTGTGCAACCACGGCGCCTTGTTTGGGGTCGGCGGCGTCATCTTCGGGCACCAACTCAAATTTGACTTTGGCGCCGTCAAATACCATGCCCTTTTTGTTCAAATCTTCGATCGCCAGCCTGGCGCCAGACTCGTTGTCCTTACCATAGTGAGCCTGGGGGCCAGACAACGGCGCCACATGCCCAATTTTAACAACCACTTCTTTGCCTTGAGCCGATACATTCATTGCGAACGCCATACCTGTTATGGCAAGGGGTAACGCCTTTTTGACAAACGACATCATTAAAGACTCCTTGGTCTCATCTCTGTTGGTGGGTGGTGCTACAACACATGCAAGGTTAGCTGCAAACCCCTGCTCTTTTTATTTGTATCATGAACCGTGCCCGCCTTGAAAATATGCCGTTACCCAACTTGCCTGTGCACAAAGGGCTACGGCATGCATCTTGCACGGAACTTTGTTGCAAGATGGCAGGACTTGGACCACAACGTCGTAGAGTTTACTCATAAAATCGTGCAAACTACGCACCCAATCAGTGCCATATTTCAATATAAATTCGAATAAACAGGGTGTATGGACATATTTTTGCAGCAACTGATCAACGGCATCGTATTGGGTAGCGTTTACGCACTGATCGCGCTCGGTTATACGATGGTGTACGGCATATTGGGGCTGATCAATTTTGCGCACGGCGATGTCCTGATGATCGGTGCTTTGATCGCCTACAGCGCCATCCAACTGGTGGTCGGCCTGTTTCCAGCGATCCATGGGCCGGTGCTGCTCCTGATCGGAATGGCTGTGGCCATTCCAGCCTGCATGCTCCTGAGCGCAGGCATTGAACGGGTCGCGTACCGACCCTTGCGGAACGCCCCTCGCCTGGCCCCCTTGATTACCGCGATTGGCGTATCGATCACCTTGCAAACCCTCGCCATGATGATTTGGGGCAGGAATTATCAGGTCTTTCCACTCACTCTGCCTGCGGATCCCATTACGCTTTTGTCGTTGCCTCCCATTGAAGCCGGCGATAACCTGCGTACCGTCACCGTCACCCCGGTGCAAGTGCTCATCGTTGTGGTGTCCGCCCTGTTGATGGGCGGATTAACGTTCTTGGTCAACAAAACGCGACTGGGCCGCGCCATGCGGGCAACCGCTGAAAACCCAGCCATTGCAACGCTGATGGGCGTCAATCCCAACCGGATCATCACCATCACGTTCATGCTGGGTGCGGCGCTGGCGGCCGTGGCCGGTGTGCTGGTGGCGGCCAATTATTCGATCGCTCATTTTTACATGGGCTTTTTACCGGGCTTAAAAGCGTTTACCGCAGCAGTGCTGGGTGGTATCGGGAACCTCTATGGCGCCATGTTGGGTGGTATTGTGCTGGGCATCGTCGAGAGCTTTGGTGCCGGCTATATAGGCGAATTGACGGGTGGGTTTTTAGGCTCCAATTATCAGGACATCTTTGCGTTTGCAGTGCTGATCATGGTGTTAACCCTGCGACCATCGGGCCTGTTGGGTGAACGTGTGGCAGACAGGGCATAAACCAGATCATGCAAACGCCTCCACACACCAGCGCGCACCACGCGACCGACAAAACATCCCTGCCCCTGTTAGGCATATTGCTGATGGCCCTGGCCCTGATGGCCCTGCCCTGGGCAGCCGGGCTGTTGGGCAATAGCTGGATTCGCATCCTGAACTTTGCACTGCTCTATACCATGCTCGCGTTGGGCTTGAATGTGGTGGTGGGTTTTGCCGGCCTGCTGGATTTGGGTTACATCGCGTTTTATGCGGTGGGGGCTTATATGTATGGCCTGTTGGCGTCCCCTCATCTAACCGACAATTTTGAATGGATCGCGCAGATGTTTCCGAACGGGCTGCATACCCCCATCTGGCTGGTGGTCCCCTTGGGCGCGCTGATTGCCGGTGTATTCGGAATATTGCTGGGTACGCCCACCCTCAAGCTGCGGGGCGATTATCTGGCGATTGTCACGCTGGGGTTTGGGGAAATTATTCGGATTTTCATGAACAACCTGAACGCACCAGTCAATATCACCAACGGCCCGCAGGGCGTCAACATGATCGCCCCTATCCGGGTAGGTTCCATCAACTTTTCAAAAGGGTGGGAGATCGGCGGTTTTCAAATCCCATCCCTGTATCTGTATTACTACTTTTTTTTGGTGTTGGTGCTCGTGATCGTACTGATCTGCGTGCGCCTGGAGAACTCTCGGATTGGCCGCGCCTGGGTGGCCATTCGCGAGGACGAAATTGCGGCAAGGGCCATGGGGATCAACACCCGCAATATCAAACTGCTGGCCTTTGCGCTGGGCGCCTCGTTTGGCGGCGTCTCGGGCGCGATGTTTTCAGCGTTTCAAGGGTTTATCAGCCCGGAGTCATTTGGCCTGATGGAATCGATCGTGGTACTGGCGATGGTGGTGCTGGGGGGCATGGGCCATATACCCGGTGTCATACTGGGTGCCGTGCTGTTATCCGGCTTTCCGGAGGTTCTGCGCTACACGATGGTGCCACTGCAACAAGCCCTGTTTGGCAAAGTGTTGGTGGACGCTGAAATTATCCGCTCGCTGGTCTATGGCTTGGCCATGATTGGCATCATGCTCTACAAACCCTCAGGCCTGTGGCCCAGCGCGCTGCAGCGACGGGCCATGGCAGGTCGAGCCTGACCATGACCCTACGTGCAAGCAGCCTGCTGAGCATTCGCGGCGCCACCAAACGGTTTGGTGGCCTAACCGCCCTTGATCAGGTTGATTTGACCATCGAATCTGGGCAGATTTACGGCCTGATCGGCCCCAATGGCGCAGGGAAAACCACTTTTTTTAATGTGATCACCGGCTTGTATACCCCGGATGCCGGGCAATTTTTACTCAACGGGAAAGCCTACTCTCCCCATGCGCCGCACGAAGTGGCCAAGGCAGGCATCGCACGCACGTTTCAGAATATTCGCCTGTTTGGCGCCATGACTGCGGTTGATAACGTCAAAGTGGGATGCCACATTCGTAGCCGGTCAGGCATGCTGGCGGCCATCTTCAAAACCCGGGGAGCCCTGCTCGAAGAAATTGCCGTAGAACACAAAGCCCGTGCCCTGTTGACTTATGTAGGGATCGGCGAGAAAGCCGACCACATTGCCTCTACCCTGTCCTACGGTGATCAGCGCCGACTCGAGATTGCCCGCGCATTGGCCACAGAACCTGTCTTGCTGGCACTGGACGAACCCGCGGCTGGCATGAACGCCACCGAAAAACTCAAGCTGCGTGAGCTGCTCAAACGCATCCAAGGTGATGGCACCACGCTGTTGCTGATTGAACATGACGTCAAGCTGGTCATGGGCTTGTGTGATCAGGTCACGGTGCTCGACTACGGCAAGGTGATAGCACAGGGCTTGCCCGCTGATGTTCAAAAACACCCTGCGGTGATCGAGGCTTATCTGGGAGGGGCCAAAGCATGAGCAATCCACAAGCCCCCTTGCTGAAGGTCCAAGGCCTGAGGGTTCACTACGGCGGCATCGAAGCGGTCAAGGGTATCGACCTTTACGTGAACACGGGTGAACTGGTGACCTTGATCGGATGCAATGGCGCAGGCAAAAGCAGCACCTTAAAAGCCATCGCTGGGTTGATCAGTACACCAGCCGATACGGTTCAATACAATGGGGTGGCTGTTGGCACACGGCCAGCGTACGAACGTCAGGGCCTGGGCATGGCGTTTGTGCCTGAAGGGCGTGGGGTATTTACCCGCATGACCATACTTGAAAACCTGATGATGGGCGCCTTTCACCGAGGCAAGGATCCCTCCATTGAGGAGGACCTGCACGCCATGTTTGCCCTGTTCCCACGCCTAAAGGAGCGGCAACATCAACTGGCAGGAACGCTCTCGGGTGGAGAGCAGCAGATGCTCGCCATGACCCGAGCCTTGATGAGCCAACCCAAGCTGTTGGTGCTGGACGAACCCAGCATGGGTTTGTCCCCGATCATGGTCGAGAAGGTGTTTGAACTGATCAAACAGGTATCACACACCGGCACCACGATTTTGCTGGTTGAACAAAACGCCAACCTGGCACTTCAGATTGCAGACCGGGGCTACGTGATGGATTCAGGCACCCTTATGCTGCAAGGGCCAGCAGCAGAGCTGCTTGACGACCCCAAGGTTCGGGAGGCTTATCTGGGCGAGGACTCTGCATCGGCCTCTGACGTAAACGCATCTGCGTAAAATTCGTCAGCCGGCAACCGGCACTGGGCGATAAAATCCGTCCGGGCCGACTCAACCATAACAGGGACACCGCAGGCATATACCTGAACACCACTCATATCGGGGACGTCACTCATTACAGCGTGATGCACTAGGCCCGTCCGCCCCGTCCATTGATCAGACTCGGCGGCGTTGGATAACACGGGAATAAACTCTATGTGCTCATACTGCTCAGCCCATTGGCGGGCCAAGTCAAAGAAGTAGATGTCTTTTTTTTGACGCGCCCCCCAATACAGCCGTATGGGGCGAGTCATGTTCTTATGCAGCGAATGTTCAATCATCGACTTGATCGGTGCAAAGCCGGTACCACTGGCCAGCATGATGATCGGCTTTTTGCTGTCCTCCCGCAAAAAGAAGGTCCCCATCGGGCCTTCAAAACGGAGAATGTCGCGCTCCTTCATCACACCAAACACCTGGTCGGTGAACGCTCCTCCGGGCATATGGCGGATATGTAATGAAATAAAACCTTGCTCATGAGGCGGATTGGCAATCGAATACGCACGACGCCTGCCATCCTTGAGTAAAAATTCGATGTATTGCCCGGCCATGAACTGCATGATTTCGTTGGCAGGCAATTGCAGCTTGAGGATTGCCACATCATCGGCAGCTCGGGTGATCTCATTAACGCGGCACGGCATTTTCTTGATCGCGATATCGCTGACTCCCGCCACTTCACGGACGCGCAACTGTAGATCCGACAATGGCGTAGAACAGCACAGCAACAGCTGCCCCTGGACGCGCTCAGCCTCACCCAATGCTTTGGACTGATAGGTCCCATAATGGACTGAACCTGCTTCCAATCGTCCCTTGCACGATCCACATGCACCATTTTTGCATCCATATGGCAACGTAATTCCAGCTCGCAAGGCGGCCGACAGGATACTTTCATCGCTATCGCAGGCAAAGGATTTACCGCTCGGTTGTAACTGGATGGCAAAGCTCATACTAAAATCATGACCATGAAAAAAAATTTATCAGAAGCACGGCGCGCCCGACCTCGGCTATTTCGCAGAACCCGCATTGTAATCGTTGGTTGTGGTGATGTGGGGCTCCGCTTGCTGGCGCAGTTGGGTGCCAAGCGACAGCTTGCTGTACGCGCCATGGGCACCACCCGCCGCGCAGAACAGGCCCGTGCCATCGCACGGACCGGTGGCCTGGCCCTGCAGGGTGATTTGAACCAGTCGCGCTTCTTACAGCGTCTTGCAAAGCTCGCTCAGCATTTTATCGTGATGTCTCCCCCTCCTTCCGTCGGGGAATTCGACCCCATCAGTCGACGGTTGGCCCTGTATATTCGACAGGCGGTGCATCGCCACGACGCACAAGCGCGAGTTGATTACATCAGTACCACGGGGGTATACGGAGACGCCAACGGTCAGTGGGTCAGCGAAACCAGTCCACGCTTGGCTCAATCACCCCGGGCCAGGCGCCGGGTCGAGGCGGAAAATGTATGGCGAATGGCCAACCGGCAAGCAAAGGTATCTACACGTATTCACAGGGCACCCGGGATTTACGCACTCGAACGTTTACCGATTGACCGGCTGCGCAAACAAACACCAGCGATCGTTCGTCAAGAGGATTCCTACTCCAATCACATCCATGCCGATGATCTGGCGCGTTGGGTATGGAGAGCCACGCTCAAAGGCCCTGCCGGCCGCGTTTATAACGTGGTGGACGATCAACCGATGCAAATGGGGGAGTATTTTGATCAGGTCGCCGACGCTGCAGGGCTGGAACGTCCGCCTCGCTTGCAGCGTGCCCAGGTGCAACACCAGGTATCACCGATGCTGTGGAGTTTTATGAATGAATCGCGCCGCATCAGAAACAACCGCCTGCAGGAGTTGCGTTTTAAATTGCGTTATACAAGTACCCAGGCTTTTTTGAATCAGCCAAACATATCGTCCATATTGCGTTCAATTTCCGACTGAATTTTATGACGGAACGCATTGAGCAAGAACCCAAGGCTGATGTGTACATCAATCTCCTTGCCGGTCACAGACAATTCGCCCTTGATGCCCGATTTGTAAAATTTGAGCACATCGCCAACCCATTCGCTTTTTAAGTCGTATTTCTCTTTGAGCTGGTCAGCGACCTGTTGGGCCACCTCTTTTGCCTTTTTAAGGGGCAACTTGTGCGCCTTGTTGATTCGGATATCTGCCATATCTAAAAAGCCGTTATGTCATGAAGGCGCAGAGTATATCCGCTCAGCCTTCCTGTTTACGTTTACCAAACCAGAATTCATAGGCCAATTGAGCCGTTGGGGTGGCTTCAATTTCATAACCAATGACTCTACGCGCAAAAAGCATTTGTGAGTTGAGGATTTTTTTGAAGATCGGACTTTTTTGAGACTCGCGATCGAGCACGCGTTTCCAGGCCGCCAACTGCGCCACCTGGATATCATCCGGGGTGCGGTAAAACTTCACGCCTTCGCGGCGCCCCATCTCTTCGTAATCACGGGAATTGCGATCGGCCGCCTTCCAGCTCATGTCCGCTGACGAGGCCTGCAGGGCATAACGGACGATTGAACGCAATTCGAAAGACAGGCTGTCAAAACGCTTTTTGTTAAACAGCACCTCAAACACTTCGGCGCTTTGGTGCCAACTGCGCAACATACACACGGAGGATACATTGGGGAACCCCAAGGCCCGGTCTGAGGACGGGTTGTTGAACTCAGCCGCGTCGATCAAGCCCCGATCCAGCCAGTCCACAATGTCCGAGGCTTGAATCGCAGTGGGCTGCATGCCCAATTCACGGAACAGCTCCGCGGCCAAACCCACAGCCCGGAACTTGAGCCCCTTCAGGTCACTCAGATGGCGAATCGGCTTTTTGAACCACCCCAGGGGCTGCGACGTCATTGGACCGTACAGAAACCCTTGAACGTTCAGGTTCAGCTCTTGCTGGACCAACTCATCATACAATTTTTGACCGCCACCATATTCCATCCAGGCCAAAAAGTAATTGGCATCCATACCAAAGCCCGGGCCGCTGCCAAACAGCGAGAATGCCGGATGACGATCGTGCCAATAAATCGCCACGCCATGGCCGCCGTCCAACTGCCCTTTGTGAACCGCATTGAGCAGACCAAAAGCCTTGACCACGCTGTTGGCGGGCAACATGTCGATGCGCATACGCCCACCGGACATTTCGTTGACCTTCTTGGCAAAGTCCTGCGCAAATTCGTGAAAAATATCTTTGGTGGGCCAGGTACTCTGAAAACGCAAAACCACTTCGGGACCGGCCCTGACAATGGCAGGGGCACCCAGCAAAGTAGCCCCGACCCCAGCCGACGCGCCGGCTTTGACACCCCGGGTCAGAAAGCGTCGCCGCGACGGCCCCTTGGGAATGGTGAGATCACTTTTTGGCGCTTGAGAGGTCATTTAGATGCCCCCATGAGGGGCTCCGACAACGATTACATGCACGCGGTATGGGCCATGCGCCCCCAAGACAATCGTTTGTTCGATATCGGCGGTACGGGACGGGCCAGACACCAGATTTAGCGCGCGCGGCATGTGGCCCAGCGTGGTGCGAACCCGTGCAAAAGCCTGCTCCATGGTTTGCACGATCTGATCTTCATGCAACACGGCAATATGGGTTTCGGGCAACAAATGGGTGCTGGCCGGGGTATCCGGGCCGCTGGCCAAAGCCAACGTACCGGTTTCAGCAATCGCGCACAGCACACCGCTCACCCCAACCAGGTCGGTGTGTTCAGGCGCACCAAAACGGACGGACAAACCACTTGGATCCCAGGGCAAGTGGGCCAGCGACGGCCACACCGACAAGTGGGTCGACAACTGCTGCTGCGCCAGATAACCCGCAATCGCCTGTGGCACCCTATGTAGCGAGTCAACGCGATCAAGCGTACACAACAGACGCAGCGCCTGGGTTATAAAATCATCCACCAGAGTGGCGGACGTCTTGGGCATTGGGCCGGCGGGATGTTCGGCCATGTACTGATGTGCACCGTCCTGTTCCTGAGCCTTGTACGAGTCCGGGCGGTGCTGCAAGGCACGGATTTTTTTTAAGATCCGTTCGCGTGTCTGGCTGGTGTCTAATTTGTCCATGGTCACTTCAAATCCCTGTTTCACATCTATTGTATGAAATTACGTTGTTTTCGTATTATAAAAAGCCTAACCGCCGCGTACTGCTAGGGTTTTCCCATGCGGCTACGCGGTTTCTTCAAGATCCTGACGGGTTGGCCTTGAATAATTTTCACACAGCTTAGACGCATCGCCCTGCGTGGGTTAAAATTACGGGTTAACAGAATTTTTGAAGGTTACAGAGAGATGACACACGTTGTCACCGAATCTTGCATTAAGTGCAAATACACCGATTGCGTCGATGTATGCCCTGTCGATTGCTTCCGGGAAGGCCCTAATTTTCTGGTCATTGATCCGGATGAATGTATTGATTGCGCTGTATGCATCCCCGAATGCCCGGTCAATGCCATTTATGCCGAAGAAGATCTGCCCGCCGATCAGGTGCATTTTACAGCCCTAAATGCAGAACTGACGCCCAAGTGGCCCAGCATCACTCGCATGAAGGCACACGATCCAGACTCCGACAACTGGAAAGACGTTAAAGACAAGCTGCAATACCTTGAGCGTTGAACCCTCGGTCATTGCTACTGACAGCAGCGACAAGTACACACTGGAAACCATCACCCACAAACAGACGTGGGTTGATGGCAAGTTGTTTTCGTTTAGAACAACGCGCTACAAGGGTCTCCGATTCAAACCTGGGCAGTTTGCGCGTCTGGGCATCAAAAAGTCTAACAGCGAGGGGGGCGAGGCGATTGCCTGGCGCGCCTATTCTGTAGTTTCAGCCAATTACGACGAATACCTGGAATTTTTTTCCATTGTGGTTCCCGGCGGCGAATTTACCAGCCAGCTCGAGCACATGGAGGTGGGCGATACCCTCTATGTCGACAAAACCAGCTATGGCTTTTTGACCACTGATCGGTTCGAAGGTGGCAAACACCTGTGGATGCTTTCATCGGGCACCGGGCTAGCCCCTTTTATCTCCATGCTCTGGGATTTAAAAAACTGGGAAGACTACGAACACCTGATCGTCGTGCACAGCGTTCGCGATGCCAATGAGCTGGCGTACCGCGAGCTCATTGAGGGCTTTCGCACCAATGAGTATTTCAGGGAGTTTTTTGACAACGCCCCCAATAAGCTGATCTACATTCCGGTGATCACCCGCAATGCCCCCAGTGGCGTTTTGTCCGAACGTATCACCACACTGATTGAGAATGGTCGGCTCGAACAAGCAGCCGGCCTGCCCCTGACGCTGCAAGACTCCCGAATATTGCTGTGTGGCAATCCGCAAATGGTCGACGACTTAAGACAAGTGCTCGGGAATCGCGGCTTTACAACGAGCAGACGTGCAAAACCGGGTCAAATCGCTGTAGAGAATTATTGGTAACGGCTTAACATAATCGCAATCGATGTTATTTTTATGACATAATTGTTATGTTGCATTGCACAATATTTCTTGTGCATAATACATTCCATAAAAAATAACCTGTTGACGCCTTTTCCAGGTGGGGGTTTACATGCTTTACCAATTTCACGAGCTGCAGCGCGCCTTCTTAAATCCGCTGACCCAGTTAGCCGATGCCACAGCCAAGCTGTATAACAATCCATACAGCCCCTTGGCCTACACGCCATTTTCGCGCCGAATTTCTGCTAGTTACGAACTGATTTACCGCTTGGGCAAACACTACGAAAAGCCTCAGTTTGACTTGCCGTTTACCACGATTGACGGCAAATCAGTTCCGATTGTCGAAGAGACCGTCATCGCCAAGCCTTTTTGCAACCTCAAGCGGTTTCGACGGGTATTTCCGGACAACATGGCCAGTCGCCCCAATGACCCCAAAGTGTTGATGGTTGCGCCGTTATCAGGTCACCACTCCACCTTGCTGCGAGATACGGTCAAGGCGATGTTGCCCGAACACGATGTCTACATCACCGATTGGGTCGATGCAAGGATGGTGCCTTTGTCCGATGGTGCATTCCATCTGGACGATTACATCCATTACTGCATTGAATTTATTCAGCACCTCGGACCCGACGTCCACCTGATCTCGGTCTGTCAGCCCACCGTCCCGGTGATGGCGGCTGTTTCGATCATGGCATCCAATAATGATCCCTGCCAGGCCAAGAGCATGACGATGATGGGTGGCCCCATTGATTGCCGGCAAAGCCCCACCGCCGTGAACAATCTGGCCACACGCAAACCCCACTCATGGTTTGAAAACAACGTCATCCACACGGTGCCTTCGAACTACCCAGGCTATCTGCGACGTGTCTATCCAGGCTTTTTACAGCACGCAGGCTTTGTGAGCATGAATCCGGATCGCCACATGCAATCGCATTGGGACTTTTACCTGCATCTGGTGCAGGGCGATGGCGAAAGCGCCGAGGCGCACCGCCGCTTCTATGATGAATACAATGCGGTACTGGATATGCCGGCCGAATATTATCTGGACACCATCAAGGTGGTTTTTCAGGACTTCTCTCTGCCCAAGGGCACCTGGTTTGTCCGCGGGCAACGCGTAGCACCCGAAGATGTCAAATCGGTCGCACTTTTTACCATCGAAGGCGAACTGGACGACATCTCCGGCCCGGGTCAAACCAAGGCAGCGCATGATTTATGCGTTAATATCCCGGCTGACAAACAGCAGCACTTCACAGCACCCGAGTGCGGTCACTACGGTATTTTCAGTGGGCGTCGCTGGCGTGAAATGATTTACCCAAAAATCCGCGACTTTATCAGGGCGAATGCATAATCCGTTTGACAATACGAGTCACTCCGTTGAACCATCCGAGCACGATACGCTCATCCGCTCAATAGACGACGTCTTACCTCAAACGCAGTGTGGGCAGTGCGGCTACAACGGCTGCCTGCCCTACGCCCAAGCCATCGCCCAAGGGCAAGCCCCCATCAATCGCTGCCCTCCGGGTGGAGATGAGGGCATACAAAAGCTCTCTGCTTTATTGAATACGCAGCCACTCCCGCTCGATAGCCGTTGCGGTGAACACAAACCCCGTCTGATCGCACACATCGCTCCCGAACATTGCATCGGATGCACACTGTGCATCGAAGCCTGTCCGGTCGATGCGATTGTAGGCGGCAATAAAAAGCGTCACGCCGTTATTGCTGCCTTGTGTACAGGTTGTGAGTTGTGTATCCCCCCCTGCCCTGTCGACTGCATCACGATGCACCCCGTACCGGGACATACCGACTGGGACACACAACAGGCCCATCAAGCCCGCGACCGCATGCACATCCGCAACCAGCGTCTAACCCGCGTACAAAGGGACAAAGAACAACGCCTGCAAGCCAAAGCCTTACAAAAACTGGCCCATCTGGACACCCTCATCCCCGACGCCAGCGAACAAGACAAAAAGCGGGCGGTGATCCAGGCGGCGCTGGCTCGGGCACGATCCAAGAGAGCTTCTTGACCATGAACGACGACAAACGCGCCGAGATATTCAGGCGCTTTCAGCAGGCCAATCCCAAACCAAAAACCGAGTTGGAGTACTCCACCCCGTTTGAGCTTCTGGTGGCCGTCTTGTTATCGGCGCAAGCCACCGACAAAAGCGTTAACATCGCCACCCGAAAACTCTTTGCGGTGGCCAACACGGCCCGGCGCATAGCTGATCTGGGTGAAGAAGGGGTGATTGAATACATCAAAACCATCGGTCTGTTCCGCTCCAAGGCCAAACATTTGATTCAAACCTGCCAGATACTGGATAGCCAATACAACGGGGACGTTCCGCAAGCGCGCGAGGCGCTCGAAGCCCTGCCCGGTGTGGGTCGAAAAACAGCCAACGTGGTGCTAAACACGGCGTTTAATCAACTGACCATGGCGGTCGATACCCATATCTTTAGGGTGTCCAATCGCACCGGCATTGCCCCCGGGAAAAACGTCTTGGAGGTAGAAAAAAAGCTACTCAAACGTGTTCCCAAAGAGTATTTGTTAGATGCGCACCACTGGCTTATCCTTCATGGACGATACATTTGTAAAGCCAGAAAACCGGATTGTTTTGTGTGTGGCATCGAAGACTTGTGTGACTTCAAACCCAAGACCCCTGCGCCCAAAACAACATAGTCACCCATAACACCCATGATTGCACCCTATGATAGGCACTAGCCTGGTCAGTTCGCTGGAAAGCGATTTATTCAACATCACGCTGGCGGCAGAACAGGCCGTTGAATCGGCCAACTTGCGGCGATATAACGATGCAGTAGAACACGTCATTTTTTTTGCGACGCCCCATTGGCAAGAGCATTTACATGAGGTGTGTCACAACATCATCAAATCCACTCACTGCATGCAGGTATGGGGAGGTATTTCACACGCGGTGTATCGGGATGGTGTACTTGCCAATGAACACCCTGCCATTGCAGTCGCCGTCATAGGCCGCAACCCGGACGAAACGTACCACGCAAATCTGGACTTGCTGATGGGTCATAACGACGATGAACTGGCCAGCGTTCAGGAGTTTTCCCGCGATGGCAACCGTCTGGGTTTACTCAGCTTTGGCCCCAACCAGACCCGTCACGGGCGGGTACAAAGCGGCCGAGTGGCTACCGATGGCGCGAGTCTGCACCAGATACCCGTGCGCGGTACAACGCTGTTTGAATCTGTTGGTTTGGAGAGTTTGGGCGACTGGGGCTATGTAACAGGGACCACTGGCTTGTCACTGGACACAGTCAACCAGCAAGCGGCCTTGGGGTTTTTGCGCAGCCCAGACGAAAACACCAAACCCGTCGGTTTGCGGTTGGGCGTCGAGCGCCAAGGCCAGGTACAGTGGATTCCGATTGTCAGTATCCACTCCGATGGCTCTGCCACACTCGCCGCACCTGTCGGGCCAGGAGAAAAAGTTTGCCTGGCAGCCCGCACCGCCCATAAAGCCGAGCAGGAATTAAGGGCCTGGACTCCTCCATCTCTCGACAGCAGAAAAAACAAGCATCATCTGGGTATCCTGTTTGGCGGCCTGGACCGCAGCCCGCTGTGCCATGCAGATGACTCCGAATTACAATTTTTGAATCAACAGTGGCAGGCTATTCCAATGATTGGAGCAATTGGCCAGGCAGTCTGGATTCGTCACCCCGACATCCAGACCTTAACTGGCCCTCTGAATCATCGTTTGGCCATGGCCTTGATTGAACGATAACCCTACTTATTGACCTGAAAGCGCAGTGTGTTTAGTCCAAGTAAAGAACAAGTCCGGCTCTTTTTTATTGACGCCTGGGCCAAAGAGCTTCAGCAAGGCGTTTTGACGCCTGCACAAACCATGGCGGTGCACTGGATACAGCAGCATCCTGAATACCATGACACGCTCGAACAACGTGACAAGGCACTGGAAGCCGAGTACTCGCCCGATGGCGGAGAAAGCAATCCCTTTTTGCACCTGTCCATGCATCTGGCGGTTGCCGAACAAGTCAGCATTGATCAGCCCCCTGGCATCCGCCAGGCCTATCACTCGTTATGTCTTAAATACGGGAATGAGCACGATGCGGCGCATCGCGTGTTCGAATGCCTAGCAGAGCAAATCTGGCAGCAGCAAAAGAACGGGGTAGCGTTTAATTCGGAGTCTTATCTCCAATGCCTGGCACAGGACTTGAACATGCCAAGCATCGGTGACTAAGCGGGCTGCATTACTTCTTCATGTACAACTCGCCGTTGAGCGAGGATACAAATGCAGCTAAATCATTAATTTCGTTATCAGTGAGGTTGGCTGCCTGGCCCGCCATGATGGCATTTTTGCGGCTACCACCGCGGTATTGGGTCAAAGCCTGTACGACATAATCCTTGTACTGACCCGCCAGCTTTGGATAGCTGGGGTCAATCGGGCTGTTCCAGTTTCCGTCTTTGGCGTGGCAAGCTGCGCACTGCGCTTCTGCCTTGGCTTTACCTTTGGCGATATCGCCGGCATTGGCCACGCTGCAAATCGCAGCCAGCCCAACCACGGCCAAGGCTTTAAACATTGTAGTCATGAAATCACCTTCGAATTATTTGGCGCTGCTGTAATACGCAGCCAGATCAGCGATGTCTTGGTCAGACAGTGAGCCGGCAATACCACGCATGGTGGGATGGCTGCGCTCGCCCTTTTTATAAGCATGCAAGGCACTTTCGATGTACTTTGCATTTTGGCCACCAATCAGCGGCACGCGGTATACGACGGGGAAGCTGGCCTTGTATCCGGGGATACCATGACAGCCAATACACATTGCATTTTTTTCTTTACCGGCCTCTGCCTTACCCTCGACGGCCACCGCTTGGGTAGCTACGACAGACAGCGCCAGGCTTACAACAAGCCCAAAACGTTTCATGTAGTGCTCTCTCGATTACGAACAATGTGGAGGCGGCGATTGGAATGGTACACGTTACCCCTCGACGCAAAACCTGTGGATTTTAACGGCTAACCGAGGGGTTCGTCTATTATGGTGGCCAAATTTCGTTTCAAGACCCCAATCTCGACACGGTTTGGCGTCAATCGCCTACACTTATGGGGATATAAAAGGAGTGAATAACATGCGGTTTGAAGGATCGAGCGGCTACGTCGCCACCGATGATTTGAAATTGGCGGTCAACGCCTCCATTACGTTGCAACGCCCTCTGCTGATCAAAGGTGAACCTGGCACCGGCAAAACCATGCTGGCCGAAGAAGTGGCTGCCTCACTGGGTATCCCTTTGCTCCAATGGCACGTGAAATCGACCACCAAGGCGCAGCAGGGCTTATACGAATACGATGCGGTCAGCCGCCTGCGAGACTCCCAGCTCGGAGATGAACGCGTCAAGCACATCGAGAACTACATCGTCAAAGGTGTATTGTGGCAGGCTTTTGAAGCGGACCAACCGGTCGTGCTGCTCATCGACGAAGTGGACAAGGCGGATATCGAATTTCCCAACGATTTGTTGCGCGAGCTGGACCGGATGGAATTCTATGTTTATGAAACCCGGCAACTGATCAAGGCACGCCATCGTCCCATCGTCTTTATTACATCCAACAATGAAAAAGAGTTGCCAGACGCATTTTTGCGTCGCTGCTTTTTCCATTACATCCAG
>DAITMV010000056.1:0-15749 GCA_036834985.1 Burkholderiaceae bacterium | reverse complement strand
ACCCGTTAATATGAGCTTATCTGTAATACCCTGAACGAGAAGGAGTGGGTATGTCTGACAGCATCACCGCCCAAGTGATCATGTATTCAACGGGCGTTTGCCCCTATTGCCAGATGGCCGAGCGGCTGCTCAAACAGCGGGGGGTCGATACCATCGACAAAGTGCGCATTGATCTGGACCCGGTTCGCCGGGATGAGATGATGCAACGCACGGGGCGCCGTACGGTCCCGCAAATTTTTATCGACCAAACCCATGTTGGCGGGTTCGACGACCTGTCGGCGCTGGATCGGGCGGGGGGGCTGATGCCTCTATTGACGCGTCAAGGCTGATCCATCGGCATGCGCGTTTGTCATGTCTGTAATGTGTAATCTCTTAATGTCCGCCCTCATCGCAAGTGATGGGGGTTTATCTCTTGTCTGGAAATTTCATGTCTGAGCAACAAACCAACAACCAAGAAGCCAACCAAGCCGTCTTTCAGATCCAGCGCGTTTATCTGAAGGATGCGTCGCTGGAAATGCCCCATGCCCCGCAGATTTTTCTTGAGCAGCAAGCGCCCAGCATCGAGATCTCCGTGGATGTCGGGGCGGCTCAAGTGGCCGAGAATATTTTTGAGTCTGAAGTCACCGTGACCGTGACCTCGCGCATCGCCGACAAGGTCGCGTTTCTGGTGGAAGCCAAACAGGCTGCGATTTTTGAAATTTCGGGCGTGCCGAATGAGCAATTGGACCCGTTGCTGGGCATTTTGTGTCCCAACATGGTGTACCCCTATTTGCGCGCCAACATCGCCGATTTGATCACCCGTACCGGTTTTCCTCCGGTTCATCTGGCGGATATCAACTTTGAGCAGTTCTACCAGCAGCGTCTGGAGCAGGCACAACAAGCCGCGCAGGCTGCGGACGAGCCCTCCGGCTTGATTCTGCCGCCCGGGCACGCTTAAACCCCACAATTGGCCACGAGTCCGACACCATGACAGCTCACCCCCCAAGCCCCGCTGCAGATTCGATCCCTGTGACCGTCTTTGGCGCCGGTGCCTGGGGTACTGCGGTGGCTACCCATGTGGCGCTCAAGCACGACGTGCTGTTGTGGGGGCGAGACCCCGCCACAGTTCAAAGCGTCAACATCGCGCATCAGAACCCACGCTATCTGCCCGATATTGCGTTGGCCGATGGCCTGCGCGCAACGACTGATTTTCAAGCGGCTGCGCGCCATGCCGATACGCCCAACGGTGTGTGGGTACTGGGCACGCCGATGTCGGCCTTGCGTTCCACGCTCAAAGCACTGCTCGACTACAAGCCAGCTGACCAATGGCCTGCCCTGGTGTGGCTTTGTAAGGGTTTTGAAGTGGGCACGGGGCTGATGCCGCATCAGGTGGTCGAAGATGTGGTGGGTCGAGCCTTGGGAGGGGCGTTGTCGGGCCCTTCGTTTGCGGTGGAAGTCGCCAAAAAATTGCCGTGTGCCTTAACGATCGGCAGTGCCGACGAGCGTGTTCAGCAGGCCGCCGTCATAGCAGCCCACCACAACCGGATGCGGGTGTATGCCCATAACGACATCGTGGGCGTGGAAGTGGGAGGGGCGGTCAAAAACATCATGGCGGTGGCCACCGGTATTTGTGACGGCATGGGCTTGGGCTTGAACGCTCGCGCTGCCTTGATTACCCGGGGGATGGCCGAAATCCGTCGTCTAGCTGTGGCCTTGGGCGCGCAAAACGACACCCTGAATGGTTTATCCGGTTTTGGCGACCTGATTTTGACCTGTACCGGCGATTTGTCGCGTAACCGCCGGGTTGGCTTGATGCTGGCGCAAGGTAAATCACTAGACACCATTCTGACCGAGTTGGGTCAGGTGGCCGAAGGGGTGCGTTGCGCGCCAGTAGTCCGTGATCTGGCGGATAAGCTGGGCATCGACATGCCCATCACACAAACCGTGTGCGATGTCCTGTTTGGCGGGATGGACAGCCTGACCGCTCTCAAACAGCTATTTAATCGTGAGCCAAAGCAGGAACATCACTGATCAGGCAGCCCCCTTAAAGCCCAGTTGCCGCCAGGCCTCATACACGCTAATGGCCACCGCGTTGGACAGGTTCAGTGACCGGTTGTCTGGCATCATCGGCAGACGCAGCCAGTTCTCTTGAGAAAACCAGTTGCGTTGATCTGGCGACAGGCCACGTGTTTCAGAGCCAAACACCAAGCAATCCCCTGCTTTAAATGCTACCTCGAACGGCGAGCGCTGACCTTTGGTGGTCATGGCAAAACAACGAGTCGGGTCAGGCTGCACCGCAGTGACAAACGCATCCCAGTTCGCGTGAACCCTCATATGAGCATACTCATGGTAATCGAGCCCGGCCCGGCGCATTTTGGCATCGTCCAGCGGAAACCCCAAGGGTTCGATCAGGTGCAGATGCGCGCCTGTATTGGCGCACAATCGAATAATATTGCCCGTATTGGGCGGGATTTCCGGTTCTACTAATACGACATGAATCATTCGGGTGTTCTCGCTACTATCCAATAACTGATCGGGCCTGCCCGCGCTGCCTGCAGTACGTCACGAACGGTGTTGAGCGTCGCGCCGGTGGTCATCACATCGTCCACCAGCCCAATCCGCAGGCCTTGTACGCAGTCACGCACCGCAAAGGCGTCTTGCAAATTTCTGCGGCGAGCGGCTTCGCTCAGGTCGGCCTGGCTGGTGGTGTGCCTTGTCTTGACCAACCAATCAGCCTGGCAGGGGCGGGCTGTGAGTCGTGCCAGATGTCTGGCGATCAGCAAAGCCTGATTGTAGCCGCGTTCGGCGATTCGCTGGCGGCTCACCGGGATGGGCAGCCACACGTCAGGAAGCGCTGATGCTTGGGTCATCGATATCCATCGCTGGTGGATTTTTTGGGCAAACAGCTTGGCCAGCGTGGTGTCGCCTCCATATTTGAGCCGTTGAATCAATCCGTCCAGCGGCGGTTGATACCTCGTAGCTGCGACGCTGAGCAGGTCCTTGGGCGCTGCTCGACAGTGTCTGCAGTGGGTCCAGCCAAATGCCTGCAAGCGTGGTCCTAAGGGAAGGGCGCACTGTTGGCACATCACCATCGACGGTGCAAACAAGACCTGATCGCAGCGGTTGCACAGGCTGTTTTGCCGGTTTTGCCAGGCCTCTTGGGCTGAAATTGACGCACTGCAAGCTGCACATTGCCCAGGAAGGCATATACTCAAGGTTCTGGCGGCTGTGGCTGCCACCCGGTTGATCAGATGTGTCATATGACTTATGAGTGCCAATTCCGCTATGTTTAAGGCTCAGCCTGACCCTGAGCCCTCCGAGTCGTTCTGGAAGCATCCGCGCAGTGATGCGCGCTTTGCCTTGCAGTGGGCGCGTCGGACTGCGGAGGCCTACAACCCCCGCTTTACCCCGGAAGCTCCGTTTTTGCTCAATGAAGTGCAAGACCGCATGCTCGACCGAGCGCAGTGGCTCAAACCAATTGACGGGGCCATGCTGGATCACAGCTGGGCGCATCCGGCGCTGGTCGCGAGACTGGCCGCTCAATACCCCGGTCGTGAAGTGTTGCACATCAAGCCACAGAGTGATTTGGCGGGTGATGCTGATTTGCGTAACGAGGGGTCGCTCGGTCAGCGGATCAGCAAAGCCTTTCTGAGTCGCTCGCTCAACGGTCTGTTCAGTAAACCCAAGGCGCCGGCGTACCAAACCGTCGAAGCCCCTGATGGACGCATTTCGTTGCAGCCGTCTTCCGTTGGGCTGGTGTGGTCCAATATGCTGCTCCATCGTCTGCAAGCACCTCAGGAGGTTTTGCAACAATGGGCGCAGGTCTTGCAGCCGGGTGGGGCTTTGTTTTTTTCCTGTCTGGGGCCCGATTCGGGCTTGCAGCTGCGGCACGCGGCTCAGGGTATGGGGCTGGATGGATGGGATTATGCCGATATGCATGACCTTGGCGACGCGCTGGTGCACGCTGGGTTTTCTGACCCGGTCATGGAAATGGAAAAGCTCACGCTGACCTACGCCAATGCGGCTGCCTTGCTGGCCGAGTGGCGGCAGACCGAGTCCGGCTGGCCGTTGACCCAGGACGGGCAGTCATTGCCCGGATTGCGGGGGCGCGGGTTTTTTTTCCGGTTGTCCGAGTATCTGGATAAATCAAGGGATCCAGTCAGCCAGCGCTTGCCATTGACCCTTGAAGTGATTTATGGTCATGCATGGCGCGTTGATCGTCCCAAGCGATCCTCCGAAGCACGGATCTCAGTTGATGAGATTGGTGGCCGGCAGCGCGACCGTCACAACAAAAATACCTGATCTGCGGCAACCCGCTTGGTTCAAACGGCAGCATCGAACTGCAATTTTTTGTATTTTAATGCCTCGTTTGGTTGAACCGTGAGCGGCTTGGACCCTATAATGCGAAGGTTTCGCTTGAACCGTACGGTGCACAGGTGAGTCATGGCACAAGTTTTTGACTGTGTTGATCAACATAGAGTTCCTATTCAAATTGATCAGGATGCAGGGTGTGTTGTAACTGATTCCATGGCTGCTGCGCAGGCGTTGCCCGCGCATTGTTGGTTGTTTAAGCAAAACTGCGCATTAACTCCACGGCAGTTGTTGGCCTGGTTTGCAAGTTTGTGTGTTGTTTCATTGGTGATTGCATCTGGCTTTGCGCTGATGGGGCTGTGGGTTGTGGTTCCATTTGCCGGGCTGGAGATGATGCTGGTGGGCGGTGCGTTTTTGTATTACGCACAACACGCCGGCGATATGGATCGGATTGAGATTCGGCCTGGTACCCTGATGGTTCAACGCATCCGGGCAGGCAAGCAGCAGTTGTTTGAGTTGAACCCTGCGTGGACGCGAGTTGAGTACGCGGATGCGTACAAAGCGAAGTTGGTGCTCAGGTGTCAATCACTTGAGGTGCGGCTGGATAAATTTATTGAAGACCGTTTGCGCCCCTCGGTGGCCAGAGAGTTACGACTGGCCATAGCACGTGCGACGATCTGACGATGTTTAATTTTTTGATTTGGGATTTTTGAGGAAAGCCATGGTTAAGCAACCTTTCGGCACCCGTGGAATGGCCGCAGCGCTCGCGTTGATGTCCACTTCTGCGATGGCGGCCAGTGAGCACCAGTACAACCTAGCGCCACCAGTGACCAAAATCGCGGAACAGATCTATGATCTGCACACCCTGATGCTGGTGATCTGTCTGGTGATTTTTGTGGCTGTGTTTGGCGTGATGTTTTATTCGATCTACGCTCATCGCAAGTCAAAGGGTTACAAGCCCGCTGATTTCCACGAAAGTACCACGGTTGAAATCATCTGGACCTTGGTTCCGTTCCTCATTGTGATCGGCATGGCCTTGCCCGCGACCAAAACTGTGGTCGCCATGAAGGACACCTCCAACGCCGACATCACCATCAAAGCCACAGGCTATCAGTGGAAATGGGGTTACGACTACCTCAAGGGTGAAGGCGAAGGCATTTCCTTCCTATCCACTTTGACCACCCCGCGCGACCAGATCAAAAACATCGCTGCCAAAGGTGAAAATTATCTGATGGAAGTCGATAACAACCTGGTGGTTCCCGTTAACAAAAAAGTGCGTATCGTAACCACCGCCAATGACGTGATTCACGCCTGGATGATCCCAGCGTTTGGCGTCAAGCAGGATGCGATCCCCGGTTTTGTCCGTGATACCTGGTTCAAGGCTGAGAAGGTCGGCGTTTACCGTGGTCAGTGTGCCGAGTTGTGCGGCAAGGAACACGCCTTTATGCCAATCGTCGTTGAAGTCAAATCCGAAGCCGACTACAAGGCTTGGGTTGAGGGCAAAAAGAAAGAAATGCTCGCGTTGGCTGATGACCCCAACAAGGTGTGGACTCCTGACGAACTCAAGGCTCGTGGTGAAAAAGTGTTCGGTGCCAACTGCGCCGCCTGTCACCAGGCCAACGGCAAAGGCGTGCCCGGTGCATTCCCGGCGCTTGATGGCGATGTGGTTGTCAAAGGCCCCAAAGCAGATCAAATCACCGTATTGCTGAACGGTAAAAATCAGGGCATGCCGTCATGGAAGGCACTGTCAGACGTAGAAATTGCGTCGGTCATTACCTACACCCGTAATGCATGGTCTAACGCAGGCGCCGGTACTGATCCGGTTGTTCAACCCGCTGACGTCACAGCGGCACGGAAATAAGTTGCGAGGAGTATTCAAATGAGCGCTACTGCAGTAGATGTCGCACACGGCCATGATCATCACGATCACGCGCACGATCATCCTCACGGATGGCGTCGCTGGCTGTTTGCCACCAACCACAAAGACATCGGTACGATGTACCTGATTTTCTCTTTCACCATGCTGCTCGAGGGCGGCATCCTGGCCCTGTTGCTGCGTGCTGAATTGTTCAGCCCTGGCCTGCAACTGTTCCAGCCAGAGTTTTTTAACCAGCTGACCACCATGCATGGTTTGATCATGGTGTTTGGTGCGGTCATGCCGGCGTTTGTGGGCTTTGCCAACTGGATGATTCCGCTGCAGATTGGCTGTTCAGACATGGCGTTCGCCCGGATGAACAACTTCAGCTTCTGGCTGATGATTCCCGCTGCCCTGTTGCTGACCACGTCATTCTTCATGCCAGGTGGAGCAACTGCTGCCGGCTGGACTTTATACGCACCGTTGTCGGTACAGATGGGCCCTGGCATGGATGCCGCGATTTTTGCGATGCACATGCTGGGCGCGTCGTCGATCATGGGTTCGATCAACATCATCACCACCATCTTGAACATGCGCGCACCTGGCATGACCCTGATGAAAATGCCGATGTTCGCTTGGACCTGGTTGATCACCGCTTATCTGCTGATCGCCGTGATGCCTGTCTTGGCCGGTGCCATCACCATGATGCTGACCGATCGCCACTTTGGCACGTCGTTCTTTAATGCAGCCGGTGGTGGTGACCCCGTCATGTACCAGCACATTTTCTGGTTCTTCGGTCACCCCGAGGTGTACATCATGATTCTGCCGGCCTTCGGCATTATCTCCCACATTGTCCCCACGTTTGCACGCAAGACACTGTTTGGCTACAGCTCCATGGTGTATGCAACCTCATCGATTGCGATCCTGTCGTTCATCGTATGGGCCCACCACATGTTTACAACCGGCATGCCTGTTACAGGCCAGTTGTTCTTCATGTACGCCACCATGCTGATCGCCATTCCGACCGGCGTAAAAGTGTTTAACTGGCTTGCAACCATGTGGAGAGGGTCCATGACCTTCGAAACTCCCATGCTGTTTGCCGTCGGCTTTATTTTCGTGTTTACCATGGGCGGTTTTACGGGTCTGATCCTGGCCGTGGCGCCGATCGACATTCAGTTGCAGGATACCTACTACGTGGTGGCTCACTTCCATTACGTATTGGTGGCCGGCTCCCTGTTTGCCCTGTTTGCGGGTACCTACTACTGGTTGCCCAAGTGGTCCGGTCGCATGTACGACGAAACACTGGGTAAGGTGCACTTCTGGAGCTCGATGATCAGCTTTAACGTCACGTTCTTCCCGATGCACTTCCTGGGTCTGGCCGGTATGCCACGCCGCTATGCAGACTACGCCATGCAGTTCGCAGACTTTCACAGAATCGCCACCGTGGGCGCGTTCTGGTTCGGCTTGTCACAACTGCTGTTCCTGTACGTTGTGCTCAAGGCATGGGCTGGTCAAAAAGGCGAACCTGCACCCGCCAAGCCATGGGATGGCGCTGAAGGTCTGGAATGGACGGTTCCTTCACCTGCTCCCTTCCACACCTTTGAGGAACCTCCTCTGGTGAAGTAATTCGGTCATGAGCCGGGTGCCTTGTAGGAGGCACCCCGTTCATCCAAGTGCTTGCAGCCGGATAGCCAGGCCTCGCGAGTATTTCGATGAATGTATGCTTTTAGGAAACAACCATGTCCAAATCCGAACTGGCTGCACAGCAGTCAGCTAAAAACAAACGTCTGGGCTTGATCATGACGTCGGTGGCCCTGGTGTTTTTTGTTGGCATCATGCTCAAAACCATATTTTTTGGCATGTAAGCCAAGGCTTTACCCACTACCTACACAACCATGTCTACACCGGCAACAACAGTACGGGGCAAGAGAATTCTGGGGGTCAACCGCCAGATGCTGACGCGCCTGTGTGTGATTGCCGGGCTGATGTTTGCGTTCGGCTATGCCTTGGTGCCCCTGTACAAGAAAATCTGTGAAATGACGGGTATTAATGTCCTGACCCGTCGTGACGATGTCGCGTTGCTCAAAAATACGCAGGTGGACACCACGCGTACCGTCTCCATCGAGTTTGATGCCAATACCCAAGGCCCATGGTTGTTCAAACCCGAGAAGCGTCACATGGACGTGCATCCGGGTGAAGTCGTGCAGGTGAACTACGATATTCACAACAATTTGCCACGCAAGGTACAAGGCCAGGCCATCCCAAGCTATGCACCGATGCAGGCGGCTTCGCACTTTCACAAGCTCGAGTGTTTTTGCTTCAAACAGCAGCCGTTTGAACCGTCTCAGACCAAATCGTTTCCCGTGGTGTTTGTGATTGACCCCAAGCTGCCGCAGGATATAAAGACAATTACCTTGTCCTACACATTTTTTGAAGTGGCTGGCGTCGCGCAAGCGCCCGTGAAGTGATGAACGCGCGCCAGACAGGACGTGGGTATGAACGATAAGCATGATGCCGTCAAAACCCCACAGGGTGTGTCGGCGGAGAACGTAAAGAAGTCGTCTTTCACGCAGACGTTGAGTGCAGTACTGTGGTCTTTTTTTGGTGTGCGCCGTAGCGATAAACGCACCAAAGACATGGAGACGCTAAATCCGATCCATGTCATTATCGTCGGCCTGTTGGTCGCTGCAGTATTTGTTGCATCATTGATTCTGCTGGTAAGAACGGTTGTCGGCTAGGCCGGTAACGGTAAAGGTTTATAAAAAGATTGTGATTAAAGGAGAAGTCGTCATGCGTGCAAACGCACCGTACTATTTTGTACCTGGCCTGTCTCAGTGGCCTGTCGTCGGTTCGCTGGCGATGTTGTTCTTTGGCGCCGGTGCAGCGGCTTGGGTAAACGAGCAAAGCTGGGGTCCGATGTCTTTGGCCGCCGGTTTGGCGTTGCTGTTCTTTACCCTGTTTAGCTGGTTCGGCAACGTGATCGGCGAGTCTGAGGGCGGCAGTTACAGTGATCGTGTGGATGTGTCCTTCCGCTGGAGCATGGGTTGGTTCATTTTCTCCGAAGTCATGTTTTTTGCAGCCTTTTTTGGTGCCCTGTTCTACGCACGGACCATCACCATGCCCTGGCTGGGCGATCTGGATCACAAAGCGATTCTGTGGCCTGACTTTGCCGCTAACTGGCCCAATATCGGACCTGCAGGTGTGATCGAGAAATTCGAGACAATGGGTCCATGGCCCATTCCCACGATTAACACGGCCCTGTTGCTGACCTCCGGCGTGACCCTGACCTGGGCTCACCACGCGATGCTCGCCAATCAGCGCGGCAAGCTGGTCTTTGGTCTGCTGCTCACCGTGTTGCTGGGCGCAACCTTTATGGGTTTCCAAGTGTTTGAATACATGCATGCGTATTCAGAGCTGAACCTGAAACTGACCTCCGGCATCTACGGGTCCACTTTCTTCCTGTTGACTGGTTTCCACGGTTTCCACGTGACGATTGGTGCCATCATGCTGACGGTCATCATGTTCCGTTGCATCAAGGGTCACTTCCGTCCTGATCATCACTTTGCGTTCGAGGCAGCTGCCTGGTACTGGCACTTTGTGGACGTGGTGTGGCTGGGCCTGTACGTGGTTGTTTACTGGCTGTAAAAAATAAAAGGGGTCTGAGTCCAGGCCCCTTTTATTGCGTTTTGTGTTGAGTCAACTCGCTGTGTGTTTATTAAGTTGTGTGATCAGCGAATACCCGTGCTCTGTATCCAGCCCATCTGATGGGCAAACAGGATCAGTAAAAACAGCACCACCGATAGCCCGATCCGAACCGATAGCGCGTACACCGTGCGACTGCTCTTGCCTTTGTCCTTCATCAGAAAGACCATGGCAGAGGCCAGGCTACCGATAATAATCAACAACATCACAACAACTACATAACGCATGGCCCATCTCGCAAAAGTACGCGTGATGTTGCCAACAGGATATTGGGCATCACGCAGTCAGCCTGAATTATGCATCGCTTTTGGCAGGTACAGGAATCATGCGAAAAAAGTTGTGGGTGTTATTGATCGCAGGCGGCTTGATGGCAACGCTCACCTTTGAGCTGGGGCAATGGCAAGCGCGGCGGGGTGATCAAAAACAAGCGCTTGATACCCAGCGCACGCAGGCTTTGCATATGCCGCCTGTCAGCCCGACCCAACCCGTCGTCGATGTGGTGGCAAACCGTTATCGACAGGCACGGCTAAGCGGTCATTACCTGCCTGGTGCGTATGTGTTGCTGGATAACCGGCAATACAGGGGGCGCCCCGCAGTTCAATGGATCCAGGCCTTTGAAGTGAGCGGTCTCCAAACGTCATACCCGCCTTATGTGGTGGCTGTTGATCGAGGTTTGCTGTTACGCGATCCGATGAAACCCAGGGATTTGCCGGCTGTTCCTGCGGCACTTGCTGCCGGGGCGAACGTGATACTACAAGGGCCCATGCTGGAACACTTTGCCCGTGCCGCCGAGTTATGGGGGTTGCGTGTTGCTGGCAGTGAGGTGGTGCACCAGGATGGGGTGTTGTGGTCCAATTTTGATGCACTGGGGTTCGAAAAAAAAATACAGCGCCCGCTGGCAAACTTCGTGGTGCAGGCCCTGTCTGAGTCAGTGGTGCAGGTCTCGGGGGCAGTTTCTACGGATCGAGCCGATACGATTGGGGCCGCTCAAGGGGCATCTGCAGACCCTAGCAGCCAACCCATACGGGTTGAGCCCCAGTTTGCATCCGAGGTGGACAAGCACCGGGGCTATGCATTTCAGTGGCGATGCATCACTCTGGTGTTGGTGGGTTTGACCGGCTGGCTGGCGTGGAAAGAGCGCCATGGCCCGGTCGCCTAAAACCCCTGACAGAATTTATGCAATTGATTAAAAAGGTAGCTCATGTCAACACCGATGTCTGTTCCAGCCAAGCGAAGTAACTGGCCCATTTGGATCACGTTTGCATTGTTTTTTGTGCCGGTGCTTATCGCGTACGTGATGTACTTTTATGCGCGCCCGGATATGCGCAACAACTACGGCACCTTGATTGACCCCCAGTTGGATATACCGGCTCAGATGGGCCTGAAAAAGCTGGACGGCTCACCTTTTGATCTGCACAGCCTCAAAGGTAAGTGGATCTTGCTCCAGGTGGCCGATAGCAATTGTGACGAGCCGTGCCAGACGATGATGTTCTACCAGCGCCAAATTCGTAAATCGACCGGGCAGGAACAAGGTCGAATTGAGCGCGTGGTTCTTGTCACTGACGACGGCCCCTTAGAGACCATGTTATTGCGCCAGTTTGAGGGTGTACATTTTGCCCGCGTATCGCCCCAGGTGGTTAAACAGTGGTTGCCAGCAGGCAAAGAACCCATGGCCAACGGCCAGTTGCCCGCACTTAAGGACCACGTTTTCATGATCGATCCTTTAGGTCATGTCATGCTCCGGTTCCCGCCCAATCCTGAGCACTCCAAAATGCGTAAAGATATTTCCCGCCTGTTGTGGGCTTCTAAAATTGGTTGAGTTGTCATCATGAGTTTTAAGCGATTGGTTGTCATTACCACACTGATTACTTTTGGCCTGGTTATGCTGGGTGCGTATGTTCGTTTGTCCGATGCGGGTTTGGGCTGCCCCGATTGGCCCGGTTGTTACGGCCAGCTGAGCCCGGCGCATGCACACCAGGAAATCACCCAGGCCATGCAAGCACAGGGGGGCGATCATGGACCCGTGTCTGCACCTAAAGCCTGGAAAGAGATGGTGCATCGTTATATCGCGTCAAGCCTGGGTTTGCTGATTATCGCGATCGCCGTGATGGCCTGGCGCCGTAAAAAGGAATTGGCGCAATCGCCTTGGTTGGCGACCTCCCTGGTGGGCGTGGTTTGTTTGCAAGGTGCGTTTGGTGCGTGGACGGTGACGATGTTGCTCAAACCGGCGATTGTCACGGGCCATCTGATCGGCGGCTTGACCGTGCTGGGGCTGCTCACCTGGTTGTGGCTGCGTCAGACCACCCCGGCCCGCATGGTGATGCCCGTGGCAGATTTGTCCGGCTTAAAACGTCTGGCCCGCATCGGTTTGGTGGTGGTGTGTGCCCAGATCATCCTCGGCGGATGGGTCAGCACCAACTATGCAGCGTTGGCCTGTACGGATTTCCCTACCTGTCAGGGTGTGATGGCGCCACCGATGGATTTTTCCAACGCATTTCATGTGGTTCGAGAGCTGGGTAAAACCGCTGATGGCGATATGTTGGCCATGCCCGCGCTGACCGCCATTCACTGGTCACACCGGGTAGGGGCGGCGCTCGTGACGCTGGTGCTGGTGGCTCTAGGTTGGCAGTTGCGCCAGCATGCAGGCATGAAGGCGATGGCGTATAAGGTTTGGGGGGTTTTAGCGCTGCAAGTGGCACTGGGCATCTCAAATGTTGTGTTTCATCTACCACTGCCCGTGGCGGTGTTGCACAATGGCGGTGCGGCGTTACTGTTGGTGACCCTCATCTTGGTAAACTACCGCTTAGCCAGCAAGGTCCACCATTAACATGCAAGTTGCTCTGTCGCCCATCCATCGAATGAACCACCTACTGCGCCAGTACTGGGCGTTGACCAAACCCCGCGTTGTTCTGCTCATTGTGTTTTGCGCTGTGATCGGTATGTTTCTGGCCACACCGGACCTGCCGGATGTACAGGTGCTGTTGGCAGGCACTGTCGGTATCTGGCTGGTTGCCGGGGCTGCGGCGGCATTTAACTGCCTGATTGAACAACAAATCGACGCTGTGATGGCCCGCACCCGTGCGCGGCCTCTACCGCGTGGCGAGCTGAACTCGGCTCAAACCCTGATTTTTAGCGGTTTGATTGGTGGTCTGGGCGTCTGGGTGCTGTACTACTTTGTAAACCCGCTCACCATGTGGCTCACCTTGGGTACGTTTGTTGGGTATGCCATCATTTATACCATCGTGCTCAAACCCAATACTCCACAAAATATCGTGATTGGCGGGGCCTCAGGCGCCATGCCGCCGGTATTGGGCTGGGCTGCCGTGACCAACAGCGTCGGCCCCGAGGCGTTTGTTCTGTTCCTGATCATTTTTGTGTGGACGCCACCGCACTTCTGGGCGCTGGCCTTGTACCGCACCCAGGAATACGCGCGCGCCGGCCTGCCCATGCTGCCAGTGACGCACGGCCCTGAGTTCACTCGGTTCCATGTGTTTCTCTACACCATCATGTTGGCCGGTACCACGGTGCTGCCGTTTGCCATCCACATGAGCGGGTATGTGTACCTTGCTTCGGCTGCCGTGTTAAACGGCATTTTTATCTGGTTTGCGTGGCAAGTGTGGCGCAACTACTCCGACGCGATTTCCAAAAAGACATTTGCCTACTCAATTGCCTATTTGGCCCTGTTGTTTGCAGCCCTGCTGGTGGATCACTACTTATGATGCGATTTAATGCAAATGACCACCATTTGATTAATTTTAAAAGGTGGTTGAACGCTGTTACGATATTTTTGTTAGCATTTGCACTGGGTGGCTGTGTGCCTAAAGCCGTCAGTTTTAAAAATACCGACATCACAGGCTCCGCGTTAACCGCAGATTTCACCCTCAAAGACACCGAAGGTCGTGCCAAGACGATGGCTGATTTCAAGGGCAAAGTGGTGGTCTTGTTTTTTGGGTATACCCAGTGCCCGGACGTATGTCCAACCACCCTGCAAACCATGGCGACGGCCCTGCAGGGTTTGGGTGAGGACGCTGGCAAGGTACAGGTGGTTTTTGTGACCATCGACCCCAAACGCGATACGCCCGAATTGCTCAAACAGTACGTGCCGCAATTTAATCCCACCTTTATTGGTCTGACTGGCTCTGACGAAGAACTGGCCAAGGCTGCCAAGGGCATGCGGGTGTTCTATCAAAAGGTGGACGGCAAAACAGCCTCCTCATACACGTTTGACCACACCGCGGGAGCGTATGTCTTTGATCCGAAAGGCCAGTTGCGTCTGTTGATTAAACACGGTCAACCTGTGGAACAGATCATTCCGGACTTGCAGGCCTTGATCAAAGGCGCGTGAGCGCTTGAGTGAATATCCGTGCAACCTGAAAAAAAGGCACCTTTGCAGGTGCCTTTTTTATTGAACCGACAGGGATGGCATCATAATCTCAGGTGGCTACGGGGGGATGCTACCCACTCCAGCCCAGCTTAAGCGGCTTCTGCCAGCCAACCTCGCATTTTTTTCATGGCTTGCTGTTCGATCTGTCGAACTCGCTCGGCCGACACGCCTAGCTCGGCGGCCAGTTCGTGCAGTGTTTTGGCATTGTCGCCGGCCAGCCAGCGGTCGGCCACGACGCGGCGGCTGCGTTCATCCAGCTGGTTTAGCGCGGCATGCAGACCTTCGTTGTGCAGATGCTCAATGCGACGGGCTTCCAGCACTTCGGTGGGCTCTGCATTGTCTGCAGCCAGGTAGCGGACGGGCGAATAAGCCTCTTCACCCTCGTCGTTTTGGGCTTCCAGGGCAATTTCGTTGCCCGCCATGCGTGACTCCATGTCGGAAACGTCCTCGGGGCGAACGTTCAAGGCTTGGGCCACTTCGGCAATTTGCTCAGGGGTAAACGCCTGGCCGTGCTTTTTAAAGCTGTTCAGGTTAAAAAACAGCTTGCGGTGTGCCTTGGTGGTCGCAATTTTGACCATACGCCAGTTTTTGAGCACATATTCGTGAATTTCGGCCTTGATCCAATGCATCGCGAACGACACCAAACGCACGCCACGGCTTGGATCGTAGCGTTTGACGGCCTTCATCAGGCCGATATTGCCTTCCTGAATCAGATCGGCCTGGGGCAGGCCATACCCCATGAATTGACGCGCAACCGCTACCACCAGGCGCAAATGGCTCATCACCATGCGGCGGGCTGCTTCCAGGTCGTTGTCGCGTTGCAGACGTTCAGCCAGACTGATTTCTTCGTCGGGGGCGAGCATCGGGATGCGGTTGACGGCCTGAATATAGGCATCCAGATTACCAATAGGCCCGGCCGCCAAGCTCCATGGGTCACGGATGACCAAGGCGGAGTGGGTGTTCGCTGGCACGGTGGGGCGAATCGCTAAAGCTGTACTCATGGACTGTTATGAACCCTTTTCAAACTGGTGGTTATATTAGCACTCAATCATGCCGAGTGCTAATTAGGCACCGCAAGTGGGGGAATGGTTCCGTTGATCGTTTGCGCTAACTGTCCAGGCTCAGCAAGCGTACAAGTGGTTGATTGATGTAATAGCTGTTTCGACCAAGTTTTTCTTTGATTAAAAAATTCTTCTCAACCAGTTGTTCAAGGTATTTGGTGGCTGTAATTCGAGTAACTTGTAGGTCGTCCATCACGAATTCAATGCGTGTGTAAGGATGGTTAAACAGGTTATTGAGTAATTCCTGTCGATAAATCTTGGGTAGTTCGGTGCAACACCTTTAAGCTCTGCCAGATAGCGATGGGCTTATGCTGTTTTTTTTAGAACGGCTTTGGTTTCCACGCTACTCATGTTGCTTAGCGGTAGGTTGGGGATGCGGTATGTAGCCATGTGCGGGGAACGTCGATGAAAGGATTGGCATTGAGTATAGACTTTGAATGAGTCTATACATAAAAGC
>DAITMV010000055.1:0-16012 GCA_036834985.1 Burkholderiaceae bacterium | reverse complement strand
GGGGTTTAGGTTGCAGACGTGATGGCAAATCGAGCTGACAATCGGTCCATAGTTTGTGGACGGTTACCCTGTGAAAGTTCAGCCTTGGCGGGAACAATTCCGAATCTGCGTCAATTACGGCTACAATCGTGCCGTCGGAGACTGCTACTTTTATAAAAAAACACCATGACCCATGACCTGTTGGCTATTGTTGCCGCCTATTTGCTAGGTTCCATTTCGTTTGCTGTTGTTGTCTCAAAAGTGATGGGGCTATCCGACCCACGCACCTTCGGCTCCAAAAACCCAGGCGCAACCAATGTTTTGCGCACCGGCAATAAAATGGCGGCCCTTTTGACCTTGCTCGGAGACTCCATCAAGGGCTTGGTTGCCGTGCTGGTGGCCAGCCACTTTAGCCAGGAGTTCGGCATCAGCAGCGATACGATCGCCTGGGTTGGGTTTGCGGCGTTTCTGGGGCATCTGTACCCCATCTTCTTTAAGTTTGAGGGTGGCAAAGGGGTAGCCACCGCGCTGGGCGTGCTGCTCGGTTATAACATCTGGCTGGGTTTGGCGATCGCCACCACCTGGCTGATCATCGCGTTCTTTTTCCGGTATTCATCACTGGCCGCTCTGATAGCCGCCTTGTTTGCCGTGTTTTATGAAGCCTTGATGTTTGGCATCAATACGCAATTACTGGCGGTGGCGCTGATGTCTGGCTTACTCATTTACCGGCACCAACAAAATATCACCAATTTGCTGGCCGGCAAAGAAAGCAAAATCGGTTCAAAAAAAACTTGAACCGACTCACCCCCCGCCGTACTTAACCACGCCTACTTAACCACGCCGGGTATAGAAGTCTCTCAAGGCTCGCCCGGTGTGTGATTTGGCCGTTTTCGCCAGTTTCCGAGGGGGGCCTTGCTCGACGACCCGTCCTCCCCCTGCGCCTCCTTCCGGTCCCATATCAATCACCCAGTCCGCCTGGGCAATCAAATCCAGATCATGCTCGATGGTCACCACACTGTGGCCTCCATCGACCAGACGATGCAACACCGTGATGAGTTTTTCAACATCGCTCATGTGCAAGCCGACTGTAGGCTCGTCCAGCACATACAGGGTTTGCTGAGCAGCGCCGGTCGCCCCCGCCTTGACCTGTGCTGGGCGCAGGCGCTGCGGCTTGACCTTGGCCAACTCAGTGACCAGTTTGATGCGTTGCGCCTCCCCGCCTGATAACGTGGGGCTGGCCTGCCCCAGCGTGAGATAGCCTAGGCCCACATCGTTGAGCAATTGCAGGGGGTGCGCCAGGCTGGTGTGAGCTGCGAAAAACTCAATGGCATCTTCTACGTTCATGTTCAAGATATCGGCGATGTTCTTTTCGCGCCAATACACTGACAAGGTGTCCGGGTTAAATCGCTTGCCATTACAGGCCTCGCACACCACTTTGACGTCGGGCAGAAAATTCATCTCGATGGTCTGCATGCCTTGCCCATCACACAGCGGGCAACGGCCGGGCCCGGCATTAAATGAGAACCGGTTGGAGGCAAAGCCACGCATGCGGGCCTCTACCGTATCGGCAAACAGAAGGCGAATTTTGTCCCAAAAGCCAATGTATGTTGCAGGGCAGGAGCGCGGCGTTTTGCCGATGGGGGTTTGATCCACTTCCAGCACGCGGGCGATCAGCGAAGCACCGGTGATCTCGTCGCAACCAGACCAGTGAAAGACGGTCTTGGCCTTCGATTTAGGCTGCTGGGTATGCGACACCCAAGCGGCCATATTATCGAGCAGCACTTCGCGGGCCAAGGTGCTCTTGCCCGATCCTGAGACGCCGGTAATAACCACCAGCCTGCCTAAAGGAATATCAATATTCACGCCGTTCAAGTTATGCAAGGCAGCGCCGCGAATACCCAAGACAGGAGTATCCTTGAGCACAGGTCGCAAAGGCTGCTCAGGCGCCGTGATGCCTTTGGAGAGGTATCGCCCAGTGAGGGAGTGACGGTTTTTCATCACCTGCGCCACTGTCCCTTGAGCAATCACTTCACCGCCCCGAATACCGGCCCCCGGCCCCATGTCAATCAAATGATCGGCCTGCAAAATGGTGTCTTCATCATGCTCGACCACCACCAAGGTATTTCCTTTGGTGCGCAGCTCCTGAAGACACTCAATCAGCCGCTGGTTGTCACGGGTGTGCAAACCGATGGTGGGTTCATCGAGTACGTAACACACCCCCCGCAAATTAGTACCCAGTTGGGCGGCCAGGCGGATGCGTTGTGCCTCCCCGCCAGAGAGCGTGGGCGCTGCCCGGTCAAGGCTTAAATAACTCAATCCCACCCGTTCCAGAAAATTAAGCCGGCTGATCATCTCCTGCACAATATCCTGCGCAATTGCTGACTCACGACTCGTCAACTTGAGCTTTTCCAGCCAGGTGCGGGCACCTGTTACGGTGTGTCCGGCCACGGTTGAGATGGGCTGCTTGGCAAACAGCACGGACAAGGCCACCGGGTTTAATCGCTGCCCGTGACAGGCCGGGCAAGGCTCGTCACCCAAAGCAGCCGCATCGAGAAACTTTTCTTCCTCGCCGGTTTCTTCATCGTTGGGTAAATCCAGCAGGGTGCCCGTCCCAACACACTGGGGGCACCAACCATGCTTGGAGTTATATGAAAACAAACGGGGATCGAGCTCAGGGAAACTCCGCGCGCAGCTCGGACAAGCCCGTTGTGTCGAATAAAAAACCGGCGTTGATAACTCGCCACCCACAGGGTCGCCCTCGACCACCATCACGGTACCCTTGCCGTGCTCCAGCGATTTGGTCAGCAGCTCGCGAACGCTTTGCTCGGCTTTTTTATTGATCTCCAATGTGCCGACAGGTAACTCAATGCTGTGTTCCTTAAAGCGATCAATTTTAGGCCAGGGGCGGGTTGGCAAGTACGCACCATCCACACGCAAACGGTCGTGCCCCCGCGTGATTGCCCACTTGGCCAACTCGTTGTAAATGCCCTTGCGTGCCACCACCAGCGGTGCCAGCAATGTGATGGTCTTGCCTTTGTAGGCAGACAAAATATGCGCAGCGATGGCCTCGTAACTTTGTGGTGCAATTGCGGTGTTGCAGTCAGGGCAATGCTGAATGCCTAGCTTGACGTACAAGAGACGCAAGAAATGATAGATCTCGGTCACCGTGGCCACGGTACTTTTGCGACCGCCACGGCTGGTGCGCTGCTCGATTGCCACGGTCGGGGCGATCCCGTAAATGGCATCCACATCGGGCTTGGCAGCCGGTTGCACAAACTGGCGCGCGTAGGCGTTTAAACTTTCCAGATACCGGCGCTGGCCCTCTGCAAACAGAATGTCAAAGGCCAGTGTACTTTTGCCCGAGCCCGATGGGCCGGTGATCACCGTCATTTCACCGTGCGGAATATCCAGACTGATGTTTTTCAGGTTGTGCTCGCGCGCGTGATGAATGCTCACACAGTGATTGGTTCGACGCCACTGGCTTTGCAAAGGCTCACCGTCATCCTCGGCATCGTAAGTAGCCGCCGCCTCAGCAACAGCACCGCGCACAGGTAGCTGATGCCCCTGTTGTTGCAGATACTCACGCAGTGCCCGCCCCGTATGGGATGCCTCGCTGGCCATGATGTGCTCAGGAGTGCCCTCGGCCACGATCATGCCGCCTTGCGCGCCCGCCTCGGGCCCCAGATCGATGACCCAGTCGGCATGTGCAATCACATCCAGATTGTGCTCAACCACCAGCAGTGAATGGCCCGCCCCACGCAGGGCATACAAGGCTCCCATAAGTTTGGAGACATCATCAAAATGCAAACCAGTGGTGGGTTCATCAAAAATAAACAGCGTTCCCTTTTTGCTCAAAGCCTGCTTGCTATTGCTGCTTTTACGGCCTTTCGTTGCAACCTCCGCCAAAAAGCCCGCCAGCTTCAAGCGCTGGGCCTCGCCGCCTGACAGAGTTGGCACCGGCTGCCCCAGGCGGATATAACCTAAGCCCACATCGGCCAGTGGCTGCAACAGCGACACCACATCCTTGTCCAGATCAAACAGGTCCAGGGCCTGCTCAACGGTCAACTCCAGCACCTGCGCCATCTGAAGCGTTTGCCCTTTACGGGCTATGGTGACCTCAAGCGCCTCCGCGCGGTAACGTGTCCCGTTGCAATCACCACAGCGTAAATACACATCCGACAAAAACTGCATTTCAACGTGTTCAAACCCGTTACCGCCACACGTGGGGCATCGGCCATCACCACTGTTAAAACTAAAAAAGCCTGCGGTATACCCGCGCTCTTTGGACAGCGGAGTTTTGGCAAACAGATTGCGCAGGGAGTCGAACGCCCCCACATAACTGGCCGGGTTGGACCGTGTGGTTTTGCCAATCGGGCTTTGGTCTACGAACGCAATCTCTGCAATCAGGGCATCGCCGCTCAGTTGGCCAAACGCACCCGGCGGCTCGGTGGCCTGCCCTTTGGCTTTTTTCAGTGCAGGTACCAATACATCCTGTACCAGTGTTGACTTCCCTGAGCCCGAGACTCCCGTCACCAACACCAGCCCACCGAGGGGAATCCGCACATCCACATGCTTGAGGTTGTTGGCGCTGACATCTTTAAGCACCAGCGCCTCACCACTGAGTGTAGCGGTTTGTTGGGCTTGTTGAATCGTTTTACGACGGCTCAAGTACTGTGCAGTGAGGGTATCGGCCTTTAACAAAGCATTCGGGGTGCCGTCAAATACAATCTGCCCGCCTTGCTCGCCCGGGCCGGGGCCAATGTCCACAATCCGGTTGGCGGCCAACATCACCTGGGGATCGTGCTCGACCACCACCAGCGTGTTACCTGCATCGCGCAGGTGCTCCATCGCAGTGATCACACGCGACATGTCGCGGGGGTGCAAACCGATGGATGGCTCGTCCAGCACAAACAGGGTGTTGACCAGCGATGTGCCCAGGGCCGTGGTCAGGTTGATACGCTGCACCTCCCCGCCCGACAGGGTGCGACTTTGCCGGTCCAGCGTGAGATAGCCCAAGCCCACGCGATTTAAAAAGCGCAAACGAGCCTTGACCTGTGCCAGCACCTGACCGGTGGTTTCATCATCCAGACCGTGTAGCTCACCGCTCAAGGTCAGCCGGTTGATAAAGCCTTCCACACGGCTTAACGGCAGCAACATCAGTTCGTGAATCGACAGGCCCGGCAAAGCGAGCAGCGACTCCTCAGACCAATCCACACCAGTCGGCCTAAAACGAACGTAGGTGCCTTGATCGTCGTTACGTTCTTGCCCCAGACGCCACACCAAGCCCTCTGTTTTAAGGCGCGCGCCCCGGCAGGTTTGGCACGGGGTGTAGGACCGGTATTTAGACAGCAGCACGCGGACGTGCATTTTGTAGGTGCGGGTTTCCAGCCAGTCAAAGTAACGTTTAACGCCGTAGAAATAACGCCCCTCCCAGTTACCATCAAACCCCTTGTCGCCGTCGATCACCCAGCGCTGATCGGCCTTCGGTAAATCGCGCCAAGGACGGTCCACCGCCACACCACGTGCTTTTGCAAACCGCACCAAGTCAGCCTGACAGGATTTAAAACTCTCGGTTTGCCAGGGCTTGATCGCCCCCTCCTCCAGCGACTTGGACTCATCAGGAATGACCAAACCATAATCAATCCCCACCACGCGCCCAAAGCCTCGGCATGCCTCACACGCACCAATGGGCGAGTTAAAAGAAAAGGTTGAGGGCAGCGGGCGGCTAAAATCCAGATCACAGCTTGCGCAGTGCAAGCCCTCTGAGTACGCCCAACGCACAGGCTCGCGCCCCTCGACCTCTGCAAATACATTGAGCTTGCCGTGCCCTCGGTGCAAGGCTGTTTCCAGGGCCTCCCCCAGCCGCGAGGCTTCTACACTGCTGGCCTTAAAACGATCTTGCACCACATCCAGCACTGCCCCACGTCGCCCATGCGTTCGTGTGTACCCTTGGGCAGATAAATACTGCTCAATTTCCTCATCCGAAAAATTATCGGGTACGGCCACAGGGAAGGTAATGTACAAACGAGGGTCACCCAGCGCCTTGGCTTGGGCCTGCAGGTGTGCGCTGATTGTAGCGGGCGTGTCTTCACGCACCGGCTGGGCGCAACATCGACAATACAAGCGCGCCCCCCGGGCAAACAACTGCTTGAGGTGGTCATTGATCTCGGTCATGGTACCAACCGTAGAACGCGAGGTGCGAACCGGGTTGGACTGGTCAATCGCGATAGCGGGCGGAACCCCCTCGATACGGTCGACCTGCGGCTTGTCCATCCGATCCAGAAACTGACGCGCGTACGGAGAAAACGTTTCGACGTACCGACGCTGACCCTCCGCATAGAGGGTGTCAAACACCAGCGAACTTTTCCCGCTACCCGAGACTCCGGTGAACACCGTGATTTCACCGGTGTTGATATCGATGTTCAGGTTTTTAAGATTGTGCTGACGGGCACCCTGAATACGGATGGTGGATGGTCGTGACTTGGGCAAAGCAGAGGGCTTGGACATATCGGTACTGCGGGAGGGTAACCCCCGTAATATACCGAATCAGCCCAGGCCCTGCAGGTATTGCGCAACAAAATTCGTTAGCAGGTTTTTAAACGATTAAGTGGTGGCGCTTGATGATTGTGGCTGGGGCAATAACCTCAACTCTTCTCGGGCTTTTTGTATCACACTAAGCATATATTTTTTTGAAAAATCATCCAATTCGTATGTATTGATTTCAGATACTACTGTGCTTAAAAAGGATCCCAAACGATTCTTGACAGACGTGATTTGTTCCTCAGTAAACGAGGATGATGACGTTTTAATACCAATCAGTCTGACAATAACTGCATCAATCAACTCACCTCGAATCTCCCCGAATGATGCTTTAAAGTTATTTCCATTGACATTGATCGGTTTATGTCTAAGCAATGTAAATAGTGACTCAGTAATCTGGGCCAGGATTTCATCGAAGTTTACAGTAGATTGGATTCTTGAACTTTGAATTTTTTCGATTGACGTCTTAAAGTTATTTATAACATTCAATGTTTGGTTACCTTCAGCATCAACCGATGTGTCATCGAAGTTATTGTCCGACTCTTTAAATAGTTTCCCATCAAGCAAGTTCTTCATCAAATCTTTTAGAAATTTAACAAAGGGAGAGTCTTCTTTTTGGCTCGCGGATTCGCTTGAGTTGGTCGGTTGAACAGCACCAGGATTTTCCGTATCAGGCTTTCTGCGAATACGATTCCAGAGCTTAGCAAAACGACCTACTTTTTCATTATCTTCTGGGGCAGAAGCTCCAACTGGTGCCGGTATAACTGTTGCTGCTGCGCTAGCTGCGGGATCTGGTAATGCTGTGGCTGCGGGCTGTGCTGCTGATGCAGCGGCCGCTGACGCTGAGCGCGTTACGGCTGGGGCTGCGGCTTGACCTGTTGCTGCTGGTTTAGCTGCGGGTGCCAACCCAGTGCGCGGTACATATGATGTTGAGGCTGGTGCTGCTCCGGTGTCAGCCGCTATGCCTGCTAACGTAGTTGTTTGGTCTACTGGGGCTGGTTCAGCTGATTGGGGCACGGGCTGTGGTGCTGACTTTACGATAGCCGGCCTAACCGAGTGCCTCAAAGGTGAAAGTACACTCGCTACTGTAGATACTTGGCCATCATCATCTGACTCAGATTGTGACACTACCCGATCATGCACTTCCCTTGTATTACTTCTCTGTCTGGCTAAAACTGCCGCGCCTGATGCTGGATCTGCCAATGTAGCTGGCTGATCTACTGGTGCTGGGTCTGCGGTAGCTGAACCAGCCGGTTGGTCGATAGATCTGAGTGACCCCGCATCATCGATACCAACATTATCATGCAATTTCCTCGAGTTACTTGGCTGTCTTTCTAAAACTACTGGGTCCCGTGATGCAGGGTCAGTTGCTGCTACGTCTGTTGCTACTGCTACGTCTGTTGCTACTGCTGCGGCTGCTGCTACTGCGGCTGGTGCTGCTACGTCTGTTGCTGTTGCTATGGGCCTTGATTGAGCGCGTGAGTCCGACATATTTACAAGAGAAGCGGGGCTCGAGGATATTCTGCGTAAAGTCCCCTCAGGTTGAGTCTGCGGTTCATTGTCATCGATGATAGACCCGCTATCGTCATAGTCGACATCAGAATCATGCTTTGATTGCGCATCAAGAACTAGCCCAGAGGCTGACCTGCTCAACGTTGTAGGACTCCCCAATAAACCCCTGTCCGAAGAGTGAACCTCTGCTTGTCTATCATCACCCGGCAGCTTATCAGGTGACGCATTTACTGTATGCGTGCCCGTGTGAGGTGAGGTCTGGATAGATCTCTGAACTTCGAGTTCCTTTTGTAAATTTAATAGCTCCAAATTTCCTGCTTCTAAAGTAGCAGCAATTTTGTATAACGAATCCCGTACAGTCATAGTACTAGGTTGCGCAAATGTTAAATTATCGCCCGCAGCCCTGTGACTACCACTTGTAACTAAGGTCAAATCAGAATAACCAAGCAAACCACCAACCTCTAATTTTAACTTTTGCAACAAACCACTCAGATCTTTTACGTGTGGCAGTACATCATTAACCAATACATCGTTCGTATTTTTTAAATCGAGCAAATCCTGTTGTGCACAGCGTAATTTCTCTTGAAGTCTGGCTTTAAGATCTGGATCTTTGGCTGTTAAATTGTCTATCTGTTCTTCCAAATTACTCACACTTTGCTCAAGGCGAGTGATTTTTATATTAATAATTTCATTTATACCTTGATGATCTACTAACAATCCACTGTCATCTTTTAACAGTTCGGCTAGCTTTGTGACCAACACGCTAATAGACGGATTTTCGCGAAACGCTGCTATAACTTGTTTTTGATTAAGATCTTTGTGCGCAGAAAGCAGTTCCGCTTTTTGTTTCCTCAAGGCGTATTTAAAACATATGTTCGCAAAGTCCGCTTCATTGGTACGATTCTCACGAATTAAACCAGTGACGATTTCCTCTTTTGCATTTTTTAGTTTGGTCAATTTTAGTTGATTTGACAGAACACCTTGGGTACCCATATCTGGAGCAATATCAACGTCAACAAACTTTTCTATATAACTTTTAATGCGATCAGCGACTTCTCTACTAACCTCACTACCATCGGCCAGTCCATTAATTTCCCTGTACTTCCCTTCAGCCATTTTTTTGTAGTTAACCGCTAATTCAGACGATACGTCTTCTTTGGCCTTAAAAACGATGGCATCCTGCTTTGCAAGCAACAGAGGCAACAACTGCAGCAAAGGATGTGTAGAGGTTGCGTGAGCGCCCTGAGCATGAGAAACCGAACTCGCCCCCTCAGACTGCTCAACCGAATTGGGAATCTGACCCTGGGAAACCGCTCTACCACTGCTAATTGAAGGCATTCAACACTCGCTTTGCAAATAAATAACAAATGAGTCGCAAGCGCTCTGTGTTTGTTCCGTTAACCAATCAGGGTAAACCCTAGACCCGGAACCGCTGTCATCCAAACGTCACCGATCAAGGAGGGCATATGCCGCCATGAACAAGGAGCGACTATTCACCATGACACACCCAGCACGTTCCGGTAGCACACAGTCTCCGTCCATGGACGCTCCGCACACAGCCAACCGTTCGCTGAGTAAACTCGAACTGTCTGCGCTCGAGTCTGCCATTCTCAAATTGGGCGGCCACGCACTTTCCTCAACGCCAACCACCCAGCGTTTTCAGTTTCAGGAGCATCGTATTGAATGTCGAGGAGCGGCCGCTGAAGGCATTCGCTGGGTCGTAGTTGCAATACCCCTCTTTCCTGCAGAACGGGAGCATGGCAGTGAGGCCATTCTGGCCCTTTTAGGTCACATGCGTAGTATTCATCAGCGCAGCGCGTTAGGTTTGAGTGTTGCTATCAACCCTAGCAGCCACTTGGTGGAATTGTTGCTGCCCGTCATGAGCTCAGAGCTTAATGCAGACCTGCTGCATGAGGCGCTGCTTCACCTGACCGAGCAGACACAAGCCATTCTGCAGGCACTGGAATAAGGAGTCCTTATGCAAACTCAGTCTGCCACCCATCAAGCCATACTCAACACAATGGCACAAGCAGGTTACCGGCATAGCGTATCCGACAGTGAATGGACATTCACCAAAGACGACGAGTGCACTCTGGTGATCGCAGTAACTGGTCAGCCAGACAAAGCTTGGGTAACCGTTTCGGTGCCAATCCTTCATGTATCCACTGAGGGGTTCCCGCTGTTACTCAAAGGTGTATTGATGGGGCAACACAGCATGACACATCACATGCCAACACCACCATTTACTACATTCAATGACACCACGGGTGACGTGGAAGTGATCGTCAAGCTGGCTGAAGGCTTTGTTCAATCCAAGGAGTTTTCTTATTTTGTTGAGGATCTGGCTCATCAAATGAAGCTCATGTGTCTAGAGCTAATCAGCAACAGTCATCAGATCGAAATGATGACGCAGGCGGTCAGGGAGCATTAAATGGGAGTAGCCATATTAGCGAATGGTCCACAGAAAGCGATGGCCGGGTTCATCCGGCTTACAGGTGAAGCTCAGTCAGACTATGAAACAAAACTAGGAAGTCGCTTTTCGCTCCGCGATATTCCGTCCCAAACTGACAGTAAAAAGCTGTCGGATATTTATAAAAGTAAAGTTCATCAGGCCAATAAAGGTCGGCTTCATAAAGGTGCTGAATCGAGAGTTCCTCAATGCTTGGGGGGTAATATTCACAGCGGTGCTTTAGGCCTTGAATGTGGAGGGTTGCGTAAACAGGCTCCGGAATTAGCACGTAAGAACATCGATAAAATGATCGAATGCTCCTCAGCACGGCTGACCGATCTTGAACTGGCTGAAAGAATGACGCAGCTGGTTCAGGACGACACCCAACCCTTGAGCTTGGATGACCTGAAGAACCCTGAAAACATCAGACGCTCAATGGGTGAAGATCGGGTGCTACGCTCTATTACACGTATGACGGGACGGATGTCTCAAGCCGCAGGACAAATAACTGCCGCCAATAACCGACTTGAAGAACTTGCCTACAAACCGTTCAGGGAATGGAAACCATTGGCAAAGCTCGTCAGCTTTATACCTCGACAGATCCGGCGACAACTGGTCTACGGCGTGGCTAATCTGGTTTACTGTGGCGTATTGGCGACCATCAGTTTTTTTATGTCGCCCATCGCACATGTGGTGATTACTCCCGCTTTTTTGGCAGCTTGTATCTCGGCTATCGCCACACTTACCGGATCGGCGTATACGATCTATGCCCGTTTGTCGGTGAGCGGCTTCTTTAAAATTCCTGGTAAAGCCGACAAGCTGATTGACCTCCTGGAGTATGACTCGGTTACCAAGGAACTCCGATTTAAAGAATCGGATCCGAACGCAACAGGTGAGCGAAAAAAGCTATTACCGTCCGATCAGCAGAAGCTGGTATTTGCCCGCTACAAAAATCAGCTTCAAGAACTGATCAACAAAAATCAAAATGCAGGGCATCGTGTACTCAAGCGGGAACTGGCCCGCGCGATGAAAAAAGACTTGTGTACTTTATTTCACGGATACCGGGATGCTCAACTGTATAAAGCCAATCGGGCTGTATTTGAGCACCTCAAACCGGATAACCTTGAACAGACCGATGCAACTGATTTAGCGAAAAATGCCAAATCAAAGGCCTACCGCAAGACTGGGGCGACTTTTTACAACTACATTAACAGGCAATATGCCAAAGATGAGACGCAACGCTGTATTGATGAGCTGATGTTGAGCGTTGCAAAAGGCGATGACAGCGCTGAGTTGTTCAGAAAAGTTGAAGAATTTAGGTATGTACCCATGACGGGCACATACGGCAAAAAGTCATTGACACTGATTCAGGCGATGGACGTCTTGGGTTACGCCGACAGCGAAATTCAAACAGTTCAGAACATCCAGGAGTACGCTCTTAATAATTATATCAATCCGTCTATGCGTGCTTCGACTGAACATATCAAACGATCAGATTCAACCCGTCCTCGATATAGCCACTACACTGCGTTTATTGATAAAGAATTATCGTCCTCACTATTGCTAAAGAAGTATTCAATCAGCGATGCGGATGACACCTTTGAGCAGGAACTGAACAAGCTAAAGAGCTTTGTCAATCCAGACAAGGATCTGGACGTTAAAACAGAAAATGAACTACTCAGAACTTTAAAAATTCTTGAAGATACAACGCTTCTGATGCCTGAGGACTACGTACACCCTTCTGCTGGCGAGAATGATAAAGGCAAGCTCAGAACACGTTTGATTGAACTAAAGAATACGATCAGCGATGTATTGGTATGGAATAACCTGAACAAAATAAATGAAGATGAAAATCTCGCAGGCTATATATCGCCTAAGTTGCATGAATCAGATCATATCAAGCAGAAATATGTTGAAACAGCTCATGAGGCATTAAAAAGAAAAAAAGGGCATGCGCCAGAAACAGATGACGCCTTTAAAAAGCGGCTCGAAAAAAATGCTTATATGCTATTGGCCCATACCAACTATGCCAACCGGGGTGACGAAGTAAATATCACGCAAAAAAATCAGCAAGTGGCGTTTCGGTATAAGACGCCAGGTCGAACTGTATGGGAAAGCGGCAAGCTGACACTGCCAGAAAGCATGGTCATGTCAAAAATGATTGTTCAAGCACTTGGGCCTGCATTGGCCTTTCGTGACCAGACCTTTGTGCCCAACCACCTGTCAATGACGGATCTTCGTCAATTCAACCCAAGGATGTCGACAGGAAGCGCTTCTGTCTTTAATAAATTGGCAACCGGTAGCGGCAAGGTGGCCGATACACTGGAAGCCATAGCGATCACGGCAGATAATAGCGTTGAAATGTTTAAACAGTTGTCCTCAACCCTGTTGAGCCTGTTGCGTCTTAAAAAGCTGTCCAAAGACGATGTGTTGCTTAACGCTTTTGGAAACATGGGGTCGTGGTGGATTTCATCACGGGTCGGCGTTAAATCCCATCTGGGTAACAACATAGAATTATTCACCTTGGGTAGCTTGGTCGTACCGATCAGGCTCGTTGCAAGCGCGATCAATGGCAGCTCCCGTGTTTTATCGACCCTACCTCGTCTGCTCGAAGTAGCCTTCATGGCGGCAGCCAAGTCACAAGTCAGGGAACAGTATAAAGAGGCCCAGTTAAACGCGTGGAGCAAAACTAGGTTACGAGAACGCAATCACATGGAAGATATGCGCCTGGAGATGCGACGATTGGGCTTGCAACGCGGCGCGCATGATTCAACCCACGTTATTGCGAGAATCAAGAAAACCGAGACTCATGAAAGCCCGTCCCGGATCAGTCAAAGAATCGCGAATGCCTCAGCAGGCTACCTGGCCGTTTTCGAACCATCGAAGCTGGATCTGAACACGATCCCGTTTATTTCGAGCTACCAGGCTGCTACCCGCTAGGGCAACACCCTGGTGGCACGGTACGTCAGTTGCCCGTGTGCAAGCGACGGGCGCGGACACCTTGCGCCAGGGTATCGAGAATCGCAAGACTGTCATCCCAGCACACACAACCGTCCGTGATGCTCTGGCCGTAAGTCAATGGCTTGCCCGGTACGAGGTCCTGACGACCTTCGAGCAGGTGGCTTTCGATCATCACACCAAAAATACGGGTGTCGCCTGCGGCCATCTGTTGGGCGATGTCCGCACACACAGGCACCTGGTTTTTGGGTTGCTTGGAGCTGTTGCCGTGGCTGGCATCAATCATGATTTTTGCAGCCAAGCCTGCAGCGCCTACATCCTTGGCCGCAGCCTCAATGCTGGCTGCGTCGTAGTTTGGCGCCTTGCCACCACGCAGAATCACGTGGCAATCTTCGTTGCCCGTGGTCGATACAATGGCGGAGTGACCCGCTTTGGTCACGGACAAAAAGTGGTGCGGGTGCTGCGCCGCCTTGATTGCATCCACGGCGATCTTGACGTTGCCGTCAGTGCCGTTTTTAAAACCCACCGGGCAACTCAAACCCGATGCCAATTCACGATGAATCTGGCTCTCAGTGGTGCGGGCACCGATAGCCCCCCAGGACACCAGATCAGCGATGTATTGCGGCGTAATCATGTCCAGAAACTCGGTGCCGGCAGGTAAACCCAACTCGTTGATATTGAGCAGGACCTGACGCGCCATGCGCAGACCTTTGTTGATCTGGAAGCTGCCATCCAGATCCGGATCATTGATCAACCCCTTCCAGCCCACGGTGGTGCGTGGCTTTTCAAAATACACGCGCATCACAATTTCCAGATCAGCCTTGTAGCGCTGGCGCTGCTCCTTGAGTTTGTGGGCGTATTCGAGAGCCGCCTTGGTGTCGTGAATCGAGCAGGGGCCAATCACAACCACCAGACGGTCGTCGGCACCATGCAAAATGCGATGAATGGCCTGACGTGACTCCAACACTGTGTTGGTAACGGTCTCGTTGATTGGAAACTCACGAATCACGTGAGTGGGAGTCGCTAATTCTTTAATTTCTTTCACACGTACATCATCGGTTGAGGTGGTCATCAAAGGCTCCAGGCGTATGTCTCAGGTATTGATCAAATGAGGTAAAAAAAAACCGCCAGGTGGTTGCCTGGCGGTTTTGTCGGTATCTGTTGGGCTTACATTACGTTTGCTCGACAGTTGGCCGCCTTACCCGCCACAGCGCGGAAAAAGCTGAAAAACCAAAAGTACAGGTGAGCAGACGAAATAACCATAACCACAGGGTACTGCAAAAAGCCTTCAGAATCAAGCGTAAAGGCCCAGATGTTGTATCAGGCGGTGCCACCGATGACCAAGCCGTCGATGCGCAAGGTGGGCTGCCCCACGCCAACCGGAACACTTTGCCCCTCTTTACCGCAAACGCCCACGCCTTCATCCAGGCGCATGTCGTTACCAATCATGGACACTCGGGTTAATGCATCAGGACCGTTGCCCATCAAGGTAGCGCCCTTGATCGGATAGGTCAGTTTACCGTTTTCGATTTTGTAGGCCTCGGACGCAGAAAACACAAACTTGCCGCTGGTGATATCAACCTGCCCACCACCAAAGTTAACGGCAAATACACCGTCCTTGACGCTGGCGATGATCTCTTCCTGTGTATGTTGCCCAGACAACATGTAGGTGTTGGTCATGCGGGGCATGGGCAAGTGGGCAAAGCTTTCACGACGGCCGTTGCCAGTGACGGGCATTTTCATGAGGCGGACATTGGTCATGTCCTGAATATAGCCCTTGAGTATGCCGTCCTCGATCAGTGTAGTGCACTGGGTAGGGTTGCCTTCATCGTCGATGTTCAGCGAGCCGCGGCGATTGGCCAGCGTGCCATCATCCACCACCGTGACACCCTTGGCAGCGACCCGCTCGCCGATACGGCCAGAAAATGCGCTGGAGCCCTTGCGGTTAAAGTCGCCCTCCAGCCCATGACCAATCGCCTCGTGCAATAACACGCCGGGCCAACCAGGGCCCAACACCACCGTTTGGGTGCCGGCAGGCGCCGGGCGGGCATCGAGGTTGACCAGGGCTTGATCGACCGCGGTATGGGCATAGTGCATCAGACGGGCATCATCAAAATACGCAAAATCAAAGCGGCCACCGCCACCCGAGGAGCCGGTTTCTCGGCGACCGTTTTGCTCAACAATGGCGCTGATGCTGATTCTGACCAAGGGACGTACATCGGCCGCCATCACGCCATCGCTGCGTACCACCAGCACCACATCATAGGCGCCGACCATATTGGCCATGACCTGTTTGACGCGTGGATCGCGCGCGCGGGCGAACTGCTCCAGGCGTTCGAGCAGCTTGACCTTGGAGGCGGAGTCGAGTGATGGAATGGGGTTCAACGGCGCGTACAGGGCCAAACCATGATTAACGGACAAGGCGCTACCCACTTTGTGTTTGCGGCTTTGACCCATTTTTGCGATGGAGCGCACAGACCGGGCCGCATCCATCAAGGGAGAGATGGCGATTTCGTCCGAATAGGCAAAGGCTGTTTTATCGCCGCTGACCGCCCGCACGCCAACCCCTTGTTC
>DAITMV010000054.1:0-16028 GCA_036834985.1 Burkholderiaceae bacterium | reverse complement strand
GGCGGGTTAGCTGTTTATGACCAACTCGCCCGCCCCTTGCGGATGCGGGCTCCCTTGAGGCTGGCCTGGGGTGCAGCGGAGGTGATCGCGCTGACCAGTTTGCCTGCCTGTGCGTGTGTTAATGCCGTGGCCAGGGCGTCGGCGGCATCGGGGCCTGGCAGGCCCGGCAACTTGAGCAGGCGTTTAACCATCTCTTGAATTTGTTCTTTGGTTGCGCGTCCGTACCCCACGGTGGACTGTTTGATCTGCAGGGCGGTGTATTCGACTACGGCTACCCCGGCGTGCGTCAGCCCAGTCAACACGGCGCCACGTGCCTGCCCGAGCAGCAGCGTAGATTGTGGGTTGACGTTCACAAACACTTTTTCGACGGCGGCGACATGGGGTTCATATTGTTTGACCAGTTCCACCAGCCCGGAAAACAGGGTATGCAGACGGGCTGGCAGCGGGGCATCGCCATCGGTGCGAATCACCCCGCTGCTGATGTATCGGTGGGTTGAACCCAGGCATTCGATGACACCGTAACCGGTGATGCGAAGGCCCGGGTCAATGCCGAGGATGCGCTGATCAGTGGCGGAAATGGCGTACACCGGTCAATACCATCGCAATGCCGCGCTCGTTGGCGGCAGCGATGACTTCATCATCACGAACAGAGCCACCGGGTTGAATCACGCAGCTTGCACCGGCATCGATCACCACATCCAGACCATCACGGAAGGGGAAAAACGCATCGGATGCAACCGCTGATCCCGCCAGTGTCAGGCCTGCGTTTTGTGCCTTGATGGAAGCAATTCGTGCTGAGTCAACACGGCTCATTTGGCCTGCGCCGACGCCCATGGTCATGCCACCTTTGCAAAATACGATGGCATTGGATTTGACAAATTTGGCCACACGCCAGGCAAACAACAGGTCATCCCACTGGTCAGCGGTGGGTTGCTTGCTGGTCACCACTTTCAGGTCAGCGCGCTGCACGTTCAGCGTATCCGGGCTCTGGATCAACAGGCCACCCCCCACACGCTTGTAGTCGAAGTGGTTTTCACCGGTGCCCATGGGTACTTCAAGCAAGCGGACGTTTTGTTTGCTGGCAAACACGGCGCGGGCTGATTCGCTGATGCTCGGCGCAATCAACACTTCGACAAACTGCTTGGAAATGGCTTCCGCCGCCGGACCGTCCAGTTCACGGTTAAAGGCGATGATGCCGCCAAAGGCTGAGGTTGGGTCTGTCTGGAAGGCTTTTTGATAGGCCTTGAGCGGGTTTTCGCCCACGGCGACGCCACAGGGGTTGGCATGTTTGATGATCACACAGGCGGGTACGTCAAAGGTCCGCACACATTCCCACGCGGCATCGGCATCGGCAATGTTGTTGTAGGACAGCTCTTTGCCCTGCAATTGCCGGTAGTTGGCCAGCAAACCAGGCGCCACATGGGCTTCCTTGTAGAAGGCAGCGGCCTGATGCGGATTTTCGCCGTAACGCATGTCCTGCACTTTATGCAGTTGGCTGCTGAGCACCTCTGGGAAGGCGGACCGGGTGGCTGTGTCTTCGAGCGCGCCCTGTGTGCCCGTGAGGGAGGTTAAAAATGCTGCGATCGCGCCGTCGTAGCGGCTGGTGTGCGCAAATGCCTTGGCAGCCAGTTTGAATCGCGTGGCCAGGGTGGTGGACTGGTCGTTGTTGCCCAGTTCGGTCAGCACCGTGCTGTAGTCCGAAGGGTCAACAACAATGGTCACTCCGGTGTAGTTTTTGGCTGAGGCGCGCACCATGGCAGGACCACCGATGTCGATGTTCTCAATTGCATCTTCCATCAGCACGTTGGCACCGGCCGTGGCCTGATCAAACGGGTATAAGTTAACAGCCACCAGATCGATTTGAGTGATGCCGTGCTGCTTGAGCGCGGCCAGATGATCGGCTTTGTCACGGCGCGCCAGAATGCCACCGTGCACTGTAGGGTGCAGGGTTTTGACACGGCCATCCAGAATTTCGGGAAAGCCAGTCACCGAAGCAACTTCGACCACCGGGATGTTTTCAGCCGCCAGCAATTTGGCGGTACCGCCCGTCGAGAGAATCTCGATGCCACGCGCACTCAGCGCGCGGGCAAATTCAATCACGCCGGTTTTGTCCGATACGCTGATCAAGGCGCGTTGGACACGAATGTTGTTCGGGGTTGTCATGGGGAAGGGTTCCTAAAAGTAAATTCTGTCGAAGGCCGGGCGCTCACGGGCACCCCATTCAGACCGGTCGCCTGGCGTTAGAGCAAACCGTGTTGCTGCAGTTTTTTGCGCAAGGTGTTGCGATTGATCCCCAGCATCTGGCTGGCTGTGCTTTGGTTGTTGCCGGCTTTTTGCATGACGACTTCCAACATCGGGCGCTCCACCGCGGTGAGCACCATGTCGTAAATCGCGTTGGCGTTATCGCCTTCGAGGTCATGGAAAAATTTGTTCAGATGCTGCGTTACGCAGTCTGCAATGGTCACAGTGGGTGTATTCATGCTGCCAAGCGTTTTTCTAATAATGGGGTTGCGGCAAAAACCGGCGATGGATCGTGGTTGATCGGTTCAAACCGGTCAAACTGATGTTGTTGTTCTTGGAAAAAGACATCCACCGCGCGGGCTTGATCCGTGGTGTTGTCTATGGAGGTCAGTTGCTCTAGAAAAGAATGTCTGCGCCCCAATACCGGGGTCAGATACCAGAGCAGGTGTTTGCGGGCGGTGCGAACGCCAACATATTCACCGTAAAAAGCGTAGTGTGCGGACAGATGTTCAGCCATCAGGTGTCGAACTTCCGAGACGCTTGGGGCCGGCAGGTGCTCGCCGGTTGTCAAAAAATGATTTATTTCCCGGAAGATCCACGGACGGCCTTGTGCTGCCCGGCCTATCATCACCGCATCCGCGCCGGTGTAGCGCAACACATCGCGGGCTTTTTCGGGGGTGGTGATATCACCATTGGCCACAACCGGGATATTGACGGCAGCCTTAAGCGCGCGAATGGTGTCGTATTCAGCATGCCCAGTGTAACCACAGGCGCGGGTGCGACCATGCAGGGTTAACATTTGAATGCCGAGTTCTTGGGCCATCAGGCCGATGCGTATGGCATTTTTTTGGTCAGGGGCCCAGCCGGTGCGAAATTTCAGCGTGACCGGCACATTGATCGGCGCACAGGCTTGGACGACTGTTCCTAAAATCCGTTTGACCAAATCCTCGTGTTTCAATAGCGCCGAGCCTGCAGCGACGTTGCACACTTTTTTGGCAGGGCAGCCCATGTTGATATCGATAATCTGGGCGCCTCGCTCAGCGTTAAATCGAGCGGCGTGGGCCAACATGTCGGGGTCGCTGCCTGCAATTTGTACGGCAACCGGGGCGATTTCTCCCTCGTGATTCAGGCGACGTGTGCTTTTATCGGTGGCCCACAACTGCGGATTGCTCGCGGCCATTTCGGACACAGCGTAGCCCGCGCCTAACTGTTTGCACAGTTGGCGGAAGGGGCGGTCAGTTACACCTGCCATAGGGGCAAGGAACAACCGATTGGGCAAGGCGTGAGGTCCGATGCGCACAGTTGCGTAAATTTTGAGCAGATTTTAAGGGGGTAGGGGGCGTATTTTAAACCCAACTCTGGTTAGAAAACTGCCCTGCAAACCCGCATAAATGCAAAATATTTTGCTTGACTCTGAAAAATATTCGGCGTTCGAGGCGGGGATTTGATCTGTGGATAACTGGGTCGTCAGTGCCTGCTTTGAGGGGGGCTCAGAACAGGCGTTTGCCTGTTTTTATACCTTACCGGAGTTTGTTGAAGTACCCCGTTGAATCAATTCGATTTTGTAACCGTCCGGGTCTTGCACAAATGCGATGACGGTTTCGCCCCCTTTGACCGGGCCGGCTTCGCGGGTGATGGTGCCGCCGGCCTGACGAATGGTCTCACACGCAGCGTAGGCATCAGGTACTTCCAGCGCGATGTGTCCGTAGGCTGTACCGATCTCGTATTGGCTTACGCCGTAGTTGTAGGTCAGCTCCAGCTCGGCGTGTTCCGGGTTATTCCCATAGCCCACGAATGCCAGTGTGTACTTATAGTCCGGGTTGTCGCGCGTGCGCAGCAGCGTCATGCCGAGGACTTTTGTATAAAAATCGATGGAGCGTTGCAGGTCGCCGACCCGTAGCATGGTGTGCAGTAGTCTCATGAAAATACCGGAATCGAGTTGGGTTGATGGGCAGACAGCAGGGCCTTGGGCGTTTCATAGTCAGGGCATAGTTGCTCTACTTTATGCCAGAAGCGGGTGCTGTGGTTAAGTTCTTCTAGGTGCGCCATTTCGTGGGCCACCACATAATCAATCACTGAAGCCGGAAAATGCACCAGGCGCCAGTTCAGGCGGATGGTGCGTCGCGCGGTGCACGAGCCCCAGCGGGTACTGGCACCTGACAGGGCCCAGCTGTCCAGCGGAATGCGAACCTTCAGCGACAGTTGATCGATGCGGGTTTTGAACTCACGCCTTGCCTGGTGCTGCAACCATTGATTGAGCAGTTTCTCAATCCGGTCGGTGTCTTCCGATTGGGCTTTGATCACCAGCCAGCCGCGCATCGGTTCGAGCTGAACGGTCTGCGAGTTGTTGGGCATCAACTTGAGCGTGAGGTTTTTCCCCAGGTAAGGGATTTGCGCGCCGTCGCGCAGCACTTGATGGGCATGCTGGTTCTTTTTTTGGCGGTCTTGCCACTGGCCCAGCTTGTCGAGAATCCAGCCGGATTTGTCACGCAGCGCTGATTCAATCTGCATCATGCTGGCGTAGCCCGGCGCGGTGACTTTGAGGCCCATGTCGTCGATGATCAGTCCGATGGACCGTCTGCGTGACCGTTTGAGCCGATACTTCACAATCGCCGCGCCACACTGGATGTGTTTGACGGGCAACTGGCTGTCCCGTGGCAGGGGCTTGGTGTTAAACAGCAGGGCTTGCATCACGCTAGGGGGCATCCTTGTAGCGGTGCGGACTGATTTTATGCATTTCGCCCTCAACCCAAGCTTCTACTTCGGCCATCAGTGAGTCCGGTGTGTGGCCCTCAGGCGACATGGGTTTGCCAAAACGGACCGTGATCGTACCTGCCTTTTTAAAGAACCCTTTGCGAGGCCAGCGTTCACCGCCATCATGGGCCAAAGGGATCACCGGTGTATTGGTGGCAACGGCCAAGCGGGTCCCCCCGTTTTTGTAGCGCTTTTTCTGACCGACCGGGACCCGAGTGCCTTCCGGGAAGAAGATCATCATCGCGCCTTCCTTCAAACGCTGCCCGCCGATTTCACGGATTTGCTCAAAGGCTTCCTGGCCCTTGGAGCGGTCGATCGGAATCATACGCAACAGGTTGATGCACCAGCCAAAAAACGGAACATATTTGAGTTCCTTTTTGTAGACATAGCACAGGCGGCGGGGCGACAAAATTGCGGGAATGGCAAAGGTTTCCCAGGCGGACTGGTGTTTGGACAGGATGATGGCGCCATCTTTGGGGATATTCTCAATCCCCTCGACGACCCAGTTCACCCCGCACAGCCATTTGAGCATGTAGGTTACAGACCTGAGCCAAAAGGCACACATGTTCCACCGAGTTTGCAGGTTGACAAAGGGGGCAATGGCACAAATCACGATGGCGCACACAGGTGTCCAGGTGATCATGAAAATAAAGTACAGAATGGAGCCGATGACGCTTCTCAACACAAACCTCTTTTGTCTCTGATGGTTATTCTGGTGATTAATTGTAACCGGGGTTAACGACTTTGATGCTCTGCCGACAGGTGCGGATCGTCTGGTACCAGATGCTTGGCCAGGCTAAGCAGATCATCAAAAACATCCGTGCCCTCGGGCAATTGATCCGCTTTGTCGCGCAGAGTGGCTTCGCCTTTACCGGTTCGGACCAGATAGGGTTTGCAGCCCACATTGCTGCCGGCCTGAATGTCGCGCAACGAATCGCCCACCACGGGGACGCCCTGTAGCGACACTGAATAGCGTAGCGCTATTTCCAGAAACAGTCCCGACTTGGGCTTGCGACACATGCAATTGGCTTCCGGGCCATGCGGGCAGAAAAACACCGAGTCGATGTGCCCACCGACCTCTGCTGCCAGTTTGTACATCTTGTTGTGCATGGCAGCGAGTGTTTCCAGATCAAACATGCCTCTGGAAATACCGGATTGGTTGGTGGCAATCGCCACCCTAAAGCCAGCCCGGTTGAGCAGGGCAATCGCCTGCATGCTGCCGGGGATGGGTTTCCACTCGTCAATCGTCTTGACGTAGGCGTCGGAGTCCTCATTGATGACTCCGTCCCGATCCAGAATGATGAGCTTTCCCATGCTGTTTGTTTTCAACGTGGCGACTCGCTTAGTAAGGGATCAAGCTGCAAGCTCGGCCAAGTCAGCGACCTGGTTCATCAGGCCATGCAACTGGCCCAACAGCGCAATGCGGTTGGCGCGTACAGCAGCATCTTCAGCCATCACCATCACACTGTCAAAAAAAGTATCAACCTGTGGTTTTAAGGCCGCCAATACACTCAATGCGTCCTGATACTGTCCTTTGGCAAATGCAGCCTGTGAGCTGGGGGCCACCGCCGCAATAGCGTGGGCCAGCGCACGTTCGGCTCCCTCAGAGAGGAGTGATTCATTGACCGTTCCCACAGCGCCTTCGGCTTTTTTCAGAATATTGCCGATTCGCTTGTTGGCTGCCGCCAGCGCCTGCGATTCAGGCAATGTGAGGAATGCACGTACGGCTTGCAGACGGGCCGGCACGGTGCTCAGATGCCAGGTGTTGTTCGACAGTACGGAGGCAATTTCAGCCGGGGTGTAGCCCTGGTCTTTGAGGTAACCGCGCAGGCGGTCTTCGATAAAGCCCAGCAAACCGCTGTCTGAATCTTTGACGCTATCAAAGCCGGTAAACAGGCCACGGATTTGCGGGACCAATGTCGCCAGTGACAGGGGCAGTGATTTTTCGATCAGCATGCGGATCACGCCCAGCGCGTGACGGCGCAGCGCAAACGGGTCGCGGTCGCCGGTGGGGACTAGGCCAATGCTGTAGATACCGACCAGGGTTTCTAGTTTGTCAGCGAGCGCGACAATGGTGCCCAGACTGGTGGCAGGCAGGGAGTCACCTGCAAAACGGGGGTGGTAGTGTTCTTCCACGGCGGCAGGAATGTCACCGGGCTCGCCGTCGTGACGGGCGTAGTACATGCCCATGACACCTTGCAGCTCGGGGAATTCGCCCACCATGTCGGTGACCAGATCGGCCTTGATCAGCAGGGCCGCGCGACGCGCATGAGATTCTTCCGTACCCAATTGTTTGGCGAGCAGGCTGGCAATGTCGACCAGACGCTGCACACGATCCCGCTGGGTACCCAGCTGGTTGTGGTAGACCACATTGCCTAAGGTTTCGATGCGGGTGGCCAGTGGCTTTTTGCGATCCTGTTCAAAGAAAAACCGGGCATCAGCCAGACGGGCACGCAATACTCGCTCGTTGCCGCCAATGATGGCTTGCGGGGTATCGGTTTCCAGGTTCGAGACCAAGAGGAAGCGGTTCTTCATCTTGCCGTTGGTATCGGTGACGGCAAAGTATTTCTGGTTGGCCTGCATGGTCAGGATGAGACATTCCTGTGGCACGGCCAAAAACGCCGTATCAAACTGGCCTTCGTACACCTGCGGCCATTCCACCAGCGCGGTGACTTCATCGAGCAACGCTTCGGGGGCGATGACCAGATCTTGCCCGGCGCGCGCGGCGAGCGCTTGGTTGATCAACGCTTTGCGAGCCGCAAAACTGGCCACGACCTTGCCTTGTTCGTGCAGTGTGGCTTCGTAGTCCTCCGCCCGATCGAGTGTGATGACACCCGAGGACAAAAACCGGTGGCCCATGGTTTGACGGCCCGATTCGATGCCCAGAATTTTCAGGGGCACTACTTCTGTGCCATGCAAGGCCAGCAGCTTGTGGGCGGGGCGTACAAACTGAACGGACTCGCCGTCAGGACGCTGGTAGGTCATCACCTTGGGGATGGGCAGTTTCGCAATCGCAGTCTCAAGCGCTGTTTGCAATCCATCGGTGAGGTTTTTGCCGGGTGCAATATAGCGGTAAATGAGTTGGTCTTGCTTGCCGTCGTTGATGGTTTCGAGCTGGTCCGCAGCAATGCCTTCGAGCCCCAGCGATTTGAGCTTTTTGACCAGCGGTGGCGTGGGTTGACGCTGTGCATCCAGTCCGATGGCTGCGGGCAGCAGTTTTTCCTGCACGGGCTGATCGGGCGAGGTGTTGGCCACCTGAGTGATCAACACCGCCAGGCGGCGCGGGCTTGCAAAGGCCTGTACCTGGCTGTCCGGGTCCAGATAGTTCAGTTTGTTCAAAGTCTCTGCCAGGGTGCTGGCAAACGACTGGCCCAGGTTGTTCAGCGCCTTGGGCGGTAATTCTTCGGTGAACAGTTCAACCAGAAGGGTTGGGTTCATGGGTACTGATCCGTTAATGATTGGAGCGTGGTTGTTCTCTGAGGCGATCAGGCTGCTTGCGCTGCTGGCATGTGGCACATGGGAAATCCCAAGCGCTCGCGCGAGTCGTAATAGGCTTGCGCCACCGCCCGGGAGAGGTTGCGGATGCGACCGATGTAGGCGGCGCGCTCAGTGACTGAAATGGCACCCCGCGCATCGAGCATGTTAAAAGTGTGTGCCGCTTTCAGGATTTTTTCGTAGGCGGGCAGGGCCAGATTGGCCTCGATCAGACGCTTGGCTTCGGCTTCGTATTCGCTAAAGTGGCGGAACAGCATGTCCACATTGCTGTGCTCGAAATTGTAGGTCGACTGCTCAACCTCGTTCTGATGAAATACATCGCCATAGGTCAGATGGCGCTTGACGCCGTTTTCTTCCCATTCGGTCCAGATCAGGTCAAACACGTTTTCCTTGCCTTGCAGGTACATCACCAGACGTTCAATGCCGTAAGTGATCTCGCCTAACACGGGTTTGCAGTCTAAGCCGCCGACTTGCTGGAAGTACGTAAATTGCGTCACTTCCATGCCGTTGAGCCAGACTTCCCAGCCCAGACCCCAGGCGCCCAGGGTCGGGTTTTCCCAGTCGTCCTCGACAAAGCGGATGTCGTTTTGTTTGGGGTCAATGCCCAGTGCACTCAAGGAACCAAGATACAGCTCCAGAATGTTCTCAGGTGCGGGCTTGAGCACCACCTGATACTGGTAATAATGCTGCATGCGATTGGGGTTTTCGCCGTAGCGACCGTCTTTGGGGCGGCGTGAGGGCTGAACGTACGCGGCGCGCCAAGGCTCCGGGCCCAAGGCGCGCAGAAAGGTCGCGGTGTGGCTCGTGCCTGCACCCACTTCCATGTCGTAGGGTTGCAGCAATGCGCAGCCTTGTTGGTCCCAGTAGTTCTGGAGGGTCAGAATGGCTTGTTGAAAGGTCAGCATGGGGCCGAGCGTCCTTGGGGTAATCGGTTGACAGCAAACCGCAGATTGTACATTCAAGCAAGGGGTAGCGTCAGCAGGGCGGCTGTGAACGTTTATGCCATGCCGCCCAGGCAAACATACTTGGTCTCGAGGTATTCATCGATGCCCAGCGTGGAGCCTTCGCGTCCGATGCCCGATTGCTTATAACCGCCAAATGGCGCCACTTCATTGGAAATCAAGCCCGTGTTGACACCGACAATCCCGTACTCAAGCGCTCCGGCGACGCGAAATACCCGTGTAATGTCCCTACTGTAAAAATACGCCGCCAGCCCGTAGTCTGTGTTGTTTGCCATTTCAATGACGTTGGCCTCGTCCTTGAAGCTGAAGATCGGCGCCACGGGGCCGAATGTTTCTTCAGTGGCAATTTGCATGGTGGGTGTGGCACCAATTAATACGGTCGGTTCATAAAACCGGCCGCCCAAGGCGTGAGTTTTGCCGCCTGTCAGTACGGTAGCGCCTTTGGATTGCGCATCTTCGACGTGGCTCTTGACCTTTGCAAGGGCTGCGTCATCTATCAGCGGGCCGATGTGTACCCCGCTCTCCCATCCATAACCCACTTTTAATTGCTGTACCTTTGCGGTGAGCTTGTCGCTGAACGTCTTGACCACGGATTCATGCACATAAAACCGGTTGGTGCACACGCAGGTTTGCCCGGCATTGCGGTACTTGGAGGCGGCAGCGCCTTCGACGGCGGCATCGATGTCCGCGTCCTCAAACACAATAAAGGGGGCGTGCCCGCCCAGTTCCAGCGACATCCGTTTGATGGTGGGGGCGCATTGCTGCATCAGAATGCGGCCCACGGGTGTGGAGCCGGTGAAGGTCAGTTTGCGAACCGTCGGCGAGGCGCACAGTAGGCGGCCTACTTCAATGGAACGCTGCTCGTCGGCTGTCACGATATTAAGCACGCCGGCAGGGATGCCTGCCTCGACGGCCAGCACAGCCAGAGCCAGCGCCGATAAAGGCGTTTGCTCGGCCGGTTTGACAATGATGGTGCAGCCGGCCGCCAGGGCTGGGGCTACTTTGCGGGTAATCATGGCGTTGGGAAAGTTCCACGGCGTGATGGCGGCACACACGCCCACTGGCTCTTTCATCACCAGCAGGGTTTTGTCGCGAGCCGGGCTTGAAAGCACGCTGCCCTCGACGCGCTTGGCTTGCTCGGCAAACCATTCCACAAACGACGCACCGTACATCACTTCCCCTTTGGCCTCGGCCAGGGGTTTTCCTTGTTCCAGGGTCATGAGGGTGGCCAAGTCGTCCGCGTGCAGGCTGATCAGGTCAAACCAGCGGCGCAGTTTTTGAGCGCGCTCCTTGCTGGTGAGGGCTCGCCAGCCGGGCAGGGCGGCGTGGGCGGCTGCGATGGCGGCTTGCGTGTCAGCCTCGGTGGCGTTGGCGACAAAGCCGAGCGAGGTAAGGTCAGCCGGGTTGCTGACAATAAATGAAGCCTCATCCGAGGCCGTCACAAACTGGTTATTGATGAACAGTCCCGATTGCAGCAGGTCGGTGCGTTTGAGGTAATCATTCAGTGAAGGCATGGCGTGTCTCGTCTATTGTTCTTACGTAACGGGTGATTCGGAGTGCAAACTGTTTTAAGGGGTCGGTTCGAGCCGTGCCAGCGCGGTCATCTGCGACAGGGTAACCAGCGCGGCGGTCTCTGTCCGGTACACCCGGGGGCTTAGTCTTGTTGAGACAAATCCAGCGGCATGGGCCTGCTCGGTTTCGATGGCGGTCCATCCCCCCTCGGGACCGATTGCTATCACGATGGCGGCTGGCAACGTTTCGCCCGAGGAATAGTGTAGGCCGGTCAGCGGCTGGTCCGCGATCGGGTTTAACCATAAGCATAGGGCATCAGGCAGGTTTGCCTTGATGGCTTGCAGGCATTGAGCCAAGGGCAAGGGCTCTTGCACCGTAGGTAACACACAACGGCCGGACTGGTTACAGGCCGCCAAGGCAACACCTTGCCAATGAGACAGCCGTTTGGCGGCGCGCTCGGGGCTGAGTTTGACCACGGAACGCTGGGCGGACACCGGGAAAAATCCGGCGGCACCGGCTTCGGTGCATTTTTCGATCACCCAGTCCATTTTGTCGCCCTCGGGCAAGCCCTGGATAATGTAAACGGGGGTTTTTAGCTCAAGTTGCGGTGTGTTGGGTTCAGAAAGCAGTACGTTGGCAGATTTTTCGTCGCCATTGAGTGTCGCGGCCCATTCTTGGCCATCACCATTCCAGACCACTATGCGGTCCCCGTCCCGTAATCGCAACACCCGACAGGCGTGGTGGGCAATCGCTTTGGGGAGGTCAACAACAGCGCCGCTGGTCAGCGCCACAGGTAGGTAGAATCGGTTCACAACGAGAGCTTAAACGGGCATCAAACAAAAAACTTATCACGGATTTGCCAAATCTCCATATCAAGGGCGGGCGAGGGATCGAAACCTTTGATAAAATTGCGGTCTTTGCCTACGCACCCGTCCCCTCCATGTCAGCATCTTCAATCCAAATGGCCAACGCTATCCGCGCGCTGGCAATGGACGCCGTTCAAGCCGCCAACTCCGGACACCCCGGTATGCCTATGGGCATGGCCGAGATCGCCGTAGCGTTGTGGTCGCGCCATCTGCGCCACAATCCTCAAAACCCCCACTGGGCTGATCGAGATCGTTTTGTGCTCTCCAATGGTCACGGTTCGATGCTGATGTACTCGCTGTTGCATCTGACCGGTTACGATCTGCCCATCGAAGAGCTGAAGAACTTTCGCCAACTTCATTCCAAAACACCGGGTCACCCTGAAGTGGATGTGACCGCCGGCGTGGAAACCACGACTGGCCCGTTGGGGCAGGGTATTTCGAATGCGGTAGGTATGGCACTGGCAGAAAAGCTGCTCGCTGCTGAATTTAACCGCCCGGGCTTTCCGATTGTTGACCACAACACCTATGTGTTTGTGGGTGACGGTTGCCTGATGGAAGGCATTTCCCACGAGGTGTGCTCGCTGGCCGGTACGCTGCGCCTCTCGAAGCTCATTGTGATGTACGACGACAACGGTATTTCGATTGACGGGCAGGTGGAGCACTGGTTTGCCGACAACACGCCCCAGCGGTTTGAGGCCTATGGCTGGAATGTGATTCCCGCTGTAGATGGTCACAGCGTTGAAGCGGTTGATGCCGCCATTGCTGCCGCCAAACAAAACGCCGCGCTGGACAAAGGCCCCACCCTGATTTGCTGCAAAACCGCCATCGGCGCGGGTTCTCCCAACCTGGCAGGGACCGACAAAGTACACGGAGCGCCGCTGGGCGACAAGGAAATCGCCGCCACGCGCCAAGCCATCAACTGGCCCTATGCACCGTTTGAAATTCCTGCCGAGGTGTACAACGCCTGGGACGCACAAGTGGCTGGCGCAGCCCGAGAGTCAGCCTGGAACAAATTGTTTGCCGCCTATACGTCCAAGTTCCCTGAGCAAGCCGCTGAATTGACTCGCCGCATGCAGGGTGATTTACCGGCTGATTTTGCGGACAAAGCCGCGGCACTGTTAGAGCTGGTAGCCGCCAAGGGCGAAACCATTGCCTCACGTAAAGCCAGCCAAAATGCCATCACACTGCTGGCTGACGTGTTGCCTGAGTTGCTCGGCGGTTCGGCTGACTTAACGGGTTCTAACCTGACCAACTGGCCCAAGTGCGTGCCGGTACGTTCCGGCCCACAAGGTGCCTTTACGGGCGGCAACCACATCAACTGGGGTGTGCGCGAATTTGGTATGGCCGCTGCCCTGAACGGCGTGGCGCTGCACGGTGGGTACATCCCCTTTGGTGCAACCTTCCTCACCTTCTCCGACTACGCGCGCAACGCGCTGCGGATGGCTGCGCTTATGAAAAAGCGCATCTACAAGGCTGTTACAGACGATTATATCAGTGTGGGTGAAGACGGTGCTACCCACCAGCCCGTGGAGCACGCCGCTTCACTGCGTTTGATCCCTGGCATGGACGTGTGGCGCCCCGCGGACTCGGTTGAGTCCATGGCCTCTTGGATTGCCGCGATTGAGCGTAAGGATGGACCAAGCAGCCTGCTGTTTTCGCGTCAAAACCTGCCCTTTGTGGCTCGCAGCCCTGACTTGATCAATGCCATCCGCAAAGGTGCATATGTGTTGTCCGAGCCTGCCGCCACAGCACAGGTGGCGATTGCTGCCACGGGCTCCGAGTTGAGCCTGGCCATCAAGGCCGCTGATAAGCTGGCCGAGCAGGGTATTGCTGCTCGAGTAATTTCCGTGCCATCGACCACCGTGTTTGACCGGCAGGATGCCGCTTACAAGGCCTCCGTATTTGCCGCCGGTGTGCCGCTGGTAACGATCGAGGCTGGTGTCACAGACGGCTGGTGGAAGTACATCGCCATGGCTGGCCGCGGTCAGCCGATTGGTCTGGATCGCTTTGGCGAGTCCGCGCCCGCAGGCCAGTTGTTTGAGTTGTTTGGCATTACCGCTGATAAAGCGGTGGAAGCTGCCAAGGCCTTGGTGGGGTGATTTAGCACCCGTGTAATACCGCTTAAGGTGTCGACAAAAACCCAATCCTTTGAAAGAAGGCTTGGGTTTTTTGTTGATCGGTGTTGATCGCCAAGCGAGTCGTTGAGTTCTTTCTGTAGTCCCCTCCCCATCAGTGCTATAAGGTTTTTTCCTACCCCTTTTGCGTAGATAAACAGAACGCTTTTTTGCGTCTTTATCCGACCTTAGCTTTGCCCTGCGTCCACTTAACCTAACAAATGTTGATGCCCGTTGCGGGATGCATTTGGAGGTGGTGTGAAAACTGGGATTTGGGTCAAATTAGTGATAGCGGGTGCGGGTTTGGCCGCCTCCTTGACTGCCGCTGCGCAAGAGACTGCAGCTGACATGGCATCGGGCCGTTTGATCATCAAAATGAAAAACGCCGTGTCGTTATCAAGCCAGCCCACCGTGCGTCGACTGGAAAAAGACGGTGAAGATATCTCAGCCCTGGCGCAGCGCAATGGCCTGCAAGCCACGTGGGTGCGGCCGTCCTCCAATGGGGCACATGTACTGCAGTTTCAATCCGGTCTGAGTGCTGAAACGCGGCTGTCGCAACTACGCCGGCTGCGCAGCGATCCGGAGATCGAATTTGCAGTCCCTGATCGCATCATGCTCTCGAATGCCACCACCAACGATTCATCATTCGGCTTGCAATGGTATTTGAACGGCAACACCGCAACCACCGGCTCGGCCAACTTCAGCGCCGCCTGGGACATGTTCCGTGGCTCAGCTGGCGTGATTGTCGCCGTGGTTGATAGCGGTATCCTGTTTAGCCACCCCGAGATCCTTGGGCGCATTTTGCCCGGTTATGACTTTATTACATCGACCGCAACAGCCAATGATGGTGACGGGCGAGATGCCGATCCGTCCGATCCGGGCAATTGGATCTCCAACGCGGACACCTCCAACCCCACCTTTTCAGGTTGCCCGGTCAAAGACAGTTCGTGGCACGGCACGTTTATCGCAGGTTTGATTGCGGGCAACACCAACAACCGGGCTGGTATCGCAGGCGCGGACTGGAACGCCCGTATTTTACCGGTACGCGCCCTGGGTAAATGCGGTGGTTTGTTGTCCGACGTGATGGACGGCGTGCGTTGGGCCGCCGGGTTGGATGTCCCCAATGTGCCTCGCAACACAACCCCTGCGCAGATCATCAATTTGAGCCTGGGCGGTGGCACCACCTGTGGGTCGTATGAACAAAGCGCTGTGACCGATGCCACCAATGCAGGTGCCCTGATTGTGGCGGCTGCGGGTAACGCTGCCGGTGCGGTGGAGTCGCCAGCCCGTTGCGCCGGTGTGGTGTCGGTGGGGGCCCTGGATAAGGATGGCAGTCGCTCTGCTTACAGCTCACTGGGGGCTGAAATTACCCTGATGGCCCCCGGTGGTTATTACGATAGTTTGTACGGGATTGGTAACGCAGGCACTACCAGCCCAGGCGCCAATACCTATGTGTATAAAACCGGTACGAGTTTTTCCTCTCCATTGGTGGCCTCTGCGGCGGCCTTGCTTAAGGGAGCCAACCCCTCGTTAACCCCAGCGCAACTGAAGGCGCAACTGGTGGCCGGCGTTCGGCCGTTCCGGAGTGGGACCGGCTATTCAAGCTGTACGGTGAATCAGGGTTTCGGCAACTGCAATTGCAATACCGCCGCCTGTGGCGCTGGGGTGTTGGATGCCGCCCAGGCGCTTGCAATCAGCCGAGGCTCGTCGCCCTTGGCCGTGGCGGCCGTCAGTCAGTCCGCCAGCGGTGCCGTCACACTGGATGGAACCGCCAGCAATGCGGTGACAGGCCGATTGATTTCGGCCTACAAGTGGGAGCAGATCAGTGGACCGACCGTCATGTCGGCCTCAAGCGCGCAATCGAGCGTCGTCATCAATGCTGCGCCAAGCTCAGGGGATGTGGTATTCAAATTGACCGTGCAAGACTCCGTAGGTGCCATGCATTCGGCCTATGCCGCGCTGCGTCTGGACGCGAGCACCGGCACGGTAAGCCAAACGTCGGTTCAGCAGGCACAAGCACTTCCCAACACCATGGCGCCATCGTCAGCCAGCAGCTCCTCTGCGCCTGTGGGGACCTCCTCGAC